>DBCP01000096.1:430-3681 GCA_002293105.1 Bacteroidetes bacterium UBA955 | reverse complement strand
GTGCGGTGGGTATCCCACTCCCCCAAAACATGAAGGGCTTCAAACACCGTTTCAAGTCCTTTAACTGTAACGATTAAAGCCTTATCGGTCTGCTTTACACTAAATTTATTGGGATTACTGGCCACAAAGCCCATAATGGCCCCAAAGCTCTCACTATGGTATACAGCCGCATTGGGATCGCCCGGAAAATAGCATCGCATGCCTCCATTGCTCAATGCAATTTTCTCCATCCCCAGTTGCTTCCCCGCCCACTTGAGTCGAACTGTATCCAACAGTGCCACCACCGTCAACGGAATTTTACCAAACCGGTCTTTCAAATTGCTGCCAAATCGCTGTAATTCCAATTCGGTATTGATGCTAGATAGTTCACTGTACAAGGCCAATCGCTCAGCGGTTTGCGTGACGTAATCAGAAGGGATGAGCATTTCAAATTGCGTGTCTATCTGACAGTCTCTGCTGCTGATATCTTCCGGCTGATCGAACAGATCCACAAACTCTTCATTCTTTAACTCACGCACTGCCTCGTCCAAGATTTTGTGGTACATATCAAACCCCATTTCACTGATAAATCCCGATTGCTCGCCACCCAACAAGTTACCCGCACCACGGATATCCAAATCGCGCATCGCCACCTGAAACCCACTCCCTAACTCGCTGTATTCTTCCAATGTACGCAATCGCTTACGGGCATCCTCACTCAACACCGACACCGGCGGCGACAGCAGGTAACAAAACGCCTTGGTGTTGCTTCTACCCACCCTACCCCGCATTTGGTGCAAATCGCTGAGACCAAACATATGGGCATTGTTGATGATGATGGTATTGGCATTGGGAATATCCAACCCGCTTTCAATGATGGTGGTGGCCACAAGCACATCGTACTCACCCTCGATAAATTGCACCATAACATCTTCCAGTTCATGTCCTTCCATTTGCCCGTGCGCAACACAAACCCTGCATCCCGGAACTACATCGGCTATGAGACGGGCCAATTCGTGAATGTCTTTCACCCGGCTATGAACAAAGAAAACCTGTCCGCCGCGCTCAATTTCATGGGTGACAGTCTCTGCTATAAGGTCTTTATTGAAGGTATGTAATTCTGTATGAACGGGCTGTCGATTGGGCGGGGGGGTATTGATGATCGATAAATCGCGGGCCCCCATCAAACTAAAATGAAGGGTTCGCGGAATGGGTGTGGCCGTTAATGTCAGCGAATCAACATTCACCTTTCGCTCTTTGAGTTTTTCCTTGGCGGCGACCCCAAATTTTTGTTCCTCGTCAATGATCATGAGCCCAAGGTCTTTGAACTCGATATCCTTACCCAGAATCCGGTGCGTTCCGATGAGCACATCCACCTTTCCGTCCTTGACTTTGTCGAGTGTAGCTTTTTGTTCCTTGGCTGATTTAAACCGATTGATGTAGTCCACGGTAATGGGAAAGCCAGCGAATCGTTTGGTAAAAGAGCGATAGTGTTGTTGCGCCAAAATGGTTGTGGGCACAAGCACTGCCACTTGTTTGCTATCGCAGACCGCTTTGAACGCTGCGCGCATGGCAACTTCTGTTTTGCCGAAACCCACATCACCACACACCAACCGATCCATGGGCTGTGGCGATTCCATATCGCGTTTGGTATCCTCCACCGCCTTTCCCTGATCAGGGGTATCTTCATAAAAAAAGCTAGCCTCCAACTCCATTTGTAGATAATTGTCGGGACCGAAAGCAAATCCTTGCTGGGCTTTTCGTTTTGCATACAGGGCGATGAGTTCCCGGGCGATGTCTTTGACTTTTTTCTTGGTCGCTTTCTTCTGTTTATCCCATTGCGGACTCCCCAATTTGTGCATGCTTGGGGGTGTACCATCCTTTCCTGTGTATTTACTTATTTTGTGCAGGCTATTGACCGACACGTACAGAAGGTCGTTGTCTTTGTATACAATGCGCACCACCTCTTGGGTTACGCCATATACATCCATTTTCTCTAGCCCAGCGAATCGCCCAATGCCATGGTCGATGTGTGTCACAAAATCGCCCGGTTTTAAGTTCTTGAGTTCTCTGAGTGTGAGCGATGTTTGGGATGAATATTTCTGTCGGCCCTTCGGTCGATAGTATTTATCGAAGAGCTGATGCTCCGTGGCAAAAGCAATTTTCACATCCCGGTCAACAAAACCCGCCGAAAGGCCCTGGTATACTGGGTCAAAAGTGGCTTGGGCGTTTGTGTCCGCGAGGATGGTGGTTAATCGTTCAATTTGTCGGCTGTTTTCGCTAAACACCAAAGTTTTATACCCATCCTTTTCGTTTTGCTGCATCCAATCGATGAGCATTGGAAAGTTGCGTTTAAACAGTGGCTGTGGTTGTTGGTAGAATTCGATAATATCCACTTTGCCTGTGGGGCGATTTCCACTGAAGTGAATTTGGGTAAATGGGTCCAATACGGCGACGAATCCTTTGGGGGTATTCCAAATTTGTTTTGGGTGTTTTGGAATGACTTCACGACCAAAATCTACGGCTTCTTGATACACTTGGAGTGCTTTTTCCCAGGCTTTGGCGAGGTCCTCAATTTGGAAGGCCATGTCTTGGGCCACAACGATGGTTTTGGGATCGAAGTAATCGGTGATGGAAAAAGTTGTTTCTTGGTTTCTTTGTTCTTGGATGTTGGGCAAAAGCGAGAAATGGGCGATTTCTTTCAGCGATAATTGGTCGTTGACGTCAAAGGTTCGGATACTCTCGATGATGTCACCATCCAAATCGATTCGAAACGGGTATTCATGGGCAAAGCTAAAAAGGTCTACGATACCGCCACGCACGCTAAACTCACCGGGCTCAAAGATAAAATCACGTCGTTCGAAGCCATTGACTTGGAGGAATTCCATCAAAAACTCTGTATCGAGTGACTGTCCGCGTGCAATTTCGATGGATGACTTTTCAAGTTCGGCTTTATCAACCACAAACTCTGCCAGTGCTGAGGTATAGGTAACGAAGATGCGTTTATTATTTCTTCGCAGGGCGTTAAGTGTTTCGATGCGTTCTTGTACGCCCATGGCATTTTCACGGGCCAGGTTATAGGGCTTGAGGAAAGAATCTGGGAGGAAGTAGATGGTTTCACCGACTAGGAGATTTTCAAGGTCGGATTTAAAGTATTGGGCTTCTTCTTTATTGTGAAGGATGGCCACGATGGGGCGGGATGAAGAAGCATAGAGGCTGGCGGTGGCGAGGGCGAAGCCCGAGCCCGCCAGTCCTTGCAGGTGTATGGGTGC
>DBCP01000096.1:0-398 GCA_002293105.1 Bacteroidetes bacterium UBA955 | reverse complement strand
CTCCGCCGCGGCCGCCAGTGCTTGCATAGGTTGGATTTGGGCAAAGGCCCCCAGGATTTCTCTCGTATTCATCGCATTTCTCTCACAGACCCGCTATACCAATTTCGCTTCTGACTGCGCATCCATCTAAAAGCACAGGAAACACCCATCGATAAAACAAGGAGGCCCCGCTGCGCGGGGCCTCCAAAGATACAACTACAGGGCCGATTCTCTAAAACCGCAACCCGCCTATTTTGTGTAAGATTTATGCCTTTCTCGAAATCGCACGCTCCGCCGCCGCTACGATCGCAGCCGAGGTCAATCCATACTTCTCCAACAACTGGTCCGGTGTGCCACTCTCACCAAATGAATCGTTCACAGCCACGAATTCCATGGGTGTTGGCAATTCCCTGCTCAAC
>DBCP01000084.1:8415-12665 GCA_002293105.1 Bacteroidetes bacterium UBA955 | reverse complement strand
TCGCCCCCACTCAAAGTATTTGAACCTTGTCCGAGTTTCACATAACCCAATCCCACATCTTGTAATGGCTTGATTCGTTCACGGATCGCTTTGACATCATCAAAAAAGACCATCGCCTCATCCACTGTCATATCGAGGACTTCGAAAATATTCTTTCCATTGTACTCCACCTCCAGCACTTCCTTCTTGTAACGATGTCCACCACATGCTTCACACTCCAATTTGATGTCGGCCATGAATTGCATTTCTATAATGGTTTCGCCTTCGCCTTGACAAACATCGCAGCGACCGCCATCTACGTTAAAAGAAAAGTGAGAGGGCTTGAATCCATTGAATTTCGATGTTGGGGTATTGGCGAACAAATCCCTGATTTCATCAAATGCTTTCACATAGGTCACAGGATTGCTTCGACTACTCTTTCCAATGGGATTTTGATCCACCATTTCGATGGATTTTACTAGGGAAATAGCACCAGACAACTTTTTGAATTTTCCTGGTTTCGTGGTTGTGAACAAGCCCAATTCGCGGCTCATTGCAGGATATAGAACTTGTTTAATCAGGGTTGTTTTCCCTGAGCCCGATACCCCAGTTACTACAGTGAATGACTCCAAAGGAAACTTGCAACTCACGTTCTTCAAATTGTTGGCGGTAACGTCTTCGAGTTCAATAAAATGGGGCGATTTCCTTCTGGTTGAAGGCACCTCGATTTTTTCCTCGCCCGACAAATATTTACCCGTTAAACTGGCATCACATTGACTGATTCCATCGAATGGACCTTGGTACAACAAATGTCCACCCAACGTACCTGCTTGCGGTCCGATATCAATCACATTTTCAGCATTCCGCATAATATCCTCGTCGTGCTCAACAACAATTACGGTATTGCCTTCATTTTGTAATGCTTTTAAAACGGTAATCAATCGTTCTGTGTCTCTCGAATGCAATCCTATGCTGGGTTCGTCAAGGATGTACATCGAGCCGGTTAGGTTGCTCCCCAAAGAGGTTGCCAAATTGATGCGTTGACTTTCACCACCGCTTAATGTATTGCTTAATCGATTGAGCGATAAATAGCCCAATCCCACATCGCTCAGAAACTGTAAGCGTCCTTTTATTTCATCGATAATCCGCTCTGAAATCGCATAATCAGTTGGATTTAACGCCAGCGTTGTGACATATTCCAAGGCATTATCTACTTCCATGAGCAGCAATTCTTGAATACTGAGTTGCTTGGGTTCGTGGTTCGATAGTATTTTCACATAGGAAGCTTCTTTGCGAAGGCGTGTTCCATGACAATCTGGACAAGTTGTTTTTCCGCGATAGCGCGCTGCCAGCACACGATATTGGATTTTATAGGATTTATCCTCGATATACTTAAAGAAATCCAAAATCCCTGGAAGTTCTCTACTGCCGTCCCACAACAATTGGAGGTGATGATTGTCTAAATCTCGAATCGCCCGATGAATGGGGAAATCCACTTTGTTAGCCAAACGAATGAAATCATTGCGCCACTCTCCCATTGTTTCACCTTTCCAGGGCGCCACGGCTCCTTCGAACACACTGAGCGATGTATCGGGGATTATCAAATCGCGATCCAATCCCAGCACAGAACCAAAACCTTCACAAGTTCTACAAGCACCATGTGGGTTGTTAAAGCTCAAAAAGTCTTTGGTTGGAATTTCAAATTTCAAACCGTCTAATTCAAATCGGTTATTGAATTCCACAGACTCTTTGCTTTCCATGAAATGCAACGTGCAATTGCCCTCTCCTTCCCAAAATGCCGTTTCGCATGCATCGAATAATCTGGATTGGAATTCCTCTTCATCGGGTTGAATGGCCAAACGATCCACAACAATAAAAATGGATTGGTCTAGGCTTGATTTCTCGTCGAGTAAGGTTTGGACAGAAAACAACTGGTTCTCGCACCAAATCCTACTGAATCCTTTTTGTATGAGCAAATCCCAGTCGCTTTCGTTCCGGGTTTTTTCCGGCTGAGGTGCCATAATGAGTGCTCGCTCACCAATTTTATTGGCTTGGCAATACTTCAGAATATCTTCGGTGGTTTCCCGCTTCACTTCCCTGCCTGATACCGGCGACATGGTATGTCCAGCCCTACTAAAAAGCAATTTGATATAATCGTAAATTTCCGTTGAAGTAGCTACAGTACTTCGTGGATTGCGGGTGTTTACTTTTTGTTCGATGGCAACCGCAGGACATAACCCTTGGATATCATCAACCAGCGGTTTTTTCATCCGACCCAAAAACTGTCGGGCATAACTGCTCAAACTCTCTACATACCTCCGCTGTCCTTCCGCAAACAATGTTTCAAATACAAGGCTCGATTTTCCGCTCCCAGATACGCCAGTAACTACAGTGAATGAACCATGATCGATATCGACATTAACCTGTTTAAGATTGTGTTGTTGTGCATTGATAATGCGAATTTTCTTTTCTTGCATTGAAATACCGGATTGTCCGACTTATTGAATGGTATCGCGTTGAATGGATGCACCTGCGCAGATCCCTCGGCCATTGGTGATATTGCTGTAAATGGGTGTTGGGTCGGAAAACAAACCCGTTGTTTTGCGGTAATTGGCCAACGACTGCAGATAGGTGTAATACTCTACGCTGAGCGATCGCACCTCCACCAAATACTTATACATGTTTCCTGCGCTGCCAAAGCTTGTAATAAATTCAAATTGACGATTTCCGCCGTTAAAGGTTCTGTCATCGAGCAGAAAACCACCAAGGTCTGTTTTGGCCGCGTTTTGGTTCAAAAATGGATCGGTGGTTGTTGGGGGCATAATCACCCATTCTTGGATGAAATCATCGTAACGATACAGATTGATTTCATAATAATTTCGTTCATTTTGGGGATCTGCGATGAAACAAGTAATTGTGCCTGTTTCAAATCCAAAAGAATCAAACCCTGTATTGTCTTTCCAGGTTGATTTTGGGCTATTCAATTTGTTCGGAAGGGTCATTCTTCCGGTTGCCTTAGAGAAGTTGGGGACACTTACTTCTACCTTATATTCTTTACCTGCCACCGGCTTAAAATTGGCCACGTATTTGCTTAATCCAAGATTGTAACTCAGTGTGTAATCCTGAATCCCATCATTTACAATTACGTTGGCATTTTCGATAAAGTCAGGGAAGGTTGTATCGGTCATTGGTATGGTCTGTGATACTTGTACAGAGAAAAAATCGTCGCTGTTTACGAAGGAATTCACCACCAACCTAGGTGTAAACTTGATGGAACTATCGTCTAACTCTGTGTCACAGGAGGCAGCAAACATTGCCACAATCAATCCTAACATCCAAAAATTCTTTTTCATACGCGATTAAAATTCTAAACGATAAAATCCAGAGGGGATGAATACAAAAGGTGTGGTTCCAGTCAAAACCAATTTTCCGGCGGTGTTGACTTCCCATCGTGCGTTGATGGGGTTGATCGAACCCAAAACATTGTATACTTGAAGACCCCAGAACTCGCGATAACCGCGGTTGTAATAGGGTTTAATTTCTTTGGTGAATCCAATGTCAAATCGCTTGTACATTGGCATCCTGTAGTTGTTTTTTCTACTGTAGTCGAATACCAATTTATTGTCGGTAGTTAGATACTGTCCTGTTGGCACCGTATAAACATTTCCGCTCATCAACATGCCCGACATGTTAATTGTCAACCAAGTCTGTGCTTGCCAAGTGAATTGCGCTTTCAATTGATGTGGTCGATCCCAACGATAATCGAAGGGTTTGCCATCATTGATAAATTCGAAGGTGCGCTCTGTTTTTGAGTATGTGTAACTCAACAGACCTGTTCCTGAACCTGTTTTCTTGGTAATCATCGCTTCGAAGCCTCTAGCCCTACCTGTTCCTTGTACGATGCTGCGCTCCCAGAAGTCTTTTACAAAAGGATCCTCTTCTACCCCTGTGAGATCGGTAATTCCGTCAAACCACTTGTAATAGCCTTCTGCTGAAAATTCAACCCCTGTAGCCAAGGGAAACAAATAAGCGCAACTAATTTGGGTTGTACGCTGGGGTCTGAAGCTCGCACTGCTCGGAAACCAGACATCTCTGGGCAAAGAGCCGTTCACACTAGACAATTGATTCAGGCCTTGATTCGCGACAGAAAAGCCCAATTGAATGCGCTTTTTACCTTCTAACAACTGACTAATAATCAGACGTGGCTCTGGTCTCACATAGGTTTTCGTATTGGTTACAAAGGTCCATACCCTCAAACCAAAATTCACAGA
>DBCP01000084.1:0-8260 GCA_002293105.1 Bacteroidetes bacterium UBA955 | reverse complement strand
ATGTAAAATGACTGCCGTAACGAATGGTGTGTTGCGGTGAGTATACATAGGAAAAATCGCCGTTGGCTGTGTAATCGGTGATTGCGTTTTTTAATTCTTCGCTAATTTGAGCCGTTTGGGTATTTGCACCTTGGGTGATTGAACCGTCTAAATTGAACAAGTTGCTGTAAACAAAACGAGAATATCCGGTTGTAAAAGAACCAAAATGGTTGGACTTAAATTCGTGGGAATAGCGACTACCGATTTGGGTATTTTGCCAAGAGGTAAGCAAATCAAAACTGAATACTACCCTACGATTTAGAGAGTCTACCTCATCTACTTCCGATGACAATCCGTATTTGTCTCTACCATTGTAAACCCAAAAATTCCATTGGGAATGCTGATCAACTTTGTAATCAACCCTGGCGTTGATGTCGTGAATATTGCCAATCAAACCGCTCTCTTGTCCGGCACCCACCAACCAATCCAAATAGCTCCTCCGTATTCCGAGCGATCCGGTCACTTTACCTCTGTGATCCAAAGGCCCATCCATCGCCACATTGGCCGTTAGTGGATCTACATGCATTTTGCCTGTCCATTCTTTGGCAGCACCGCCATCCGTTTGGATATCGATGACCCCTCCGCCCGCACGTCCACCATATCTTGCTGGAGCAACACCCCTATAAAAATCGGCATTCTTCAATACTTCAGTATTGTAATTCGATAGAAAACCCCATACATGACCGTTTCCATAAAGGGGTAATCCATTCATCAACAACAAATTCTGGTCAGAATTGCTTCCGCGCACCACCAAACCCGAAAGTCCTTCAATGCCACCTGTAACCCCAGGTAAAAACTGAAAATATTTCACGGGATCGCTTACCGAGAGCACACTGGGAGATTGAATAATGGCTTTTTTGGTGGTACTGTAAAACGATGGCTTGAGGTTGTAGAGCGACAGATATTCAGTGGCGGAGTCAAGTTCTCCGAATCCAACGGGACGCAAAAAGAAGTTCTTTGTCACCGAAGACTGCACATCGATCAGTACCTTTTGTGGTTTAAACCCAGGCGCCGCAACGATGATGGTTTTGTCGCCTTGTTTTGTACCAAATTGATAAAATCCTTGTGCGTTGGATTCAACAAAGGTGTATGAAGCGGAATCCACGATGATTGCACCGGGAATTGTCTCCAATGTTTTCTTGTTATACACCCACCCTGTAATTGCCGGTATTTGCGCAAAAACACTGGTAGTGGCGCACATTACAACGAGGCTGAAAAATCGCAAAAAACTCATTCCCACAAAGATACTCAATTGTCTTGTCTTTTGGGATAATTCTGTTCTACTTCTACCCCATGGGCTGCCGCCAATACACCCCTTGCTTGAATCTGTGCTTTCCTCACACTGATTTGAATTTGCACGAGTCCATGACTGATTTGACTTTCGATGTGTAAGAGAATGTTTTCGGCAAATGTTTCTAACAACTTTACCGGGCGCTCTGCGATGGTCAACACCCATTGCGTAATGGTGGCGTAATCTATGGTTTGATTTAATTCATCGCTTAATGACTTTGAATCCAATTTCAACCTAACACTCACCGATAATCCAACTTTATTCATGCGCTCTTCTTCGTACCACCCGATAGGTGCATGAATCTGTAATTGGTCAATAAAAATGGTTGTTAACATATTCTTACTCTAAAAATTCAATGCAAAGAAAACAACTATGTTACATTTGTAACAGATAAGTTCTATGAGTTCACAAGAAATTTCAGATTTGCTGTCGGCCAACCAAGGAAAAGACCGCTACAACGCACCCGATTTTTATGCCATCGATGATTTATTGACCGATGAACAAAAATTGATTCGCTCATCGGTTCGTGAGTATGTGAAGCGCGAATTGAGTCCGATCATCGAACACTTCGCCCAGCAAGCTGAATTTCCTCGACATATCGTCAAGCAACTGGGTGAAATTGGGGCTTTTGGTCCACAATTGCCTGTTGAATACGGCTGTGGAGGGATGGATTATACAACGTATGGTATCATCATGCAAGAATTGGAGCGATGCGATAGTGGCGTTCGTTCTACGGCATCGGTACAAGGTTCCTTGGTTATGTATCCCATCCATAAGTTTGGTAGCGAGGCCCAAAAACAAAAATACTTGCCGAAATTGGCTTCTGGCGATTGGTTGGGTTGTTTCGGACTCACAGAGCCGGATCATGGATCGAACCCTGGTGGCATGACTACCAATTTTGTTGACAAAGGCGATCATTACCTGCTCAATGGCGCAAAAATGTGGATTAGCAATGCTCCATTTGCCGATGTTGCCGTTGTTTGGGCGAAGAATGAAGCCGGTACTGTACACGGTTTGATCGTTGAACGCGGGATGGAAGGGTTCTCAACCCCTACCACCCACAACAAATGGAGCTTGAGAGCGAGCTGTACGGGTGAGTTGGTTTTCGATAATGTGAAAGTTCCAAAAGACAATATACTACCCGGTGTTTCCGGATTGAAAGGTCCTTTGACATGCTTAAATTCGGCAAGATACGGCATTAGTTGGGGCGCGTTGGGTGCTGCCATGGACTGCTATGACACTGCCGTACGCTACTCAAAACAGCGCATTCAGTTTGGCAAGCCCATCGGAGGATTCCAATTGCAACAAAAGAAATTGGCCGAAATGCTGACTGAAATTACCAAAGCGCAATTGTTGGTTTGGCGATTGGGACAATTGATGGATAAAGGATTGGCCACACCCGCTCAGATCTCCATGGCGAAGCGTAACAACGTTGAAATCGCCCTGACGACGGCCCGGGAAGCACGTCAAATGTTGGGTGGAATGGGGATCACAGGCGAATTCCCAATTATGCGTCACATGATGAATTTGGAATCTGTGGTGACATATGAAGGAACTCACGACATCCATTTGCTCATTTTGGGCATGGAGATCACAGGCGAAAACGCATTTGTATAAATAAACAACAATATATGTATCAGATTAAATTTGGAACAGACGGCTGGCGCGAGATCATTGCGGATGAGTTTACAGTCGCTAACGTGAGACGGGTAGCCAACGCAACAGCCACATGGTTGAATCAAAGCGATTTGCCAAAAAGCTGTGTTGTAGGATATGATTGTCGCTTCGGCGGCGAAATGTTTGCCAAGGAAACAGCCAGACAGTTGGCGGCACAAGGAATTAAAGTTGTTGTTTCACAAGGTTTTGTATCTACGCCGATGATTTCATTGGCAGCAAACCAATTGAAAACGGGTGCAGGTATTATTTTGACCGCGAGCCACAACCCTCCTACTTACAATGGTTATAAGATTAAAGCCAATTATGGTGGTCCAGCCATTCCATCAGAAGTCAATAAAGTGGAAGCATTGATTGCAAACAACTTGGTGGATGCAGGCGCATCTTTTGAATCGTACATAAGCGATGGATTGATATCTTATGGCGATTTCGAGACCATGTATTACGACCATTGCTTGCGCAGTTTTGACATGCAAGCATTGGATGGCATCTCTTCTGGTTTGGTATATGACGCGATGTATGGCGCGGGACAGGCAATTGTTAAACGATTGTTGCCCAAATCGACCATTTTGCATGGTGATCACAACCCAGGGTTTGAAGGACGTGCACCAGAGCCCATATTGAAGAATTTGCCTGAAATCGGACCGTTGATTGCATCTAACCCCAACAATTTGTGTGGCTTGGCTACCGACGGGGATGCCGATCGCATTGGTTGGTTTGATGAGAATGGGCAGTTTGTTGATTCGCACCATTTGATTTTGTTGTTGATTGAATACCTTACTACATTCAAAGGTTACAGCGGCAAGGTGGTTAAGAGTTTCTCTGTGAGCGACAAAGTGCAGAAACTGTGCGATTTGAAAGGTTTGGAAGCTATTACCACCAAAATTGGATTCAAATACATCTGTGAGTACATGGTAACCGATGATGTATTGATTGGCGCTGAGGAAAGCGGTGGAATTGCGATAAAGGGTCATATTCCCGAGCGCGATGGTGTTTGGATGGGATTGGTGTTAATGGAATACATGGCAAAAACAGGAAAATCGGTGTCGGAATTGATCCAAGACATGTATGCCAAAGTGGGTTCTTTTGCTGTTGAGCGATACGATTTACACCTAACCAATGAGTTGAAAGAAAGTATTATTGAAAACTGCAAATCAAGAAGTTACACCAAATTTGGTTCTTACGACGTTGTGGATGTTGAGGATGTGGATGGGTATAAGTTTAGACTGAGCAACGGTTCATGGGTAATGATTCGTCCGAGCGGCACTGAGCCAGTACTTCGCGTGTATTCAGAGTCCACAGATTCTGCATCATCATTTGCTATTTTGGATGCTACCAAGTCAACCATTCTTTCTTGATTAAACCATGAATAACCAACCGCTACAAGTGAGTGTTCGAGAGGTAATTGCCTCCAAGAATGCCCGTTTGTTGCGTTGGATTCCCGAATTTCTATTGCGCTGGTTTGAAAGATTTGTACACCAAGACGAATTGAACCGCGTATTGAGAAAGTACCATGGCTTTGATGGTAGAGAATTCGCCATCAAAGCCGTGGAGGAAATGGGTTGTACGATCAAATCCCACCACACAGAACGAATACCCAAAGAAGGTCCAGTAGTATTCGTGGCCAATCACCCCATGGCAGGAATGGATGCCTTGTGTTTATTTGCAGAGGTTGGTAGAGTCCGCCATGAACTACGCATCATTGCCAATGATGTTTTGGCGAGTATCCCGCAATTCAAAGGTTATTTTATCCCTGTGAACAAATTTGGAAAATCAGCCAAGGAATCCATGGTGCGCGTTGATGAAGCCTATGCAGAAAAGGAAGCCATGATTGTTTTTCCCTCTGGCATGTGTTCGCGCAAAACCAATGGGATAATCATGGACTTGGAATGGCAGAAGAGTTTTTTGGGCAAAGCGATTCAATACAACTACAACATAGTGCCTGTGCATATTGATGGATCAAATTCAAACCGATTCTATCGCATAGCCAATTGGCGTAAGTTCTTCAGAATCAAGTTCAACATTGAAATGATGACGCTGGCCGACGAATTGTTCAAGCAAAAGGGACAGACCATTACACTTACTTTTGGCCATCCAATTGCGGCGAATCTGTTCAACAAAAGACGTACGATGGAAGAAGTACAACATATCAAAGACTTTGTTTATCAGCTTCCTTTGGATCCGGAAGCACGCTTTAAACTCCCCTGATTTTAGGGATTCTATAAATTTTCATTAAATTTACCCCATGAGCCCACAAGCCATGTTTGAACAAATCATTGATCCTATTGACCGAGAAGTGCTATTAAAAGAGCTCACTTCAGATATATTCATTCGCCCTACAAATAATGCTTCCAACGAAATTTACATTTTCAAAGGCGATGAAAAACCCAACTTGATGTTGGAAGTTGGTCGTTTGCGCGAAGTATCGTTTCGGGTTGCCGGTGGTGGTACTGGAAAGGCAATCGATGTGGATGAATTTGATTCAGGCCCCTATTCTTACAGTCAGTTGATCGTATGGGATCCCTCAGAAAAAGCCATTGTCGGTGGCTATCGCGTTGTATTGTGCAATGAAACAAAAGATGAAACGGGCAAATTCCACCTCTCTACTACTGAAATTTTCCAATTCTCTGAAAAATTAAAAAACAACTACTTTCCTTACGCCATTGAATTGGGACGCAGTTTCGTTCAACCCGAATTTCAACCCAGCGCAGGAAGTCGGAAAGGCTTGTTTTCTTTGGACAACTTGTGGGACGGCCTCGGCGCTCTCGTTGTGATGTATCCGGAAATGAAGTATTTCTTTGGTAAAATCACCATGTATACCGACTTTAATCGAGAGGCCAGAGATACAATTTTGCATTTTATGCAGTATTACTTCCCTGATCCTGAAGCACTTGCCGTGGTTGATGCCCCTGTGATTTTGGAATATGATTGCAAGGAATTCTTGGATCAACTTCAAGGATTGGATTACAAAGAGGGACATAAACTGTTGAATACAAGAGTGAGGGATTTAGGTGAGAATATCCCACCGCTGTTTAATAATTACATGAATTTAAGCCCCACAATGCGCACGTTTGGCACCACAATAAATTCACATTTTGGGGATGTGGAGGAAACTGGAATCATGGTGACCATTCCCGATATTTACGATCAAAAGAAAGACCGTTACGTATTGCCTTATTTGGATTATTTGAAATCCAAAAGTGAATAATGAATCCTCATTAGCGGAATATTGAGAATCGCGACAACACCTGCTGATGGTTGATGATTTGCCCGTAGTATAGGCCTTGCGGCTGATTGTTCAATTCAATGCGACTTCCCTCCCCTGTTTTACCGGTGCATACAAGCTGTCCCAAAGAATTATAGACCATCACATCACATATCCAATTGGGATTCTGATAGTTACTTACTATCAATTCGTTCTGGTCATTGACAAAGTGTAACCATCCCGATTTAAAGCTGTTTTGATTGTTTGTATGGGCATATTTGTCCAAAATCTTTAGCGTTTCATAGGCATCAATTTTACCGTATCCTGAGTTGCCATTTGAATCTTGTGTGGTGTATTGATCTTTACGGGCCGTAAGTCGCCATAAGTTCCGAATTTCATCAGGCGTCAGCCATTCATTGGCTTGCAGGTATAATGCCACTATACCAGCAACATGGGGAGATGCCATGGATGTACCAGAGAACATCGCCCAGTAGACATCCTGACCACGGAATGTTGATTTATGTACGATTTCATTGTTCAACCATCCTGGAACTTGTCTGCGGTGCAAAGCTGATGCAATCATTTGTCCCGGCGCGATGACGTCAGGTTTAATTCTTCCTTTCGGAAAATCTTGGGTTTTTGGCATTGGTCCACGACTGCTAAACCCGGCGATGTCGCCCACAGTATGCCAAGGTTGGTTAAAGTACTCGCCTTTGTAATTAAACCATTGATTTCGATTGATGTAGGCCCCCGCCGTTAGGGTATGTGTGCCAGAACCTCCATTTTCACCCACTGAACCTTCCGCAATACCCGCAATGTGCTTTGGACTGAATGACCCACCTTTGTGACCTGCGTAATAATGCCCAGATGTCCACCGATAGGCCTGGCCAGAATTCCAACCATGTACTTCGCCCGTGCTCGTGATTCCCAATTGAATATAGGCCGATTGGGGTCTGTTGTGCTCAATAATCAACAACAAATTGGGCTTATTATTCAACGGAAAAACCTGTTCTGTTGCGATAACCCAGAGTGTATCAGTGCCTATACTATAGGTTCTTTTGTAGGTGCCGCAATTCACACAATCACCAGCCAAATTCCATGGCGCTGCGATAATTTTTTTGCCAAACGTATCCACCAATGTGATTTGAACACTGAGTTTATCGCCCACGCCACCCCAAATATCGGTGAGGACATTTTCATGCGGATGATTGTTGCGATTGTTATCCAACGCCAGCGTAAACAAGGTGTCGCCATTGGTTTGTTTGTAAATGTGCATTTGATTTCTGCCATCGTTACCTGCCGCGCCGACCACAATTCTGCCCGATCCAACCAATGATTTTACGGAGCGATCAAACAAGGATGTGCCATCGTGTGGACCGGTGTGCATTCCCCAACTGAGGTTACAAACGGCGGGCATTCCAAGTTTCTCGCCCAATTTGAAGATGTAATTGTATCCATCAATGATGGTTGGATTCGCTACAACATAATCGCCAAGGCCGCTGCCGCCGAGTGTATCATTCGTATATTTAATTCCCACGAAAGCCAGTTTAGACTCAGGTGCCATGCCACGGTATTTGAGTGAGGGTGATGCAAATCCCGAACCGCCTGCGATACCTGCCACATGCGTTCCATGTGAACCATCATCGTCAATAGCCGATAAAATAGTTTGCGAATCTAAATATTCACTGCCGTATGCAAAATTCACAGGAGCTGTACCTGATTTTTGTTGCTGGTTCCAAAATCTTAAAACGCGATATCCTCTGCCCTCACTGTTAAAGAATGTGGGATGATCGGTTTGAAAACCAATATCCACTACCCCAATTAAGACACCTTTGCCTGTATAGTTTTGACTCAATTGATTAGCCAATCCATTTTCGGCTAGGTCAACCCGACTGTGAACCCGCGCTGTATCATTCAATGGCCGTGGACTGTTAATTTTGGCCGACAAATCGATATACAACAAGCCCTTTTGATTAATCAATGAAGCCCAATCATTTTCATTAAAACGCACATGAATGATTCTATTTCCGCGGGTTTCTAGATCATCAATT
>DBCP01000145.1:12647-13468 GCA_002293105.1 Bacteroidetes bacterium UBA955 | reverse complement strand
GAAGGGAGCATTTCTGCCGAAAAAGGGCCATCGGATAAACCTTCTTTCTCCGAATCGACAAAGCTGCTGTCTTGGTCATCGGATAAGACCACCGTGTAGTAGTTGCGAGCAGCGATTTCCCCGGGCGATTTGCTCAACAATATCAAATGGTGGTGTTTTCCTTGGTAGTTGATTTCTACATCGGTGGTGGTGGAGCAAAGGCCTTTCAAGGTGGCAAAACCGCTGGCATCGACGTGGGCGATGGAGTGGCTTAATTCTACGAAAACTTCTGCACCTTCAGCGGGTTTGCGGTTGGGGGCAATGGCGCTATCCTCATTGTTTATGGAGGAAGGGGGCGTTTCGGTGAGGATTCTCAAACGCAAAAAATAGGGACAATCCTTTCTCTGGGCGATGCTATCGCCAAGGCAAAAGAGTGCTATGATGGAAATGAAAATCCGTTGAAACATGCAGTTTGGTTTAATTACTTCGTAGAATCGAGGCCATTAAACGCAAGGGGGTGCTTTGTTTTTGGGTTGTTCAGCGGAAATGAAAATCACCAATGGCACGTTGGCCGGTGGGGTGATTCTTTTAGATAAATGCGGTTGAGTAACTGGGTGGAACAGTGAAACATCTGCCACCACTTTGGTGAAATCGCAAACTGCGCAATCTTCCGAGATGTGGGATTGGGCATCGCAATCGTGTGAATGGAAGTGGATCTCTCCGTGCTCGTGCGAGGGAAGATGTGCCCAGTTGAAATCGAAGTGTTTGTGATGGTTATTTCCTTGAAAAGTAAGGAAAAGCAGAATACAGAAGCTTGCGATATGGGCGCGAACCCTTTGCAT
>DBCP01000145.1:1116-12575 GCA_002293105.1 Bacteroidetes bacterium UBA955 | reverse complement strand
AGGGCGTTTTCAGAGCGAACGATCAGCGATAAAAAGTAAATAAAATTCTCCTCCGGAGATTCAATTTCTTCAGCCAAATCAATGTCAAAAGCCTCGTTGGACTCAACGTGCTGCCAAGCCAAACGCAAAGCGCGTGTTACCAAGGGGTCGTTTTCTTTCAACGCATGCTCGCGAGCTGCTTGCAAAGGGCTGATGATTTTGTCGGCATTGATACCGCTTTTCTCTACGCTTTCGATGACGCTGTTGATGAGTTCGTTGGCTTCTGTGGTACGCATAACTAGATAAAATGCAAAGATAACGATTTTTTGGATTATTTGGGAGAGAACCGCGTGGCGATAAATACACCGGTCATAATCATCACCATGAGCAGCGCTTTACTCGCGGTAAGGATGTCGGTTCCCAACAACATGGCGATTACTGTGGCCAACACAGGTTGAAGGTATATATAGAGTCCCGCCAGTGTAGGTCCGGCCTTTTTTACCGCATAGGAATTCAGTAGGTAAACCAAGAAGCTAGTGAAGAAAAGGATGTATACGACTTTGGCGCTGATACTTGGCGTGAATGTCTCGAAATTGGTATGGTACAGGGCCCATCCCCCAACGGGTAGCATGTATAATGTGCCAAATGTAAAGGTGACTTTGTTGATGGTAATGGGTTTGTAGATATGCGCAATTTTTTTCACCCGTACCAAATAAATCGCATAGAAAAGGGCATTGATTGCCACAAAAAGATCGCCCTTGAGGGTTTCGTTATTAAAGTGGGCACCTTTTCCCACCATGAGCCAGATGCTTGCCGCAGCAGCGATGATCGTACCAATTAAAAACCAAAGATGGGGTTTTGCCTTGAGGCGAATGTGGTCGAATATGCCTACAAACAGGGGTGTAACCAACATCAAAATTGCCCCATTGATGGGATGTGTGAGGGCCAATCCATGAAAGAACAAGTACATGTTGGCAGACGTACCGAAGAATCCACAGATTGCAAATTCCCAGCCGTGTTGCTTCCATTGGATGGGCTCGCGCGGAACGGTCATCGAAAAGAGAAAGAACAATGAGGTTGCCGTGATGACCCGCAGCATGACAAATGCTTCAGGCGTCAGAAAATTGGGCATGATTTGGCCGGCCCACGAAAACAAAATGGCGTAAAGCAGGGAAACGAAGAAGAGCGCTACGTGTACCCTCATCCCTTCCAACCTTTGGCTTTCTTGATGTTCTCGTATGCTTGCTGAACCTTGATGAACTTGGCTTCGGCTGCCTTTATTTCTGATTGATCTAAGCCTTGGAGTCGGTCTGGATGAAACCGCATCACCATTTTTCGATAGGCTTTTTTGGCTTCTTCCTCTGTGGCCGAGGTGGAAATCTCCAAAATTTGGTAATCAGAATCGGGAGAGCTTACAAACATCGCCCTGATAGAAAGGTAATCGGGCGTACTAATACCCAACTGGGTAGCAATTTGCTGTATGAGGTTGATCTCGGCGGCGGAAATTTCGCCATCGGCGCGGGAAATACGGAATAGGATGTGAACGAGTTCTAATCGCGGAGAATAACTCATTCGCATTCGGAGGTTTCTGCATACTTCGGCCAGGTTGTGCGACTCTTTCAAGTAATCGCGCAGTCTCAATAAGAGATTTTTGGCTTCGTATTCACCATAGGTGCGCACGAGCATCGCTTTTACCAACTCCAATTCGCTCTTGAGTACGGATCCATCGGCGTTCATGATGGCGGCAATCAAAATGAGCAGCGAATTCTTGAAATCTACTGGAGGGTATCGGTCGTGGTGACTTTGAAATCGGGTGCGTTGTTGGGCGTCTTGTTGATCCTCGTCTTTGGGGCCGTTTACATAATCAATGTACATGCCCACGAGAAAGCCAATGACGGCGCCGGTAGGGCCAGAGGAGACAAATCCGAGGATGGCAGCTGCGATGGAGAACTGGAATTTCACGGGGAATTAAGGCTGTAAGAAGTTCGACAGGGTTTTGAGTCGGTTGCGAAGCATGATTTCTTGAATGGTCCACAAGGTGGGCTCTTCGTTGGTTTTAGCCCAGAATAGGGTGGTTTCAACGGTTTTTGGTGTGCCATCGCGGGTTTCCATGGTATAGGTTTCGCCTTCCGTGACTGACATCGGGTATATGGCGATGGTTTTCTTGGGTTGGGTGGTGAATTCGTATTCGAAAATGGCCACGGGTGCCTGGGTGATGACCGATTTTACTTGGTTGCTTTTGCGGTTAATGGCGGCGGGTTCTCCGGCTTCACGCGCCATGGATTTCGAGAGCTCAAGGTATCCAGCGATGAGGCTTCGGTTGGCGGGGACGGGTTGTTGGTTATGGTTGAGCAGTTGAATTTGATTTTGTTTTTGGGTGATTTGGAACGATTGTTCGGGTGCAGCGGGGTAGGTGACTTTGAGCGATGTGATTTCTTGGCTATTTACATCTACCAAAAAGACCGATCGCCACAATTGGATATTGGTGTTGAAGTATGGGGTGAGGTAACCAATGAAACCGGGCACGGTAATTTCACAAGGACGTTCGGTACCGGGGTAGTACATATAAGTAGCATCTTGGGTTGGGGTTGCGAAGCCCACGAAGATTGTGTGTTGTTCAAGTTCGCCGTTAGAGAAAATGACTTTTGTGCCATTGAGGGTGATGTCTTTGATGACGTTTTCTTTCGCAGCATCGGGTACGGGACATTTCACTTGGAGCTTGGGCATCGCCCAGAAAAGCAATTGATTGATTGAGTTGGTGTCTGCCGGAAGGGTGTAGGACCCATCGCGCACAACCCATTTGTTGTCGACCTTTTCTAATGTGAGGTAAGGAAGTTTTGGATTATTGGGGCTGATGGTGATTTTATTGATTTGTTTGGGCGATTTTAGGGCAAAGAGATCGTGGGATATGGCGGTGGTTTGGTTGAGATTACGCCAAAGAAGGAAGAGGATGGCGAAGGTAGACAGCAGGACCGCGAGTACGATTTTTGTTCGTTTTTGCATGAAGAGCAAAGGTATAACAGAATTTTGGATGGGTGAAAGGCTATTTCATGAGGGCGGGGTGGTTGTGTATTAGGAGAGTGGACACGAAAAATTATGTGTAAAAATTTCAAAGAGGGTTTGTCAATTCGCGAATTAATACTATTTTTGCAGTCCTTTTGTGAAAGTGACCACAAATTGATGTTCTTAACTTTAAAAGCCACCATAGCTCAGCTGGTAGAGCAACTGACTTGTAATCAGTAGGTCGTTGGTTCGATCCCGACTGGTGGCTCCAGGTATAAAAGTGCACCTTTAAAGTAGCGGGAGACCGTTAATTTTACTGGGGGCATCGCATAGCGGCAATTGCGGCGGACTGTAAATCCGCTCCTTCGGGTTCAGTGGTTCGAGTCCACTTGCCCCCACTACACTTTTATACCGAAAATGCGGGAGTAGCTCAGTTGGTAGAGCGACAGCCTTCCAAGCTGTAGGTCGCGAGTTCGAGCCTCGTCTCCCGCTCGCATCAAAACAAGGGTTCGCCTTTGTGGGGATTAGCCGATGTAGCTCAGGGGTAGAGCGTTTCCTTGGTAAGGAAAAGGTCAGGGGTTCAATTCCCCTCATTGGCTCAAACAACAAAACAACACAAAACAAACAACTATGGCAAAAGAAACATTTGACCGTTCCAAGCCGCACTTGAACATTGGTACCATTGGTCACGTTGACCACGGTAAGACCACTTTGACTGCGGCCATCACCACTGTACTGGCCAATGCTGGTCTTTCTGAAATGCGTTCATTCGAGTCAATCGACTCTGCTCCTGAGGAGAAAGAGCGCGGTATTACAATTAACACGGCTCACGTTGAGTATTCAACTGCTGCGCGTCACTATGCTCACGTTGACTGTCCAGGTCACGCCGACTATGTAAAGAACATGGTAACGGGTGCTGCGCAGATGGATGGTGCGATTTTGGTGGTAGCGTCAACAGATGGTCCAATGCCACAGACTCGCGAACATATCTTGTTGGCACGTCAGGTTGGTGTACCTCGTTTGGTGGTTTTCATGAACAAGGTAGACATGGTAGACGATCCAGAAATGTTGGATTTGGTTGAAATGGAAATGCGTGAATTGTTGGAATTCTACGAATTCTCAGCTGACACCCCAATCATCCGTGGATCTGCTTTGGGTGGATTGAACGGAGATGCTAAGTGGGTAGGTACCATCATGGATTTGATGAATGCCGTTGACGAGTGGATTCCAGTTCCTCCCCGTTTGGTTGATCAACCTTTCTTGATGCCTGTAGAGGATGTATTCTCGATCACTGGTCGTGGTACTGTTGCTACTGGTCGTATCGAGCGTGGTGTAATCAACGTTCAAGATGCTGTAGAAATCATCGGATTTGGTTCACACATGACTTCAACTTGTACCGGAGTAGAAATGTTCCGTAAGTTGTTGGATCGTGGTGAGGCAGGTGACAACGCGGGTATCTTGTTGCGTGGTATCGACAAGAACGATATCCGTCGTGGTATGGTAATTTGCGCACCTAAGTCAGTAACTCCTCACAAGAAGTTCAAGGCTGAGGTATACGTATTGAGCAAAGAAGAAGGTGGACGTCATACTCCATTCTTTAACAAATACCGTCCTCAGTTCTATTTCCGTACTACAGACGTAACAGGTGAAATTTCTTTGCCTGCTGGTACAGAAATGATCATGCCTGGTGACAACGTTTCTATCACAGTTGAGTTGATTCAACCCATCGCGATGGAAAAGAACTTGCGTTTCGCTATCCGTGAGGGTGGTAGAACTGTAGGTGCTGGTCAGGTAACTGAGATCATCGAGTAATAGAACATCGAAAGATATAGAGGGAGTATTGCAAAATGCTCCCTTTTATACGGGCATAGTTCAATGGTAGAATAGAGGTCTCCAAAACCTTTGATCAGGGTTCGAATCCTTGTGCCCGTGCTAATAAAAGCGCAATGTTTGGAAGAATAAACAATTACTTCCGTGAGACTAGAGACGAGTTGGTAAACAAAGTCAGCTGGCCTACATGGGAAGAACTGAGGGAGAGCACATGGATTGTGTTGGTCGCCTCTTTATTATTTGCCCTAGTAATATGGGCGCTTGATTCTGTATTGGGTGTTAGTTTAACCCAATTCTATAAATTATTCAAATAATCATGACTAACGCAGAAGACAGACACAAGTGGTACGTAGTTCGTGCGATTACCGGACAGGAAAAGAAGGTAAAGCACAGCATTACGGTGGAGCTAGAGCGCGACCGTAAAAGTGACTTTGTGCTTGAAATTCTGATACCTACCGAGAAGGTGTATTTGATAAAGAACGGAAAAAAAGCCATCAAGGAGCGCAATGCGTTTCCTGGGTATATTTTGATTCACGCCGACTTATCAGATCCTGAAATTATGCCGTTGATAAAAAGTGTCACTGGTGTGGTTGGTTTCTTGGGATCCAAAGATCAGCCCGTACCCTTACGTCCAAATGAGTTGAGTCGCATTTTGGGCACAGCCGATAATTTGTCTGACAATGAAGTGTCTGATGAGGAACATTTCATGGTTGGTGAATCGGTGAAGGTAGTGGATGGTCCATTCAATGATTTCGATGGTGTCATCGAAGAAGTAAACGAAGAAAAGCGCAAGCTCAAGGTTATGGTGAAGATTTTTGGTCGCCGTACCCCCCTTGAGTTAAATTATAACCAAATACAAAAATTGTAACAGTAACAATGGCAAAAGAAATAACAGGTTTCGTCAAGCTCCAGGTAAAAGGTGGTCAAGCCAATCCAGCGCCTCCAATCGGTCCAGCGTTGGGTTCAAAAGGTTTGAACATCATGGATTTTTGCAAACAATTCAATGCGCGTACTCAAGACAAAATGGGTAAGGTGTTGCCGGTGGTGATTTCCGTTTATTCGGACAAATCCTTCGACTTTATCATCAAAACCCCACCAGTTGCGACGCAGTTGTTGGAAGCTACCAAGCTCCAAAAAGGATCAGCTGAACCAAACCGTAAGAAGGTTGGTTCTGTATCTTGGGATGTGGTTCAGACCATCGCTCAAGAAAAAATGCCTGATTTGAACTGCTTTACAGTTGAGTCTGCCATGAAATTGGTTGCAGGAACTGCCCGCAGTATGGGTATCACAGTAACAGGGGATGCCCCATTTTAAAAATTTGAATTATGAAAGTTGGTAAAAAAAGAAAAGAAGCGGAAGCGAAATACGACAACACCAAGTCGTATACTTTGCTTGAGGCGTGCAACATCCTCAAGCAGATTTCAACCACCAAATTCGACGCATCGGTAGACATCGATGTACGTTTGGGTGTGGATCCCCGCCAAGCGAACCAAATGGTTCGTGGTGTGGCTTCATTGCCCCATGGTTTGGGTAAGGTGGTGCGCACTTTGGTGCTTTGTACTCCAGACAAAGAGGAAGAAGCCAAAGCAGCGGGTGCAGATCACGTTGGTCTGGACGATTATATTGAAAAGATTGCAGGCGGTTGGACCGATATCGACATTATCATTGCCGTACCGAGTGTAATGGCTAAGTTAGGTCGTTTGGGTAAAATCTTGGGTCCACGCAACTTGATGCCAAACCCAAAGAGTGGTACAGTTACCATGGAAGTTGGTAAGGCAGTTACCGAAGTGAAGGCTGGTAAGATTGATTTCAAAGTTGACAAGACTGGTATCATCCACACTTCAGTAGGTAAAGTTTCATTTGAAGCAGATAAATTAAGCGAGAACGCATTGGAATTGGTTCAGGTATTGCACCGTTTGAAGCCCAGCGCAGCGAAAGGTACTTACTTCCGCAGCATCTTCATGAGCAGCACCATGAGTCCTAGTGTGTCTATCGATGTTAAATCAATCCCAGGAATATAAGCGATGAACAAGGCAGATAAATTGACGGTAGTAGCCGAATTAACGGAAACGTTTAAAGCAAACAATTTCGTTTACTTGGCAGACACCACAGGATTGAGCGCAAACAACACAAATAAGTTGCGTCGTTTGTTGTTCGAGCGTGGCGTTGAAATGCGCATGGTGAAGAATACCTTGTTGCGCATCGCTATGGAAGACAGTGGAAAGGATTTTGGTGCATTGAAAGATGCATTGAAAGGAACCACTTGCGTATTGACTTCTGTATCACAAAGAACACCTGCGGAATCTATCAAAGATTTCCGTGGTGCAACACAGAGTGTTGTGTTGAAGGGTGCATGGATCGATAACGCTGTATTCTTAGGAGATGACCAATTGGCGACGTTGGTGAAGTTGAAGACCAAAGAAGATCTTATTGGCGAAATCATTGGATTGTTGCAATCACCCATCAAGAATGTTATTGGTGGTTTGCAAGCCAGTGGACCACAAAAAATTGGCGGCTTGATCAAGGCGCTTGAAGAACGTAATTAATCAATAAAAAAAACACTTAAATTAAATAACAATGGTAGATTTAAAAGAATTCGCGAACCAGTTGGTAAACCTTACTGTAAAAGAGGTTAACGAGCTTGCTCAAATTTTGAAAGAAGAGCACGGCATCGAGCCAGCAGCTGCTGCTGTAGCTGTTGCTGCTCCTGCTGCTGGTGGTGACGCTGGTGCGGCTGCTGCTGAACAAACAGAATTTGACGTAATCTTGGTAAGTGCAGGTGATGCCAAATTGCAGATCGTTAAGATCGTGAAAGATTTGACTGGCTTGGGCTTGAAAGAGGCTAAAGACTTAGTAGACGGTGCTCCTAAGGCTGTAAAAGAGAAAGTTTCTAAAGCAGAAGCAGAAGACTTGGCAGCTAAATTGAAAGAGGGCGGCGCTACAGTTGAAATTAAGTAAGCACTAATCCAATGTACCCTAAGGCCCCGGAAATTCCGTGGGCCTTTTGGGCGTTTTAAGACGAACACCACTGTCAAACCTAAAAAAACCAACAAAAATTGAGCACCATACAAAACAAAAGGATCTCATTTGGCAAAGTAAAACATGCCATTGATTATCCCGATTTTCTGGACGTACAACTCCAATCTTTCCAAGAGTTTTTCCAGTTAGACACCCCCGCTGACAAGCGCGAAGGAGAAGGTTTGTTTGAAGTTTTCCGTGAGAACTTCCCCATTACAGACACAAGGAACATCTTCGTTTTGGAATTCCTCGACTATTTCGTGGATCCCCCAAGATACGTGATCAACGAGTGTATTGAACGTGGACTTACCTATGCTGTGCCTTTGAAGGCGAAGTTGAAACTGAGTTGTAACGATCCCGAGCACGAAGATTTTCAAACCATTGTTCAAGACGTGTATTTGGGAACAATCCCATACATGACACCGAATGGTACATTCATCATCAATGGTGCTGAACGTGTTATTGTGAGCCAGTTGCACCGTTCACCCGGTGTATTCTTTGGTCAGAGCGTTCACAGCAACGGTACTAAGTTGTATTCTGCCCGTGTAATTCCATTCAAAGGTTCTTGGATTGAATTCGCGACAGACGTAAACGCGGTAATGTATGCCTACATTGATCGTAAGAAGAAGTTTCCAGTAACCACATTGCTTCGTGCAATTGGTTTTGAAAGTGATAAAGACATTTTGGACATCTTCGGATTGAGCGAAGAAGTGAAAGTGTCAAAAGCAGGTTTGAAGCGTGTGATCGGTCGCAAATTGGCCGCGCGTGTTTTGCGTACCTGGATTGAAGATTTTGTGGATGAAGACACCGGTGAGGTGGTAAGCATCGAACGCAACGAGGTAATTCTTGAGCGCGATACTGTGTTGGCAGAGGAGCATATTGATGTTATCGTTGAAGCGGGAGTGAAATCCATCATCTTAAATGCCGAAAGTGAAAATGGCATTAGCTACGATGTGATTTATAACACATTGCAGAAAGATACCTCCAACAACGGAAAAGAGGCGTTGGAAGTAATCTATCGTCAATTGAGAAACGCAGATCCACCAGATGAAGAAACAGCCCGTGGAATCATCGAGCGTTTGTTCTTCTCAGACAAGCGTTATGATTTGGGTGAGGTAGGTCGTTACCGTATCAATAAAAAGTTGGAAATCGACACCCCGATGGAGGTGCGCGTATTGACAAAAGAAGACATTATCAGCATTATCAAGTATTTGATTGAATTGTACAACGGTTCTGAAATTCTTGATGATATTGACCACTTGAGTAACCGTCGTGTTCGTACCGTAGGTGAACAGTTGTATGCCCAATTCGGTGTTGGATTGGCTCGTATGGCTCGTACCATCCGCGAAAAAATGAACATCCGCGACAACGAAGTATTTACCCCACAAGATCTGGTGAATGCCCGTACGCTGTCAAGTGTAATTAACTCCTTCTTCGGAACAAACCAGCTGAGTCAGTTCTTGGATCAAATTAACCCATTGGCAGAAATTACGCACAAACGTCGTTTGAGCGCACTTGGTCCGGGTGGTTTGAGTCGTGAACGTGCCGGTTTTGAGGTTCGTGACGTGCATTATACGCACTACGGTCGTTTGTGTACCATCGAAACGCCAGAAGGACCAAACATCGGTTTGATTTCTTCTTTGTGTGTACATGCAAAGATTAATGGAATGGGCTTCTTGGAAACTCCTTATCGTAAGGTAGTCAACGGGAAGGTAGAAAGTGGTATCGTGTATCTTTCTGCAGAGGAAGAGGATGGTAAAACAATCGCCCAGGCCAATGCCGAGTTGGACGAAAAAGGTAACTTTATGACTACGTTGGTGAAGAGCCGTAAGGAAGGTGACTTCCCGTTGGTGAATCCAGCGCAGCTCGAATATATGGACGTTGCGCCAAACCAAATCGTATCGATTGCCGCTTCATTGATTCCTTTCTTGGAGCATGATGATGCAAACCGTGCGTTGATGGGATCTAACATGCAGCGTCAGGCCGTTCCATTGTTGCGTCCTGAAGCACCGATTGTTGGTACTGGTTTGGAAGAAAAAGTAGCGAGAGATTCTCGCTCCTTGATTAATTCTGAAGGCAATGGTGAAGTGGTTTATGTAGATGCACGCGAAATTCGCATTCGTTATGATCACAATGATTTTGATGATTTGGTAAGCTTTACCGGTGATACAAAAACCTACAACTTAATCAAGTTCCGTAGAACCAACCAAAACTCTTGTATCAACTTGCGTCCTATCGTTTGCAAGGGCGATCGAGTAACCAAAGGTCAAGTGTTGTGCGAAGGTTATGCGACCCAAGGCGGCGAATTGGCATTGGGAAGAAACTTGCGTGTGGCTTACATGCCATGGCAGGGTTATAACTTTGAGGATGCGATAGTAATTTCAGAAAAAGTGGTAAAAGATGATTGGTATACAACCGTTTACATCACTGAATTTGAATTGGAAGTTCGCGACACCAAACGCGGTGAAGAAGAATTGACCAATGATATCCCGAATGTGAGTGAAGAAATGACCCGCAATTTGGATGAAAATGGTTTGATCCGTGTGGGTGCTGAGGTGAAGGAAGGTGATATTTTGATCGGTAAAATCACTCCAAAAGGAGAGACTGAGCCATCACCTGAAGAGAAGTTGTTGCGTGCCATCTTTGGTGACAAAGCGGGTGACGTTAAAGATGCTTCTTTGAAGGCCTCTCCAGGTGCTCAAGGTGTCGTTATCGACAAGAAATTGTTCTCTAAGAGCAAGAAGGATAAAGGTACTCGTACTGGTGATAAGACGCGTTTGTCTAAGATGGACGAAGATCATCGCAAGGATTTGGGTCAATTGAAAGACGAATTGGTCAAGAAATTGTTCCAATTGGTTGGTGGTAAGACGTCACAAGGGGTTTACAACATGTACAGTGAGGAGTTGATTCCGAAAGGTACTAAGTTTACCCAAAAGAACTTGTTGAGCATTGATTACAGCAATGTGAATTACCACAATTGGACAAGCGATGCAGACAAGAACGAATTTGTGGTGCGTTGTTTGACAAACTATATCAACGTTCACAACGAAAAAGTAACCAACTACAAGCGTGATCATTACTCAATCAGTGTGGGTGATGAGTTGCCTACCGGTATTTTGCAATTGGCAAAAGTATACGTAGCCAACAAGCGTAAGTTGAAAGTGGGTGATAAGATGGCGGGTCGTCACGGAAATAAGGGTATTGTTGCCCGTATTGTTCGTGAAGAAGATATGCCGTTCTTGGATGATGGAACGCCGATGGATATTGTATTGAATCCTTTGGGTGTACCTTCTCGTATGAACTTGGGACAGATTTACGAAACAGTATTGGCTTGGGCCGGTAAAGAAATGGGCGTAAGATTTGCAACCCCAATTTTCGACGGTGCAACCATGGCTGAGATCGATGAGGTGACCGAAAAAGCAGGTATTCCAAAGAATGGTTTGGTTTATTTGAACGACGGTTTATCGGGTGTGAAATTTGATCAACCCACCACGGTAGGTATCAGCTATATGTTGAAACTTGGCCACATGGTGGATGATAAGATGCACGCACGTTCAATCGGACCATACTCGCTCATTACCCAACAACCTTTGGGTGGTAAGGCGCAGTTTGGTGGTCAGCGTTTCGGT
>DBCP01000145.1:652-1097 GCA_002293105.1 Bacteroidetes bacterium UBA955 | reverse complement strand
ATGGAAGTTTGGGCTTTGGAAGCATTTGGTGCTGCCAATATCCTGCGTGAAATCTTAACTGTTAAGTCGGATGACATAACAGGTCGCGCCAAGGCTTATGAGGCCATCGTTAAAGGTGACAACATCACCAATATCGGTACCCCAGAGTCGTTCAACGTATTGCTCCACGAGCTCCGTGGTTTGGGCTTGGAAGTAACATTTATGGATTAATTCCCAGAAATCAATCATGCAACTTCAAAAGAAAACACAAAAACAAGGGAGTAACTTCAGCAAGATTCGTATCTCGCTCGCGTCTCCTGAAAACATACTACGTCGCAGTTTCGGTGAGGTAACCAAGCCTGAAACGATCAATTACCGCAGTTACAAGCCCGAAATGGGCGGTTTGTTCTGCGAACGCATCTTCGGTCCAATCAAGGATTACGAATGTCATTGCGGAAAATACAAG
>DBCP01000145.1:325-505 GCA_002293105.1 Bacteroidetes bacterium UBA955 | reverse complement strand
ATTGCCAAACAAAATTGGTTACTTGTTGGGTATCCCAACCAAGAAACTGGATATGGTTATTTACTATGAGCGCTACGTGGTTGTACAAACCGGTGCAGCGAGCAATGTAAATTACTTGGATTTGTTGACTGAAGAGGAATACCTCGACATTTTGGATTCTTTGCCAAAAGAAAACCAGAT
>DBCP01000145.1:0-303 GCA_002293105.1 Bacteroidetes bacterium UBA955 | reverse complement strand
TTGGAGAATTCTGATCCCAACAAATTTGTAGCCATGATGGGTGCTGAGGCCCTCGAAGAATTGTTGAAGCGTGTTAATTTGGACACCTTGAGCTACGATTTGAGAAACCAAGCAGCCACTGAGACTTCACAACAGCGTAAGCAAGAAGCGTTGAAGCGTTTGAAAGTGATCGAAAGCTTCCGCGGTGCTCAGTTGACTGGTGAAAACCGCCCTGAGTGGATGATTATGAAGATGTTGCCCGTGATCCCACCTGAATTGCGCCCTCTGGTGCCATTGGAAGGCGGTCGATTTGCAACCTCTGAT
>DBCP01000161.1 GCA_002293105.1 Bacteroidetes bacterium UBA955 | reverse complement strand
ATTAGTTTATTGGTGGTGGTCTTATTGAACATCAATACCGACGGAATGGAGAGCAACCGTATTCCCACATGGAAAAAGCGTATCGAGACGTTCATGGGGAAAGACGACGGACAGGGAAACTACCAACAATTGCAATCAAAAATCGCGGTGGCTACGGGCGGCGTATTAGGCAAGGGACCGGGCAATAGCACACAGAGAAACTACTTACCCCACCCTTATTCGGATTTCATTTATGCCATTATTGTGGAGGAGTATGGATTATTGGGGGGATTGGTTGTGGCAGGATGCTTCCTGATTTTGGTCTATCGATGTTTAAAAATTGTCGTCGAAAGTCCGCGCGCCTTCGGCGCGCTAGTGGCCATGGGATTGGGCCTCTCCATGAGTTTACAAGCCTTTGTGAACATGGGCGTAGCCGTGGGGATGTTGCCAGTGACAGGACTTACCATCCCATTGGTAAGTATGGGAGGAACCAGTTTGTTCATGAACAGCATAGGCTTCGGAATCATCTTGGGCATTTCAAAATATACAGAAGAAGAAAAGCAACAACAGGCAGAAGCCATCACGGCAGGCATTTAACTACAACAGCATGACATCGGCCAACAACCATAGCAAACCATACAAGTTCATCCTTTCAGGAGGGGGCACGGGCGGACATATATTCCCAGCCGTAGCCATCGCCAAGGCGTTGCAACTGCGATATCCTGAAGCGGAATTTTTGTTTGTGGGCGCGTTGGGCAAGATGGAAATGGAGAAAGTACCGAAGGAGGGATTTGAGATTGTGGGCATGCCCATCGAAGGATTAAAGCGATCGCTATCGCCCAGAAATGTGGTGGTTGCATTGAAGACATTGCAGAGCTTTTGGAAAGCAAAAAAATTATTAAAACAATTCAAACCCACGGCGGTGATTGGCACGGGCGGATATGCCAGTTTGCCTATTTGCTTCATGGCTGCGCGGAATGGGTATACCACTTTATTGCAAGAACAAAATGGATTTGCCGGGCTCACCAACAGGTTGGTTGCGGGCAACGCCACTCACATTTGCTGCGGGTTTCCGCAGATGGATGCATTTTTTCCAGCGGGGAAATGGAGTTTTACGGGAAATCCGGTGAGGCAGAATATTATTGACCTGGTGGATAGGGATAACCCAGCGAACCAGGCCGCCGTGCGAGCGCGTTTTGGGCTGCAGCCCAATTTGCCAGTGGTGTTTGTGACGGGGGGCAGCTTGGGCGCCAGAACCATCAATGAAGCGTTATTTGTTGGATTGGTGACATTGGCCAAAGCGGGCGTTCAAGTCATCTGGCAGATGGGTTTACCGTTTGCAAAAACCCATGGCGAGGCAATCAACCAATTGATCAACGATCATGGCGATGTGTTTTTACAGGAGGGGTCGCCGCGGATTTTTCATGCACCATTTATTTACGACATGGATGATGCGTATTTGGCCAGCGACGTGGTCATTTCTCGTGCTGGGGCGATATCCATTTCTGAGATTGCCGTGGTTGGCAGGGCGGCGGTGTTGGTGCCATCTCCGAATGTCACAGACGATCATCAAACGAAAAATGCGCGCGTCTTGAGTGATTTGGGGGCGGCGATATTGGTAACCGACAAAATGGCGTCGGAAACATTGATTACAGAGACATTGGCCTTGTTAAAAGATACGAAAAAACAGGCAGAAATGCAAGAAAAACTGAAGGGAATCGCCAAGCCGAATGCCACAGAAACCATCGTTAACATCATAGAAACATGTCTACAGAAAGGCGGATAACGGATTTTGAGCAGGCCTATTTCTTGGGCATTGGTGGGATTGGCATGAGTGCCATAGCGCGGTATTTGTTGCAGATTGGCATGCCGGTGATGGGATATGACAAGACTTCAACGCCGCTGACCGAGGCCCTTCGGGCCGAGGGCGCGGAGATCACCTTTGAGGATGCCGTTGCGGCTTTGCCGCAACGGGTTACGCAGAACCTAAAAAACACCTTATTCATTTTAACACCGGCCATTCCCAAAAACCACCCCCAATGGGTTTGGTTGCAGGAACAGCAGGCCACCATACTGAAGCGCAGCGAAGTATTGGGCAGCATTGCCCGCAATGGCTTTTGCATTGCGGTGGCCGGCACCCATGGCAAAACCACCACATCTACCCTGGTGGCCCATCTGCTTCATACGTGCAACATCAACTTCACCGCATTCCTCGGAGGCATTTCTTCCAACTTTGGCAGCAACTACATCCGAAAAACCGATGGACAAACCCTACCCATGGGCGGAGAAATCATTGTGCTCGAGGCCGATGAATTTGATCGCAGTTTCCATAGACTCAACCCTGACGTGGCCATCATCACTGCGATGGACCCCGACCACCTCGACATTTATGGCACGGCAGAAAATTTCACCCAAGCTTTTGCGGATTTCACCAAACTCATCCGTTTTTGGGGCGGCGCCGAGCAACCTTTGCCCTCAACCGAAAAACCCCACGGCGCCGCCCTCATGCTCCATGAGTCGCTCTCGCTCCATACGCCATCACACGTCCTCACCTACCATTACGGCCTGCAAACTACATCCCAAGCACAAGCCCAAAATGTAAGAATCAACCAAGGCGATTTCTGCTTCGAATGGGTACTCAACAACAAAAGCATCGGCACATTCCGCTGTGGACTACCCGGACATCATAACGTACAAAATGCGCTGGCCGCCCTCGGCGTTTGCCACGGTTTCCTGGGCCTACCCATTGACCAACTGCAGCAAGGCATCGCCACATTCAAAGGAGCCAAACGCAGGTTTGAATACATACACAAAACAACCAAATACGTGGTGATCGACGATTATGCCCATCACCCCGAAGAACTCAACGCCATCATTGGATCCGTAAAAACCCTTTACCCGAACCAAAAAATCACTGGCATATTCCAACCCCATCTATTTAGCAGAACCCAAGACTTTGCGCAGGGATTCGCAGACAGCCTCGCGGCCTTAGACCAAATCTATTTGATGGAAATCTATCCCGCCCGCGAACTCCCTATACCCGGTGTCAATAGCACTTGGCTACTCAGTCTCATCAATAACCCCAATAAATCATTGGTCACACCCAATAACATCCTCAATCAACTTTCAAATAACCCCGCCGAAGTATTACTCATCTTGGGCGCTGGCGATATAGACCGCATTGTTCAACCCATTCAAACCCTCTACCATGAACTGGAAACCCGCAATTAATCGACGTCAATGGATGGTAGCCCTGCTACTGGTATTGCTGGTGGCACTGGCCATATTCTGGTCGTCCATTTCCAAAACGGCAAAAAATAGATTGGTGGAAACCATGGAAATCACCATCCTGCCCGAAGGAAAAGCCATTTTTCTCAACAACAACATCTTGAGCGATTCCATTCAATCGGTGATTGGCAACCCTACCGGAAGAAGCGCCGCCGACATCAACATCCAAAAGCTCGAAGCCCGCCTCAACAAAATTCCCGCGGTGAAGAAAGCAGAAGTGTATATCGCCCTGGATGGTGTGTTGAAAGTTAAAATCGAAGAGCGTACCCCCATCGTTTTGGTACAAAATTCACAAGGCGATGAATTCTATCTCGATACCCAAGGAGTGATGATTCCGAACTCAACCCCAAAATTCTGCGATGTGCTCGTCGCCAATGGCAATATCCGCAATGTGATGACCTCCGGAAAAATCATCGGAGGTGAAACCGCACGAAACTTACTCGCAGTAGCCAAGTTTATCGCCGCCGATTCGCTGTGGAACATGCAATTTCAACAATTGTATGTAGATAATTACAACGACGTGATTTTGATTCCCCGCGTTGGAAAACATAGCATTGTTGTAGGCAACGGCGCCAACCTACCCGAAAAGTTCGGGAACCTCCGTCTTTTCTACGATCAAGGCCTCAAAAGCACTGGCTGGGATCGCTATAAAAGCGTAGACATTTCCAACCTCAACCAGGTGGTAGGAACGCGCAGTGGTCAAGAAAGTATACAAAAAGCAACAGAAAAGTCCAATAAAAACAACAGTCAAAACTCACCCAAAAAACAATAACACCAACCCAAGTTCAATCACAAAAAAATATGGCTATCAATAACAATATCATCGTAGGACTCGACATCGGAACCACCAAAGTGTGCGCGATTGTGGGTCAAATGGCTGAAAACGGCAAAATCAACGTTTTGGGCATGGGCAAAGCCCCAAGCCAAGGTGGCGTTTCTCGCGGAATGGTCGCCAACGTGGCCAAAGCCGTAACCGCCATCCAAACGGCCGTGGAAGAGGCTATCAAACAGAGTCAGGTAAACATCAAAACGGTTTTTGTAGGAATTGCAGGACATCACATCAAGAGTTTGCAACACCGCGGAACCCTCAGCCGCAAGCAGTGGGATGTTGAAATTACCGAAGACGAACTCAACAAACTTGAAGCAGAAATGGAAAACTTGGCATTATCGCCGGGTTTGGAAATCCTCCATGTGCTTCCACAAGAGTATCGCATCGACGGTGAAGAAGGAATCAAAGATCCTGTAGGACGTGTGGGCGTTCGCGTTGAATGCAATTACCACATCATTACCGGGGAGACCTCTGCCGCCAAAACCATTTTCATGGCTGTACGTCGCGCCGGCCTTGAAATCGCCGACCTCATCGTTGAGCCTGTAGCATCAGCCGCTGCAGTATTGAGCGAACCAGAAATGGAAGCGGGTGTGGCATTGGTCGACATCGGCGGTGGAACAACGGATATCTGTATTTTTGACGACGGAGCGATCCGTCATACCGCCATCATCCCAATTGGTGGCGATCGCATCACCAAAGATTTGCAAGAAGCATTTGGTATTTTGAAAGACCAAGCCGAATTCGTGAAGGTGAATTATGGCAGCTGCTACCCTACCGAAGCGATGAAAAACGAAGTGGTCGTAGTACCAGGTTTGCCTGGTCGCGCGCCCAAAGAAATTTCATTGTACGCCATTTCTCAAGTAATTCGTGCCCGCGTAGAAGACATCATTCAAAAAGTGGATTTTGAAATCGTGGTATCGGGAATACGCAACAAACTGGCAGGTGGCATTGTACTTACCGGCGGTGGATCATCGATGAAAGACATCACCCAATTGTTCAATTATTTCATTGGTTTGGAAGTGCATATCGGTTCTCCCGGACAGCGTTTGGGCAAGGGCATGATTGACGAAGTGCGCAACCCCATGTATGCAACCAGTATTGGATTGGTGTTGAAAGGCTTTGAATTGGCACAGAAACACCAACACTTAGAACTCAACAACGAAATCATCAGCAAAGAGGAGCCCGTGGTTGAACGTGTGAGCGATCCTTTCTTGGACGAAATTGTGGCTGAAGCACCAATGAGCAATGGACAAATAGATATCAGCGATACACCAGAAGGCAAAAAAGGTGGTTTTGGTATTTTCACCGGTTCTTGGTTGGGCGGCAAAAACGGCCTCTTGAAAGGGATCAACGACTGGATGAAAGAGGGAGAAGATTTTCACGAGTAAGACGGTTAAAAGAAACAGACTATGTCAGTATTTGAACCCGCAGTTAACACGCGCAGAGGCAACCTCATCAAAGTGATCGGTGTAGGTGGAGGCGGTAGCAATGCCGTTAACCACATGTTCCGTCATGGCATTGAAGGCGTTGACTTTTATATCTGCAATACCGATTTACAGGCTTTGCATAGCAGTCCCATACCCAACCGACTTCAATTGGGCGCACAGCTCACCGAAGGATTGGGTGCCGGCTCGATGCCCGATATGGGTGAAAAGGCCGCCATGGAAAACATGCAGCAAATCCGCCAGATCATGGAGGACAACACCAAAATGATTTTTATTACCGCAGGAATGGGTGGTGGAACCGGAACCGGAGCCGCTCCCGTAATCGCTAAAATCGCCAAAGAACTGAACATCCTTACGGTGGGTATCGTTACACTCCCCTTTGAGGATGAAGGGCCACAACGAATCGGACAGGCCAATGAAGGTTTGGAAAAATTACGTCCCCATGTAGATGCACTTCTGACAATTTGCAACGATCGCATCGTAGACATGTACGGCGATTTAACCATAACCCAAGCTTTTTCCAAGGCCGATGACATTTTGTGTACTGCCGCCAAAGGCATTGCTGAAATCATTACCAAACCTGGACAAATCAACGTCGATTTCATGGATGTGCAAACGGCTATGAGAGACAGTGGCAGGGCCATCATGGGAACAGGTTTTGCGACCGGCGAAAATCGTGCAGAAAACGCTGTGAGAATGGCGTTAGATAGTCCGCTACTCGACAACACACGAATCCGCGGTGCACAGCATTTGTTGGTGAATTTTGCTTACGGACACAAAGAGCCGGTCATGAGTGAAATTTCCAAAGTGAAAAAGTTCTTACAAGAAGAAGCTGGACATACTGCACACTTGAAAATGGGTATCACCAAAGACGAAAGTTTGGGAGAAGAGATTGCCATCACAGTCATTGCCACGGGCTTTGAGGTACGCTTGCAAATGGAAGCCAATGTGCCGCAAGCAGAAGCTGCACCGCAACCCGTGATTGCACATAACCCGTACAGCCAAAATCCACCCGCAAGCAATAATGGCATGGGCTACCAAGGAAACAACAGTCCTTACGGACATAATGCCAATCCTTACGGTGTAAACCCGAATACGGCAAGCAAGGTGGTTCAACCCAACTTATTCAACACCCCGCCATCACAGCCCACGGTAATCAATCATGTACCGACTGCGTTTGGACAAGACGCTCATGAGGACTTGGGCAAAACGGTGCACCAAAACAGCGATTGGGATCAAACCGAAGCGTTGAATCCCATCAATGTATCGCCCAAGGCGTTCGAACCATCATCTGATGAATGGAACGAAGACCCAATGGCCCAAATTTTCCGCGACACCCGCATGGAGAATGGCCGGAAAGATCGGGAATCGTTGCTTGATAACGACATTGAAACCCCTGCCTATATGCGCAGAGGAATCAATTTGGAAGCAGCGCCACCGAGCCAAAGTCAATTGGTAAGTAAAATTACCATTGGCGAAGAAGACCCAATGAATGCACGCGATTTAACGGTAAAACCGAATCGCCATTTGCACGATAACGTGGATTGATAGCCAAAATAATCCAACAGCAAGAGAGCCATGCCCCAGGGTGTGGCTTTTTTGTTTTGTTCAACGTTGACAATTACATTGACGAGCCCTGTGCGCGATACACTTGCTCGTAGGCGAGTGCAATTTGGTTTGCACTGTAGTTTTGCAAGGCGAATTCTCTGCAGTTTTGTTTGATATGATTAACCTCGGACTCCGGTGAAACAATGTAATTCGACAGTTCATCAACCATCTGCTCCATAAAAATGTCGGTCGTTCCCCACCGCACTCCGAGTTTAGGCACTAAAAATCCTGTTTGATGCTCCCCCGATGCGACCAGCATTTCGGGAATCCCTCCCACAGCAAAAGCTGCCACAGGTACCCCACAACTTAAACTCTCCATGATGGTGGTTGGCAAATTTTCTTCGTGAGAAGTTGTCACGTAAACATCGGATTGCCAGTAGGCCTCACGCATTTGCTCGGCGTCTTTGATGAAGCCCAATTCGCGATACTTACATTTCAACCCCAGGTCACCAATTCTATTCTCTCCCACGATCAACGCCTCAACTTGAGAAAATCCCCTTGCCACAAGTTCATTACACACCCAACGAAATTCAGCAAACCCCTTGGCANNACATTAAGGTGAAGGTTTTACTTAACGCTTTATCATCGCGATCAATATGCCCAAGGACAGACTCCCCCTGTCCGACATCATTCCCTAAGCCCTGGTTCGCTATTCCTTCTTTTGCTATGCCTTCTATTACTATTCCTTCTTTCGCTATGCCTTCAATTCCCGAGAAATCTATTCTGGCCGGGTAAAAATAATCGGTATCAATTGGGTTGGGTATAACCTGAATCCCATGGCGCAGGTTAGTTGTTAGCGCGCCGCTCTTCAGCGCCTGATCCTTCAACCACTGGCTCGGTGTTACAAACTGTAAATGCCCCCCGTGAGATTGATACATTCTTTGTTTGGCGCTGAATACGCGGCGCGACAAATCCCCATCCGCCGGAGACTTTAAGTAGTGACAGTTGCCACACCCCGCCTGAAAATGATCACACCCTCTTGGATGATAACAACCACCTGTGAATGGCCACATGTCGTGACACGTCCACACCACCCGTTTATTCAACTTCAAAAGCGCCTCTAAGCCATTCAATCCAATGAATCCCTTATTTACCCAATGCAAATGAATCACATCAGCGTCTGCTAT
>DBCP01000045.1:2342-2614 GCA_002293105.1 Bacteroidetes bacterium UBA955 | reverse complement strand
AAGGTAAAGCCTGTTGGCGCGCCCGCCGGATCGTTGCAATTCCAAAATGCCGGCAAGGTGGCCTGTGAAAATGCCATCCCAATACCCGCAAAGGCCGTAACCGCAAATCCATATAATTTTTTCATGTTCATAATTTCTTTTCGATGTTAATAGGTAATTCTGATTCCCGTAGTAAAGCGCAAGCCCTGTGAAACATACACTTCCAAATTCTTGGGGTTAAACGTATTGATGGGATTGCCATCCACATTTCGGTGCTGACCATCGCTGATATA
>DBCP01000045.1:0-2317 GCA_002293105.1 Bacteroidetes bacterium UBA955 | reverse complement strand
GTTCACCATGCCATAAATCTGCACTTTCATGCCGCCCTTTACCGTCCATTTGTAACCCCCCGTCAAATTCATATACCAATAACTGGGCAATTCAAACGATTCCTGGCTTTTGTATTTTCCGGTCAATGCAGTGGGATCAAAATCGGCGTAATGCTTCGAAAAGCGAATGTACTGCGCGGTGAAATAAGCACCCTTCAGATACGTTGGCTCCCATCGCATCAAAATAGCCACTTGCTGCTGCGCCGCATCGCCCACGTGAACGCCCTGTAGCATCAAAATCAACCTTGGCGATGCTATCGCCCAAGTCATTTCTCACAATCACCTCAGAACCAGAGTTCCAGATCCAGTCGCCCATGCTCAAACTGCCCTCCAACGTAATGCCATCGCCCGCTTTGAACGATGCCTGAAGCTCCGCACCCATGTGCCTAGCCCCCAATCCGTTGATGTTAAAGCTATAGTTGTTGCCATCCAAATCAGTAAAAGTTGATAGGAAATCCACTGGTTTGTTCATCCACAGCGTGTAGTACGCATTAAGATTCAAAGCCAATCGCTTCGATTTATAGCCCGATCCACCTTCCACCGCCATCACCCGCTCGTTGCGAATGTCGCGCACCTGCACATTTCGGTTGTCGAACACGTTGCTAAACCGCGTAGGTCGGTTCAAATAACCCACGTTGCCAAACATATTCAATTTGCGGTTCACGTTGTGGTTAACACCCGTTTTCAATGTGTACCCACGTCGCTGAACCCAATCCGTTTTCTGTCCAAGTTGACTGTCTAAATTCAACTTGAAATAATCAATTCTTTGCAACCACGTATTAGACACACTGGCATTCACAAACGCCGTTGTGCGATTCTTGCTGTACTCCAATTCGCCAAACGTACCCGCCCATCGAACCAAACCATCGTTGTTATAACCGAAAATATCACCCTGGCGATACATATGCTTAGCGTCATACGATGGGTTCTTTTCGGACTGACTAGGGATGAAATAATCGCCGCCCAACAAATTGTATCCTTCCCGGTAATGCCTACCGCGATAGGTGCGCAAATCAATGCCTCCTGTAAAAGACCACAAGTTATTGATCTTGTGCTGGGTGGTGTTCAACAAACCATACCAGTTGTGGTTGTTCACGGCGCGCTGCAAAATTCCAGCAGATTTGTTTTCCGTCAACGAATATTTGGGATCGATAGGCGTGGTAAAATCACTGCCCGATGAGTTTAAAAAATATACACCCTGAAAATCGTACTGTCCATAGTTTTGTGGCAATTGCGGAATCTTCAATGTGCTGTTTGAGCTTACGCCACCGCCGCGGCCGTATGAAGCGTATGCCGTAGTGGTAACCAATGTCTTTTTTGAAACCGACCAGTCATGCTTCACATAAAACTGGGGTTTGTGGAACATGTTCTCTCGTTCGTTTAGGGCGTAACGGCGCGACCAAGTAGTATCAGATTTATCCGCACTCACGGTGGCCTCATTCAAATATCCCCAATGTTGGTTGTATCTGTTGCCTTGGTTACTCGACATTCTTGGCAACACCGTATCGATGCCCAATTGCTGAGCCATCGCCCGATCGTACATCGAAAGTCGGGCCCTGAAACTGCGCTGGCCATGACTCTGTGGCGCACCCACACCCACAAAACTCAGGGTATGTGATCCATGCGATTTGGTCTTCCATTGCTTTTCTACCTTGCCGAAATACGAATACATATCGTCGTAGAGGTAGTCTACATAACCAGTACTCTGGCGTTTGGTTACACTCAACAATGCACCCCAACCGCCTTTGAGACGGCCGCTGCAATAATTCATGGAAAACTGTTCGTATTTGCTATCGCCCAATTCCACATTGGCTTCCAAGCGGGCTTGTTGTGAAATTCCTTTTGTGATGATATTCATGGTGCCTCCCACCGCCGGGTTGGCAATGCGCGATGATCCGAGTCCCCGCTGCACTTGGGTCAATGCCGTAACACCCCCCAAACCAAACCAGTTGCTCCAATACACCTGCCCATTTTCCATGTCGTTCACCGGAATACCATCCACCATCACCGCGATGTTGCGCTGGCTGAAACCGCGAATACTAATCCGCGCATCTCCGGCACCTCCACCTTGTGAGGTTGCATAAACCCCTGGCATCTGATTCAACAACAAAGGCAAATCAGAACTACCCAAACGCTCTGCAATGTCTTTTCCCGTAAAATTGGAATAAGCCACCGGCGTTTTGCGGTTCTTGGCGATGCTGGTTGTGATTTGCACGGCTTGCATCGCTGCGCTTTGGTTGTCGAGTTTAAAATTGACGTCCGTAATCAAATTGCGATC
>DBCP01000156.1:5168-6360 GCA_002293105.1 Bacteroidetes bacterium UBA955 | reverse complement strand
ACGGAAGCAAAAATCATCGCCCGTTTGTAAGGATTGTACATGTGCGACATATAAACGGTGCCGCGTAAATCATTGTTATTGATGCCGTAAGAAAGGTTCTCGTTGAATTGGAACGTTTTTTTGTTCTCGAACGTTTTATCGAAACTGTTCCACAAGCTCAATCTTCCACCGCCCGGCCACCACGGTTGGTAGAGGTTCCACAAGGGTTGAAATCTCATGGTAATCCCTTTTCGGCGGTCGCGGTATCCTTGACCTTCTAATAGCAGTGATTTGAGCGTTACGTTATTGATCTTCGCTTCCACGGAATCCAAGTATTTGTCGGATGTAACCACGCGCTTGATGCTATCGGCGGTGTTGATAAACTTGGTTTCTTGTTGGGATAGGGGCTGGGTACGCTGTTGCTGCCAATAGGTAGAATCGCGTTCGTAGGCTTCTTGGGTGGTCTTGCTTACCTCCATGCCAAAGTGATTTTTGGGGAAGGCCGGTACAACCGTGACTTGTTTATAATCAACCAAGGTGGTGGCTTTGTTGGTGGTTTTGCCAATTTTGGTTTTATAAAAGAATCGCTGCGAATCGGTGAGTAGGTAGTTGTTGCTATCGAGGCGATAGTAATGATGTAAGATCATTTCATCATATTCCGCCATCAAATGTTTGGGGAATTTGAGTTCGGCTTTCAGTATCCAATAGGTGGTATCAACCAGGTGAATTTCACCGGAGAGTGTGGCGTTGGCTGTTTGTCGGCCATTCATACCAATCCTCAATACCCTCCCATACTGCGGGTGTTGATAGGCCCCCAAGAATTTGAAGCGATACGCCAACAGGGCTGAGGTGGATAGGGGCGACATGAGGGGTAACGGACAAAGCGCTGGCAAATCCAACAGATTTTGGTATAAGTTGAAATCGCCTTCGGTGGTTGATAGGTAGAAGAGGCCAACTTTGGAGCCCACTTTTTGGACGCCATTGCGGGTTTCTTTGATTTTTCCATCGGTGGAGGCATCGCGCTGCATCGCTATTTCCATGAAAGCAGAGGCCGTGTTTAGCAGTTTGGTTTTTCCGGTATCAGCGGGATTGTTGCTATTTACATCGGAGGCCGTTGTGGTTACAATGGCTGATTCAGCGTATGGATCGCTGTTGTTTAGGACTGCCGCATCCAACGGATCGATCTCCGAGTCGGGTTTTAAGGCGGTGGGTC
>DBCP01000156.1:3932-5136 GCA_002293105.1 Bacteroidetes bacterium UBA955 | reverse complement strand
ATTTTTTACCTTTTGTTCGTTGATTTCAAACGCTTTGATATAGATGTCAGCACTTTGGTTGGGGTTTCGTCTATGCCAATAATCGCTTTGGGCGATGGCTTTGCGCATGTATTCAGCCGCGGGATCTTTGTATTCTCTGATGATTTCAGCCCCTTGAATTTTCTCGGTTTTTGGGGTGAGCATGATGTTGAGGGTGTCTTTCGTGTTGTATCGCACAACCAGCGGGATTTCCGTACTGTAGAAATCGGGGTGGGAGAATACGAGTTTGTACGTCCCAGTTCGTAGGTCTAGTTTGAAATATCCATCCACGCGAGTCTGTCCGAGTATGGCGCCATCGCGGTTAAAGATTTGCACCATGGGAAGGGGTGCTTTTGCGGTGTCTACCACCAATCCAGTAATCTGCGCTTGCGCTGTTGCTGCGCTGAGTCCGAGGACCAGGGCGAGCAGCAGGAAGCGGAGGCGGTGGAGAGGTTGCATGGGCGAGCGTATGGGGTTATTTTTTCCCAGTTTTGGCGTTTGATTTTTTACTCTGCGGGGCTTTGGCCTGTTGTGCTTTCCGCTGAGCATCGCTTGGATAAGGGAGGGTTGGGACCAAAACGGTATGCGGAGGGATAAACGTTTCTGCGGTGGGTTTGTTTTGAATATCGTAGACAAACCGCGGCAGTTTTGCATCGGCAGCTGGTAAATCGGCGATGGGGTAGAGCACGCCTTTGGGGTCCCCATAGAAAGCGATACTATTAATTTTGCCGTCTTCGAAGCGGATATTCATGTTTTCGCTGCTGACGAGGTTGGACGACTGCAGAGTGTCGGCGTCGCGAAGAAAATAGACGCTTTGGGCTTTGCGAAACACTTGTACTTGAGCCAATTTCTGTTCAATGGTGAATCGCTGCATCATGGAATCGCCTTGAATTTGTGAATAGTGCAAATTGTCTTCCTTGATGGCCACGAAGGCGTTGGGGAAGGCTTTGAGGCTGCGAATTTTTTGTTGTTTCACTTGCATTTCCATGGAATCACCACAGAGTCGGGTGAGCGAATCCCACAACACGGGGTTGCCGCTGAAGTAGAAGGTAGAATCGCTGCGGTACGACGTGAGTTTTTGGCAGGTGCCCGAGGCAGTTTGTTGGCTGAAGGCCACTTGGTTTATGGCTTGCAGTGCGATGGGTTTGGCCGTGTCACTATTGTAATGTAGGGTATCGCCTTTGAT
>DBCP01000156.1:2479-3745 GCA_002293105.1 Bacteroidetes bacterium UBA955 | reverse complement strand
CACCGTTCTGCCAGAATCAAAGAGCGCTACTTGTCCGTAAAACTCCCCTTTTTGGTTTTCGGTGAGGTAGTAGCCGCGGTTGAAAACCACTGTGCGGGCTTTGTAATCGAGTTGTGTGATGGCAAAAAACTGCGCTTTTTTGAGGTCGGTGCGATACTGAAGCGTATCGGTTTTCACGGTATATTCGGGGGTGGTGAGCACCACTTTGTTTTTGAAAAAGAGCGTTTTGAGGGAGGGGTTGTAGCTACCCGATATCGAGGTGAGTTGGGTTTCTTTATCTTTGATGTTGCCGCGGTTGCCATACCAGCCCACTTTGGTTTGGGTATGGTATTGGATCCAGGGGGTGGTGAGGGTCATGCTGCCATCAGTGAGGGTTACACCGCCAGAAACTTTGGCGATGTGGGTGGCGTTGTTGTATTCGAGGGTTTTGCCCGTGACCGTGGCGCCATCGGGGTTGGTGATACGCACATTCCCGCGGCCCACCAAATCTTCTGTTGCGGGGTCGTACTCTGCCTCATCGCAGAAAACCATGGATCCCGATTGCTCAAATCGCACATTTTCTCTGAGCCATTGCACGGTTTTACCCCCTTTTTTGAGTGATTTCATGCGGCCTGCCTGCAGTGAAATGGCTTGTCCTGTAACTTGTTGCGCGATGAAGAAAATGAGCAGAAGCAACAATCCTGATAGGTATCGTCCCGTGTTTTGTCGGAAGATTCGTTGATGAATTTGGAGATAGTCCACTCAGATTCGTGCTTTGTGCAATTACTTTGCAAGTTAAGTGTTAAAAGCGTTTCAAACTGCGGTAAATCTACGGAAATGGAATTTGGAGCGACGGCCGACGTTGTTGGCGGTGAGCGGGGGTGTGGATTCTGTGGCTTTGGCGCGGTTGTTTGCTTTGAGTGGTTTTCCGTTTGCTATGGCTCATGTAAATTTTGGGTTGCGGGGTGAGGAGAGCGAAATGGACGAGGCATTTGTGCGCGCCTTGGGCGATGAATTGGGGGTTCCTGTTTTTGTTGAGCGGGTCGATGTGATTCAATACAGAAAGCAGCAGGGTGTGAGTGTTCAAATGGCAGCCAGGGCGTTGAGGTATGCATTTTTTCACCAATTGATGCGCGAGCATGGCTTTGGCAAGTTGGCGACGGCCCATCATGCAAACGATAATTTGGAACATTTTTTTGTCTATTTGTACCGAGGAAATACCGCTGTTGCATGGCGAGGTATTTGGGCCGAACAGGGTTATGTAATTCGTCCTTTACTGGGTTTTTT
>DBCP01000156.1:513-2444 GCA_002293105.1 Bacteroidetes bacterium UBA955 | reverse complement strand
TCCGATTTTCTGTTGTTGAATGGCTTTGGCTGGCGCGAGGATCGCAGCAATGCGGGCACGGGCTATTTACGGAACAAGGTGAGGCATTTTTTGTTGCAAGATATGGATGATTTTGCCCTTGATTTTTATGGGTTAAGTCAACGGCAACAGACTTTGAAGGGCAGTGAGGAACAATGGGAATCGCAAGTTTGGGCATCGCATTGTAAGGAAATTCGTGGAGGCTGGTTCATTCCTGCGTTGTATTGGCAGTCGGTAACCTTGGTTATGCTGCTTGACCGAATGATGGGTATGGGGTTTTCAAAGTCTATGATCGAACAAGCGATGGCAGCAAAACAACCCGGGAAGTGGTTTGATGGGTCGCATTGGCGGCTGTGGGTGGGCCGACATGGTTGGATGGTATCGCCAAAAGACATGACCTCGCCGGGAGCCGTTGTGTTGGTTTGGGAAGATGGTGCCGTGCAGCATTGGGGTGGATATCGACTATCGATACGGAAAGTCGTGAATGAAGGCGGACAGGATATTTCCTCCATGATTTCTGGTCATCGTGGCGATTCAGAAACGTATTATTTTCATCTGGATGTTGCGAAGAAGAGTTGGGTATTGCGGGGCTGGGTAAATGGCGATGAAATGACCGCTTTTGGTGGTACCCAGAAAAAATTGAGCGATTGGTTTGTGGACGAGAAAATTGAGTCGTTTGTGAAGCCTTTTGTACCCCTGATAGTAGGGGCGGAGGGAGTTTTGTGTGCGGTGGGTGTCCGTAGGTCGGCCTTGCATCCGTTGCCTGAAGATGCGCACAGTTTTTGGGCGTTGTCTTGGGAGGTTTTGTAGACCAGTGAAAAATCGTCACAATCTAGGTTCAATCTTATACCTTTGTTTTTGAATGAAAGCGATCATCCCTTTGGCGGGTATAGGCAGTCGCCTCAAGCCTCACACGCGCACACAGCCGAAATCATTGATTCCTTTGGCGGGTAAGCCCATTTTGGGACATATTATGGATCGTTTGGTGGAGGCCGGTGTCAATGATTTTGTGTTTGTCATTGGCTATTTGGGCGATCGTATCGAACAGTATATCACAGAGAATTACGGACAGTATAAAAGCACGTTTGTGATTCAGACTTTGGGCAGAGGCATTGGCCATGCGGTATGGTTGGCCCGAGAGTCGTTCGCGGAGGGCGAAAGGATGCTTATCGTATTGGGCGATACCATTTTTGAAGCTGATTTGGCTACGGTATTGGCGGAGGGCGGAAACGCGTTGGGGGTAAAAAAGGTAGAGGATCCTAGGCAGTTCGGTGTGGCGGAATTGGATGAGGCTGGATTGATTACGCGATTGAGTGAGAAACCGGTGATTCCCAAATCAAATTTGGCGTTGGTGGGGCTCTATGCAATTGAGGATACGCGGGCATTGTTTGCGTGTTTGGAGTACAATATTCAGAACGAGATACGCACGCAGAACGAGTATCATTTAACGGATGCATTGCAGTGCATGATTGCCCAGGGCGTGGCGTTTCGCACGTTTGCCGTTGATTCATGGTTTGATTGTGGGAAGAAGGACATCATTTTGCAGACAAACCGGAATTTGTTGCGTCAGGTAGATCAGCAGCAGTTTGCGGGGTTTCACAAGGGGAATATTATCATATCGCCAGTGCATATTGCGGTGAGCGCGAAGGTGGAGAATAGCATTATCGGTCCTGATGTGAGTATTGGCGAGGGAGCGGTGATATCGCGAAGTGTGGTAAAGAACAGCATCATTGGACAGGGGGCGGAGTTAACGAATGCCATTTTGGAGGATTCGTTGGTGGGGAGTGATTCGGTGTTGATGGGTGCGGCTTCAAGCTTAAATATTGGGGATAGTGCGGAGATCAATCTGAGAAATTCTTGAGGGTGAGGTTGCTGATATCAGATATTGTTGAGGTTGTTGGCGCTGAGGTGCG
>DBCP01000156.1:0-373 GCA_002293105.1 Bacteroidetes bacterium UBA955 | reverse complement strand
GGTCGGCGCGATGGGCACGAATTTGTGATGCAGGCTTATGGATCGGGCGTGAGGTATTTTTTGGTATCGCGGGTGGAAGCGGGCTGGTTGGGGTTGATGCCGGGTGCGGTGTTTTTGGTGGTGGACGATGTGTTGGCGGCTTTGCAGTTGTTGGCGGCTTGGCATCGAAAACAATTAACGGGTGTGGTGATGGGGATTACGGGGAGCAATGGCAAAACGATTGTAAAAGAGTGGTTGTGGGAGTTGTTGCAGGGCGATTTTTCGCTGGGCAAGAGTCCGAGAAGTTATAACAGCGGGTTGGGTGTGGCGTTGAGTTTGTTGAATGTATCGCCGGGTACAGATGTGGGGTTGTTGGAGGCGGGGGTATCGGCCC
>DBCP01000086.1:1966-10528 GCA_002293105.1 Bacteroidetes bacterium UBA955 | reverse complement strand
TACGTTCAAAAAGGAGAAACGCCTTACCGACAGTTTTTCCAAGACAACCTCTACGCGCTGCAGCTGGGGTTTCAACGTCGTGGACTCAATTTGGTGTTTCTGCCGGCCATCACACAGCACCAAAATCCCAATTTTACCGAAGGGTTGCGGCAGTACTTGGAAGTCTATTATCCCAGCTTTCGCAAGCTCACAAGCGTGCAGCAGCAGCAAGCCCTGTTCATCGTGGCCTCCACTTCCTCAGAAGATGAGGTGTATCAGCAACTTGATACCCTGTTTGGTCTCAACCTCCAACAAGGGGCGTTTTTGTTTTACCTGAAACCCGGACATTTTGAGTTTGAGCGATTGCCGGGCGATGTGGATCCTGCCGATGCGCTGTCAGAATTTATACAGTTTCGGGGCGATTCTCACGTTTCGGCATCAGTGCGTAAATCGCGCCTGCAACTTGATCCGCTTCACCTAGAAGAATTCATGGAGTCCCAAGAATGGGATCCCAAAAAGAGTCTTTTACAGTTCGATTTCAATACACTGGTGTCGAATCAACCCGATCCAGTGGTTCAGGCAATTCCTGAGTCTGTGGTTGCAGATTTGCAGCGGGTGGTGCGCAACGACAAAGCCATCATATCCCCGGAAATGCAGCGATTGTTTGATACAGTGAATGCGTTGCAGCTCGATCGTGGTATGCGGGAATTGTTGGATATTACCCTCAGCCGCTATGGCGAAATGCTAGGCCACAGCGATGGCGGTTTGCATAAATTGCTGCAAAGTGATCAGCCCATGCGTTTGCTGCAGTCCCTTGAAGTGGTGCGATTCAATGCAGATGGCAAACTGTTTGTTGGCGATCGCCCAGTGCGTTTGAACCCAATTTGTAGGTCCGTATACCGGTTATTTCTGAACCACCCCGAGGGGATAGAATTGCCATCGCTTGTCGATTATCGCGCAGAATTGCTGTCGATTTATGTCAATATGGCTACCCACACCAACCGCGCGGTGTTGGAGAAGCGCATCCAATTGCTTTGCGATCCCCGTGAAAATAGCATCAATGAAAAACTATCGACCATCAACCGGATGTTTGAGGATTTACTGGGCGATGAGGTTTGCGTGCCTTACCAAATTTTGGGGATTCGCGGCGGTGCCAAAAAGATCAATTTACGTCCCGAATTCAGGGGTTCATTGCCATAGATTTGTTGTAACTTTGGTTTATGGATGCGAAGAATCTGTATATCATCGCGGGTTGCAATGGCGCAGGAAAGACAACAGCATCTTTTACCATTTTGCCACAATATACCTGATGAAGTCGTTGAACGTCGATACGTGGCCGGTATTAGAAATCTAATCAATATCTATCTTGAAATGGTGGATGAAGCAATGATATTTGATAACTCAGAGGGAAAACATGAACTTATTGCGGAAAAATCAGGAGATAGTGCGATAATTGCATTGTCGTTTGATAAATATCAGCAATTCAAACAATCCTATGAAAAAACCACATAGCACATTTTCTCAGCGCGATAAAATCCTCAAAGGATTGGAATTGGCCTACGAGAAGTTGATTGAATTTAAAAAATCCAAGAACAGCAAAATGGTGGTTGTCCGCGAAGGCAAAATCGTTTTCTTGGATCCGGACGACTGTCGTTGACCTTTTCACAAGGTTGTCAAAATCGGGGTGGGGGAGCGATCGGATAGACCTTTGTGTCCTAATCCAAAATCGCCATGACAAACAACAACAACAACCAAGACCAGGCGCAGCCCATCGCCCCAACCAAAAACGCCATCACCCTTTTTATTATCGATCAAAGCGGGAGCATGGAGCCCCTGAAGGCCGCCACGCAAGAGAGTCATTCCGCCGTCATCACCAAAATCAAGCAGGAAAGCATTGAAATGCCAACCCTGCAGCAGTACACCAATACCTGGACCTTTGGCAATCACCAAGTGCAGGAGCAACAACCCCTGACCAAAGTGGTCGCCAGCGAGTTTTATCCCGAATTGGTGCTCAATTGCAACGGTTCAACGCCCTTGTTTGATGCGATGGGTCGTGCCTGCAGCGATTTGGAAATGCGCCTGCAAAATTTGGGTTTTTCTCCGGAAAACACCCTGGTAACTGTAGCCGTTTTTACCGACGGTGAGGAGAACTCGAGCCGCACCTATACCCAAGCCGAAGTAAAGCGCTTGGTAACCCGCCTCAAAACAAAAGGATGGGTCTTTAACTACTACGGTACCGATGTTTCGGTGGAAGAAATGAAAGAGCGATTGGCGTTCGACGATGGAATGATGATGGCCAAAACCCCAACCTCGTTCAAAATGGGTATGCACGATTTTTCTGCAAAAAGTACAATTCTCAAAAGTGATTGGATCAAGATGGATAAGGAAGATTTTGAACATTGACCCACAACTTTTTACAAAAATCGCATGAGATTGTTCAGGAAAGGGGGAATTCAGTCCCCCTTTCTGTATTTTTGGGGGTTGACCTATGAATACAATTGATCATTCTATGTTGAAGTGTTTGAGACATACTGCCATAGCAGTGGCGCTTTTCTTGATGCCTGTGCTCGGGCATGCCCAGAACGCCGGCGATACCATCCGTGTCAAAACCTTTCATTACGGCACGAACAACCGAGATACCATCGCCAACTTCCCTGATGGCAAACTGGAATACGAAAAGATTATTTTGCGCTATGCCATGCGCTGCAAAAATGGATTGATATCCGATGGATCCAATCGCAACAAGGGCTGCGGCGAGTGGGATTATTCCTGTAATACCTTCTTGGTGGATTCCTCAAAAGTGGAGGTGATTCCACAAACAGCCGCAAAATTTGTGGTCTCCAACTTTACCGGAAGTCAGTTTTCTCATACCGCAAAACCCGTATACGATTACTACGATTATACCGTAAAAAAGGTATCGGTCACAGCCAAAACCAATACATCTCAATACACCGTGGGCACGGCAAGCAACAATGTGTACGAAGCCATCAACACTGCGCAAAAATCTGGCAAGACCCAGATTTTGTACCGCGCGCAGGAATTGCTCGATGCAGGTTTTTCGGCAGGCGACATTCAAGGCATCGCATTGAAAGCCCTCACAGAGGGAAAAGCCAATTTCTTGAAGATTCGCCTACAGCATACATCCTTGAACAAACTCGATGCAGCTTCGCCCGTGGTTTCCGGGTTCACAGAAACGTATTATAATTCCACAGATTTTGTGGTGGGAAGCAACGAAATCATTTTCCATACCCCCTTTGCATGGGATGGCGTGAGCAATTTGCTCTTTGAATATTCATTCACCAACGCGTCGCCCGCATCGGGCGTGGTGTTGGGTGGATTTTCGGATACCGCCCTAAGTATGTTGTCGGCCAACAACAATTATGCGGTGGATTTGTCTTCGAACGGACAAATTACCCTCGCCGCGGATAGTTTTTCAACCATCAAAAATGAACTGTCAATCGCATTTTGGGCCAAAGGCGATGCGAATGCACTGCCAACCAATACTTCTGTAATCTATGGCTGGAACACCGACCCCAATCAGCGACAGTTGAATATCCATTTTCCATGGTCTGATGGTAACGTCTACTTTGATTGTGGATACGCCGCCGGTGGATTTGATCGCATCAACAAAGCGGCCACGCCCGCTGAATACGAAGGCAATTGGAATCACTGGGTATTCACAAAAAACAGCAGCACAGGCAACATGTCGATCTATGTCAACGGCACCCTGTGGCTTTCCGGTAGCAGCAAAACCAAAGCCATGGCGTTCAAAAATTTAATCTTGGGTACTGACCAAAACGGCAACAACAACTACAAAGGCAAAATCAATCAGTTGAGCATTTGGAATAAGGCATTAACCGCCTCCGAAGTCAAGGACTGGATGAACAAAAATATCGATTCGTCTCACCCCAAATATGCCAATTTGGTGGGCTATTATCCATTTCAAGAGGGTTCGGGAAACGCCTTCGGTAATACACAGACGGTGAAGCCCTCTACGGGGAAAAATACCGCATGGACATACGATCGCGGCGATGTACTGAACCGCAATTTCGTTGGGAGCAGCAGTAAGCCCCAATTGACAGTTCTTACGGGCAGTTATACCCGCTCGGTGACGGATTTTGAACAGCGCGATTCCATTGTTCGGGCCGCGAATGTCATCAATCGCTATGTTGTGGAAGACAAATCGGGTGCGGGCATCGTTACCCACGATTTGCTGAAGATTGACAGCAGTTTTTCACTGTACGAGGCCCGTAAATCCATGGTGTACAAGGGAGAAACCGGTGTGTTGATTGATTCAATCGCGGTGAAATCTGAAGGCTTGCTGGATTTGGTAAAATTGAATTATTCCCTGCGTTTTCCTTGGTACAATGAGCTGGTGTCGTTCGTAACACCTTATGGGATTAATTTGGATTTGGGCATGGCCGGTAAGAGTTGGTATTTTGACCTCACCGATTTTGCGCCGTTGTTGAAGAACAAAAAGCGTTTGATGGTGGCGATGGGCGGACAGAATCAAGAACAAATGGAAATGGAATTCCTGTTCATCGTGGGCAAACCGGTGCGTCCTGTTTTGTCGATGAATCAGCTCTGGCAGGGCGGTGCGCGAATAGGCGGACCTGGGATCAACAGCATTTTGAATAACAATGTGTTTGCGCCGGTGAATGTGCCGTTGTCGGCCTCGGCCAAGTCATTCAAAACGCGTTCAACCATCACAGGCCATGGTTCTGATGGGGAATTTGAACAAAATGGCGGTCCGATCACCCATACATTGAATGTGGCAGGGAATGCGATGAGTTGGAACTCGGTCATGGATTGTTCTATCAACCCCATGATTGCGCAGGGCGGCACTTGGTTGATTCCACGTCAAGGTTGGTGCCCTGGTTGGCGCTCTAAGTTGATGGAATATGAAATCACGAAGTTTGTATCGCCTGGAAAAACGGAAACCATCGATTATGAAATCTCTCAACCCACAAAATCAGGCGATTATCGGTATATCGTGGCGCATCAGTTGGTGGAGTATGGCGACATGAATTTTAATACCGATGTAAGGATTTTGGAGGTGCTCAAGCCCACCAAAGATTATGAATTTTCAAAATCGAATCCGATGTGCTCGGAGCCCACTGTGTTGGTGCAGAATACCGGAAAATCAGCGGTAAAAACCATTAAGTTCACCTATTGGATGAACGATGCCACAGTGAAGCAATCTTGGCATTGGGCTGGAAATTTGGCGTCTTTGGATACAGCGAGCATCGTGTTGCCAACCTGGGAGTTGTGGGCACATGGAATGTTGGCAGCGAACAATGTTTTTCATTGCGAAGTAACCGAGGTCAATGGCGTTGCCGATGAATACGCACAAAACAGCAAAATGCGCAGTGCAGTTGCTGTACCAGACGTATTGCCGGGCAATTTCAAGATTGAAATTCGTACCAACAATTTCCCGAAGGAGAATGCGTTCAAACTGTTGGATGCCGATGGAAAGGTGGTCGTAAAAGACAGTTTTACAGTTGCCAATAAGGTATACACCTATACACTGAATTTGAATGGATGCTATAAATTGATGTTTTATGATTACGGCCTCGATGGCTTAAGTTGGTGGGCAAATACAGCGCAAGGAACGGGTGCTGCGAGATTGCGCAATGCCACGACCAACGCCATTTTAAAAACATTTATTCTTGATTTCGGTAGCTATTTCGAATACAGTTTTACCACGAATTACGCGCTGAGTTCTAAGAATCTAGGATTGGGTGATGCAGTGAATTTGTATCCGAACCCAGCGAGCGGACGTTTCCGCTTGCAAGGTGAAATGTTGAATGGCGCTTCGGTGGTTGTCATGGATTTGATGGGGAAGGTGGTGATCAGCGAACAGTTGATGCACGACAATCAAGCCACCTTCAATACCGAGGGCTGGTCGAAAGGTGTCTACACCGTTGTGATTAGCAAAGGCGATGACCGGGCCACCAAAAAGGTGATTGTGTACTAAATGAATTCCATCACCACCCTTTCCTTGTTTCGATTCACCAACCTCAAAAGCAAGGTTTGGGCCTTCGGACAAATGCAATTCGCTCACAGTGCCCTGGCAACAGTTCAAGGATTGCAATTCTACAAACTCATGGGAAGCGGCAGAGATTTGGGTTTTAGCCCCCTGCCAGATTGGGGTGTGTACGCGTTGTTGTGTGTTTGGGAAAACGAGGAAGCCGCCAATACGTTTTTTGCTGAGGCGAGGATCTTTCAACAATACAAAGACCATGCGGCGGAACACTGGAACGTTTTTATGAAACCGCTCAATACAAAAGGTTTGTGGTCTGGTAAAAATCCATTTGCGCCATCGTTGGATTTGGATGATCAAAACCCACTCATCGCGGTCATTACGCGCGCCACCATCAAACCCAGTAAACTCATTCCATTTTGGCGATACGTGCCCACCTCTCAACGACCCATTCAAGCGGGTTGCCCCGGTTTGATTTACACCAAGGGCATCGGAGAGGCCCCACTCATACAGATGGCCACTTTTAGCATTTGGGAGAGCTTAGACGCACTCAAGCACTTCGCCTACAACAGCCCCGAACACAAAGAAGCCATCAAACGAACCCATCGCATCGATTGGTACAAAGAAGAGATGTTCGCGCGGTTTCAACCGTATAAGTCCACCGGTTTGTGGGGCGGGGTAAATCCGCTGTCCAGTTACTTGGGTTCTTAAATCGGTTTAATTGGCCTTGGACGGGGTAGCCACAACCGTCATGAATCCCATGGATTTTACCTTTTGCAGTTTGTAAAAGGGCCACCACCACATCATGCCCATCACGAATTTCACAAATCTACCTTCCATCGAAGCCGTCCAATCAATTTGTTGTTGCTCCATTTTGCTCATCCAATGCAAGGTGTATGGATCCAGCGTGCCGTGGGTTTGAATCGAGTTGACCGTCCAACCGCTGTTTTCTAGCAACAAGGCGATGTTGTTGGGGGAATAGAGTGCCGTATGTCGCGGCGTGTGATAGCCCGACCAGTTTTTGCCAAATCGGCGGCGTGTATAACTGTCGAAATTGGGCACTTCCACAATCAGTTTTGTGTTGCTGTGAGCGACTTTCAAAAGCTGCTTCAGGTGTTTTTGGGGGTTGTAGTCGTGCTCCAAATAATGCCACATGGTGATGACATCCATGGCTTTGTCATCGGTTAAATCGCCAATTTCTCCGGTTCGCAATTCCAAGTTTGCATAGGCATGCGCATCGTTGATCCATCCTTCAGCGCTAAAATCCAATCCAATGAAATGGGCATTACAGGTTTTGCTCAGGCTAGCGAGGAAAGTGGGTTTGCCGCAACCTACGTCAAGAATTCGGCTATTGGCGGATATGGGGTGATTGCGCTGCACCAGTTTTACGCGGGCGTTATCGATGTTTTGCTGATCTTTTTTTACAAACGATGCGTAACGTCCCCAAGCTTCTTCGATGCGATAGGGTAGGTAACTTTCGGTATAGAAGTGGGATAGCTCAGATTCGGCAACCCTTGGATTTAAAAACACCAGGCCGCAATCGTTACATCGGTCGAAGTTGTATTGAACAGCTGATGGCGCCGACATCATTGCATGGGTATGGATGTAATGGCCAAAATGCTGCGATTGGCAGGCCAAGCAATGACTGAGGGTTTCGGATTCCATCATGATAAATTGAATGTGTGTGCGAAAGTAGTGAATAGGATGTCAATTGTTTTGGGCGATGTTTTTGAGACGGGTTGCGATTTTCCGTAAAAGGAAGCACCCCAGTTGCGATTTTCCGTAATTGAATCTTGGTTCGTAGTTGTAGTTTCCCCGAATGATTCAGATTTCAGTCTCCAAGCGCTTGTCGTTCTTCGTTCTTGGTTGCGCCATGTTCATGGGCTCAGTGGGAGCTCAAAGCCTCCAGAGCCCGCTTCCCTTCAATTCCAATATTAAAACAGGAACGTTGCCCAATGGCATGCGATACTATATCCAACCGAATGCGAAGCCCGAGAAAAAGGTGGAATTGCGGTTGGCTGTGAATGCCGGTTCCATTCTTGAAAATGACGATCAGCAGGGGATGGCTCACTTTATTGAACACATGAACTTCAATGGCACCGAGCATTACCCCAAAAACGCTTTGGTTGATTACTTGCAATCCATTGGTGTGCAATTTGGCGCCGATTTGAATGCCTATACCAGCTTCGACGAAACCGTTTACATTCTGCCGATTCCTACGAGCGACCCTGCAAACGTGGAAAAAGGTTTTGAAGTGCTGTCTGATTGGGCACAAAAGGCTTTGTTTACTGATAAAGACATCAATGAAGAGCGCAATGTGGTATTGGAAGAAAGTAGAGGTAGCAAGGGTGCAGATGAGCGGATGATGCGACAGTATTTACCAAAACTTGTGGCGGGGTCACAGTATGCCAATCGATTGCCCATCGGAAAAGATGAGATCATCCAAAATGGCAGTGCTGAGGCCATGCGTGCATTTCACCGCGATTGGTATCGCCCCGATTTGATGGCAGTGGCCGTTGCCGGTGATATTACTGCGGAACAAGCAGAAACACTGATCAATAAGTATTTTGCATCGCTCACAAATCCTGCTGAAGAAAGGG
>DBCP01000086.1:1148-1874 GCA_002293105.1 Bacteroidetes bacterium UBA955 | reverse complement strand
ATGCTCGTGTATTCCTCCAAAAAATCATCGCCCAACGTAACCTTGGAAGATTATCGCAATAGCATCGTTCGGAGCATGTTTTTTGCGGCTTTGAATAATCGTATGGCCAAATTGACCGAATCATCCAATCCTCCTTATCTCGCTGCCTACATGGGAGTGGGTGGATGGGCTAGAGGCAGCGAATCCATGCAATTGTCTGTTTATGGGGGAGAGGATTTGAAGGCGGGTGTTTCGGCTGCCATTGCGGAAATACTGAAAGTTGAACAATTCGGATTCAACCAAACTGAAATGGATGTGATTATACGAAGCATGATGAGTGGTATGGAAAAATCCTACAAGGAGCGCAAAAACCGTGAGTCTTCGAGCGTTGTTGATGAAATGGTGAGGAATTTTTTATCACAAGAATCAATCCCTGGAATTGAGCAGGAGTTCCAATATTACCTCGATTTTTTGCCAACCATTGCGTTGGAAGAAGTAAATGCGATAGCAAAAAACTGGCTGAGTGACAACCGTCCGTATTTTGCGCTGGCGATGGGTCCTGAGTCATCCCCATTGGCGAAAACCACAGAGAAACAACTATTGAAATGGGTGAGCAGTGCTTTCAAGCAAAAAGTTGTTGTTCAGAAAGAAAAAGAACTCCCCAAAAGTTTGTTACCCAAAATGCCATCGCCTGGAAAAGTCATTGCCCAATCAAGCCTTGCCGAATTCGGTGCTACGGTTTATACC
>DBCP01000086.1:0-1059 GCA_002293105.1 Bacteroidetes bacterium UBA955 | reverse complement strand
TCAATATGCACAGAGCGATAAGGTGAATAGTACTTTTCTCATGGATATCATTTCTCAATTGGGATACGGTGATTTTACGCCCTCTGAGTTGAGTGATTTTCTTTCCGGAAAATATGTTGGGGTGACGACTGGATTTACTGAAACCCGCGCTTTGGTTTCGGGCTCTTCCACCGTTAAGGATCTAGAAACGATGCTGCAGTTGAATTACCTAAAAATGACATCGCCCCGAAAAGATGCAGAACTATTCAAAGGGCTCATTGCGTTCGTTCAAGCGCAAATTCAAAATGTGAAATCAGATCCACAAACGGCGTTTATGGACAGTGTACAGCGGCAATATTACAACCATCATCCACTTACGCCGATTTCCATTCCATCTGAAAAGGAGTTGGGGTTATTGAACATGGATAAGGCTGTTGCCATGTATCAGAAAGAATTTGGGTATGCGGATGGATTTTCTTTTGTCATTGTGGGCAATGTAAATGACGACACACTCTTGCCATTGATGGAAAAGTATTTGGCAAGTTTGCCTGTAAATGGGCAGGTTAAAAAAATCGAAGATAACGGGTTGAGGCCCATCTCAGGGGTGAATACGCTCGCGTTTTACAACGGTTCAGAGCCTAAAAGCATGATCATAGAAAAGTACTATGGAGAAATGCCGTACAGCTACGATTTGCATATGCACATGAAGTTGTTGGTGGATATTGTGAATATTCGGATTGTTGAGGAACTGCGAGAAAAGATGGGAGGTATTTACAGCGGGGGAATGAATGGTGTTTTTGATAAGGAGCCTTACGGGATGTTTTCATTGTCGATGTTCTTGCCCTGCGGTCCGGAGAGTGTGGATACATTGATTGGAGCAACTCACGCTTTGTTGGAGCGGCTGAAACAAGAGGGGCCTACAGCCAAGGATCTAGAAAAGGTGAAGCGTGCGCGCATCGAATCGAACCGTGAATCAATGAAAAACAATTACTACTGGCTGAATAAATTGAGCGAATTGTCCCTTTACCCGGAGAGCACAGCGGGGATTTTGGATTTTGAGGCGCGAATCAATGCGATTTC
>DBCP01000077.1:10434-14241 GCA_002293105.1 Bacteroidetes bacterium UBA955 | reverse complement strand
CAAATCGGATCGATTTCTGTTACCATCACACGTGCACCTGCACCGCGCAAAGAATCGGCAGAACCTTTTCCTACGTCGCCATATCCGCAAACCACAGCCACTTTACCGGCCATCATCACATCAGTAGCTCTGCGGATTGCGTCCACCAAACTTTCTTTACAACCGTATTTGTTATCGAATTTGCTCTTGGTAACGCTATCGTTTACGTTGATCGCAGGGATGTGCAAAGTGCCTTTCGCCATACGCTCATACAAACGGTGAACACCGGTGGTGGTTTCTTCACTCAAACCTTTGATACCAGCGATCAATTCAGGGTATTTATCAAACACCATGTTGGTCAAATCGCCGCCATCATCCAAAATCATGTTCAGGGGCTTTTGGTCTTCACCAAAATGCAATGTTTGCTCGATGCACCAGTCAAATTCTTCTTCGTTCTGACCTTTCCATGCATACACAGAGATTCCGGCAGCAGCAATTGCCGCAGCGGCATGGTCTTGGGTTGAGAAAATGTTGCAAGAGCTCCAAGTTACCTCGGCACCCAATTCTACCAAAGTTTCAATCAAAACGGCAGTTTGGATGGTCATGTGCAAGCAACCGGCAACGCGGGCACCAGCCAATGGCTTAGAAGCACCGTATTCGGCACGCAAGGCCATCAAACCGGGCATTTCGGCTTCAGCCATTTTAATTTCTTTTCTACCCCATTCTGCCAATGAGATGTCTTTTACCTTGTAAGGAACGTATGAAGATTGTGTTGTCATTGTAAAATTTTGCGCAAAATTAGGCATCATCCGGCAATTTCCCCCTACGATACACCAACAAAGATGCATCGCTCACCGTAATTCTTATGATAAATTGAACAAGATAATTGGTTAAAAATCAACCAATCTGGTCAAAAACCGCAGTTGCAACCGGTATTCTTCGCTTTAACCCTGCCATGCTTGGCACTGCCACATCCGGTAGACATGACCGCAAATCCCACAATGGAACAAATCATCACGAGGCCAACAAAGCGAGCTATGAATGAGCGATTTTTTTGCATTTAACACAAATATACACCAACAGATGTCAATCGCATCAAACCCGTGTTGTAAAATTGCAGTACCATTATGACTGTACTTTCGCTCATTGATTTTGCCAAAGATTGGCTTTTACACCTCGACGACAAACTTCAATATTTGGTTGGAGAATACAAAAACCTCACCTATTTGATTTTGTTTGCCATTGTTTTCGTAGAAACTGGTTTGGTGGTTATGCCTCTGTTACCAGGCGACAGTTTGCTCTTTGCGGCTGGTTCAATTGCTGCCATGGATGGCAATCCCCTGAATATTTTCGTATTGATTCCTTTGTTGATTTGTGCTGCGTTGCTGGGCGATAACACCAATTATTTTATTGGATCGAGAATCGGCGTAAGAATATTCGACTTGAAATGGAAATTATTGAAGCGAGAGTATTTGGAACAAACCGAGGCTTTTTATGAAAAGCATGGCGGATACACGTTGATTATGGCGCGTTTTGTTCCGATTGTCCGCACATTCGCTCCCTTCGCAGCAGGTTTGGGTACGATGAAGTACAGCAAATTCTTGACCTATTGTATTGCTGGCGCCGTTCTATGGGTAAGCAGCATTACAACCTTGGGCTATTTGTTGGGATCCATTCCTTGGGTGCACGACCACTTTGAAACCGTTGTTTTCGGCATTATTGGACTGTCGCTCATGCCCATTGTTTTTAGTGCGGTGAAAGCGAAGTTTTCAAAATAATCCGATCGTTTTAAATAGAACCCGATGCAAAATCCTCGCGCTTTCCGATTGGGATTATTGGGACATCCAGTATCGCATTCTAGGTCACCCGAGATTTTTGCAGCATTTTTTAGGGATGAGGGCCTAGACGAGGCAGAATACCAACTGTTTGATTTGCCTTCGATAGAGGATTTCCCTTCTTTTTTACAGGCACAACTCAACCAAGACTTGCCCTTGATTGGCTTTAATGTTACGGTGCCCCACAAGGTGGGCATTTTAGACCATTTGGATTGGATTTCTGCAGGGGCCCGCGCCGTAGGCGCGGTTAACACCGTGTTGGTCAAGCAATCAGACACGGGCATAACCCTCAGCGGACACAACACAGATGTGGATGGTTTTGCACACAGTTTAACGCGAATGCACAACCCATCCCACCCTGAAATTTCTAACGCCATCATTCTGGGAAACGGCGGCAGTGCAAAAGCGGTGAAATTTGTCTTGGAACAGGAACACATACCCTTTGTGGTTTGGCATCGAAATGAATTGATCAACCATCATCTCTCGGACACAATACTGTCGCACTACATTCAACCCAACACCCTATTCATTCACACAACACCGGTCGGTATGTGGCCCAATACCCAAGAATGTGTTGACTTGCCATGGCATGAGATCCAACCAACCCACAAGCTCATTGATTTGGTTTACAATCCAGAATCCACACTGCTCATGCAACGATTCCAAGAGAAAGGCGCCATGGCCGTCAACGGTAAACCCATGCTACAACACCAAGCCATTGCGGCGTGGAACTTATTCAAACAAAACCTCTATTAACCCTTGATTTTTTGGCATCCGGTGCCTACGAAAGTGTTTTTTGATTGACTGACAAATGTCAGTGTTTCCCAAAAAACCAACCCCGATTTTCGCGCACCCAAAAATCCCAAAACCGAATGTTTTGGGGCATTCTCAACAATCATTTGGTTGTTATTTAAAATCATTCTAAATTTGCATATCATGGAAGCCACCGCGGATCTTCTCAAGGAAGGAGAAAAAGCCAAAATTGCCGGTCTCACAGAGGGGCAATTTTCGCTAAAACTCGCGGAAATGGGCTGTGTTCCCGGTACAGAAATCATTCGTTTGTACGAATCATCCGGAGGATCAACCATCGCATATCGCATCGACACTTATCTATTGGGCTTGCGAAAAGAAGAGGCCCGCCTCATTCAGGTAGAACCCATAGAAACTGTTATCGCATGAGTCTACCCAAACGCATTGCCTTCGTGGGCAACCCCAACTGCGGGAAATCCACCCTGTTCAATCGTTTAACCGGACTCACCCAAAAAACCAGCAACTTACCCGGCACCACCGTTGAAGCATCCACTGGATTTGTTCAAATCGACGGACAAAAGATCGAGTTGATAGACCTTCCGGGTATTTATAGTCTCTTCACCCATTCCGATGACGAGCGATTGGTGGTTCAACACCTGGCAGGATTTGGCGAGACCAAGCCCGAAGCCCTATTGTTGGTCATCGATGCATCCAATTTGCGAAGAAACCTCTTGCTATACTCTCAAGTAGCTGAGTTGGGCATTCCTGCTGTTTGTGTGCTCACTTTGAGCGATTCTGCAAAACGCAGAGGCGTAAAAATCGATGCCGATGCCCTTTCCAAAGAATTGGGAATCCCGTGCATCTTTTTCAACCCACGCCGTGAGAAAAACATCGACCCAGTAAAACAACTCTTCAAGGAATTCGCAACGCCCAAATTGCTTGGACAACCCACGCAACTAACGGATCGATTAAAGACTTACTCTGAGCAAGGCAAGCTCCCAGGACTGAGCGAAGAAACCTTGCGTCGCTACATCGACATTGAAAAAGTCATTCAGCGCACCACCACCAAATTTCCGGTGGGTTTGAAAAGCATCACCCTCAAATTGGATCAGTTTTTCACCCACAAATGGTTGGGCTATTTGCTGTTTGCACTCATCATGATGGTCCTGTTTCAGGGCGTTTTTAGCTTGGCAGCAAAACCCATGGAGTGGATTGAAATGGGCTTCCGACAACTCACCAATAT
>DBCP01000077.1:8185-10309 GCA_002293105.1 Bacteroidetes bacterium UBA955 | reverse complement strand
CTAATTGGCATTTTGGAAGACTCAGGATACATGGTGAGAGCGTCTTTCATTACCGATAGAATTATGCGAAAATTGGGATTAAACGGACGCAGTATCATCCCAATGATTGGCGGATTTGCCTGTGCAATACCAAGCATTATGGCAACCCGGAGCATCAAAAGTAGACGAGAGCGATTGGCAACGATGTTGGTTGTTCCGCTGATGAGCTGCAGCGCCCGCTTACCTGTATATGTGCTTTTAGTGAGTGTGGCGATCCCCTTCGCCGAGTTCTGGGGACCCTTTCACGCTCAAACCTTTGTTATCACCGCCGCCTACATGTCCGGAATCATTGTAGCGATATTATTGGCCTTCGTTTTTCGCATTTTTCAGCGCGATGCGATGCCCAGCGAATTCATCTTAGAACTCCCAGCCTACCAGAGACCACGTATCCAAACCGTGGTACATCAAGCTTGGCTGAAGTGTTTGAGCTTTCTTTCCGAAGCCGGAAAAGTCATCGTCATCATCTCTATGATCCTTTGGTTTCTCTCCAATTTCGGCCCATCAGAATCGATGAAAAAAGCAGAAACTGAAGGCGTGATTTTGGCACAACTCGATCCTTCTCACGAAGGTGAAATCAAATCCAATTTGCGTTTGGAAGCCAGTTATGCCGGACATTTGGGCAAGGCCTTTGAACCATTAATTGAACCGTTGGGCTATGATTGGAAAACGGGCATCGCACTGATTACCAGCTTTGCCGCAAGGGAAGTATTTGTAGGTACGATGGGAACCTTGTTTCAATCTTCGGAGGATGACGAGTCGGGTATACGACAAAAGATGCAGGCTCAAATCAATCCAAAAACGGGAAAGCCCCTGTACGGATTACCCTATGCTTTGAGTTTGATTGTATTCTATGCTTTTGCATTGCAATGCATGAGTACGATGGCCGTAATGAAGCGTGAAATTGGATCGTGGAACTGGCCAATTGCCTTGTTTTTCATCTACGGTTTGATTGCGTATTTGGGGGCTTACATCACCTACCAAATGGCTCTACATCTTCAATAAAAATACCCAGCGAAACTTCTACAAACAAAGTGGGAGATTCAAAATTATCCCAAAATCTATTCAACTTTATTTTGTATTTTTGCAAGGCTGAATATACATCAGTCACTAAAGTAACACAGAATAGCAATAGCAAACATGAGGCAGTTAAAAATTTCAAAACAGTTTACCAATCGCGAAAACAAATCGCTTGACAAATACCTCAACGAAATCTCAAAAGTACCAATGATCGACGCCCAAGAGGAAGTTGAGTTGGCACGTAGAATTCGCGAAGGCGACCAAGCTGCATTGGAAAAACTGGTAAATGCCAACTTGCGTTTTGTGGTTTCTGTGTCTAAACAGTACCAAAACCAAGGTCTTACCCTCGGCGATTTGATCAATGAAGGCAACATGGGCCTCATCAAAGCAGCAAAGCGATTCGATGAAACCCGTGGTTTCAAATTCATCTCCTACGCCGTTTGGTGGATTCGTCAGAGCATTTTGCAGGCATTGGCAGACCAAAGTCGTATCGTACGTTTACCATTGAACAAAGTAGGCAGTTTGGGAAGAATTACCCAGGCATCGGCTCGTTTGGAGCAAGAACTGGAGCGTGAACCAACGCCACAAGAAATTGCCGAATCGTTGGAAATTTCGTTGTCAGAGGTTGAAAATGCTTTGCGTTCATCCGGTCGTCATTTGAGCATCGATGCACCATTGGCAGAAGGTGAAGACAATACTTTGTTGGGTGTTTTGGACCAAAACGACGAACCCAATCCCGATATGCCATTGTTGAACGAATCGTTGCAAAACGAAATCAACCGTGTGATCTCTACCCTATCCGACAAAGAGCGCGATGTATTGAAATACTACTTCGGTTTGGATGGTAATGCCGCACACACACTGGAAGACATTTCAGAGAAGGTAGGTTTAACCCGTGAGCGCGTTCGTCAGATTAAAGAAAAGGCATTGCGTCGTTTACGCAAATCGAGTAAGAGCAAAATCTTGAAAACATACTTGGGTTAACAATCAGACCAGTAACAGTGATTATTACAATTGCCGTCCTGATTTTCTTGTCTTTCCTCATTTGGAGACTCAATAGATAATCAG
>DBCP01000077.1:0-8096 GCA_002293105.1 Bacteroidetes bacterium UBA955 | reverse complement strand
AATCCACCACCCCAACAATCGTTACTTTATAATCGTCACAGTGCCCTTGTAAGCATGCATCACCCCGTCGATATAACGGAACGTAATTGCATACGCGTAAACACCTTCCATCACCGGATCGCCCTCAGCGTCAAGACCCTTCCATCCCACACTTGGATCCTCTGAGTAGAACAAGATCTCTCCCCAACGATTCACAATTGTCATGCGGTACTTCGACATCCCAAAAGATTGGAATGGCTTAAACTCCTCATTCAATCCATCCACGTTTGGCGTAAAGGCATTGGGCAAATGGAACAACAACTCTGGCTTCAAGAAAATATTCTTCCAAATGGTATCCGAACACCCACTCGAATTGCTTGCGATCAACATCGTCTTGAAATCCCCCGTTCCGGAGAATGTCATGAAGAATGGCACACTCGACGTAGAAGTCTGTCCGTCTTGGAACACCCAATTGTAGGTATCCGTATTCTTGCCCGTAAAGGTAAATTTCCAATCGGTCTCAAGTCCGCGCGACAGTAAATACTCCCCTGTAAAGTCTGCCACTGGCTTCGGCTGCACCGCAATGGGCAAAGCCGCTGATGTTGTTGAACATCCTTTGTCAGAAACCACTGTCAAACTCACATTATAAGCTCCGTCTGTACTGTACGCTTGCAGGGGATTTGCAATGTTCGAAGTAAAACCATTGCCGAAATTCCAGCTGTAAGAAGCAATACTTCCGCGATTCACCTTTGCATTTGATCCAAATTGAATGGGCACTTCCGCACAAGCATTCATTCCTGTTATACTCACTGTGGGATGCTCATTTACACGCAATACCATCGACTTTTCACTGCCACAACCTTTGTCAGACACCACACGCAATTTCACTGGATAGTCTCCGGTATCAGGCAAGGTTTGAGCAGGAATGTTTTTTACGCTCGCCAATGGCACTCCCTTCACCAACCAAGTATACGCTACACCGGTTGCAGAATTTTCAGAAGTAATATTGCTTGCAACAAAGGAATTCCCTGTTAAACACTGTTCTGCATTGTTCACCGCAAAATTGGCTTGCGGCACAGGCCAAACATTCACTGATTTCGTGATGGAATCCTTACAACCCGCAGAAGAAGAAAGCACCAACTTGACATCAAATTTACCGGCCGACAGATAGCCTTTTGCGGTAATGCTCTTCAAAGTAGATTTGGTTCCATCACCCAAAGACCATTCACTGGTATAGGTTGAACCAAAGACAGTATTATCAGTAAACGTGAATTGATGTCCGCCCAAACAAGCAGTATCCTTGCTTGTGGTAAACGATGCTTTGGGCGATGGCACAACATCAACCACTTCCGAAGTGGAATCAAAACAGCCATCATTCGTCGTAATACTATGGAAAACACGATACTTACCCATCGCGGTGAAAGACCTCACCAAAGAATCACCAGAACCGCTGCCTCCATCTGAAGTTGTCCAAACGTGGGTAGGATTTGCGCCTGTCCAAGGATATTGTTGCTTGAAGGTAAATTTATTACCTGCCAAACACTGTTGCTTGCCAGCACCCAAAATATCTGCCTTTGGCATATCAAATACCTCTACCTCTCGTTGGAAAGAATCTTTACATCCAACGGCCGTGGTGGCGATGATGCGTATCCAATATTTTCCTGGCGACGTAAAGGTTTTATTCGGTACAATCTTCGCGTAGTTGTAGGTACCGTTTTGATATTTCCAGTCCGATTTCGAATTCAACAACGCATTAATGGGTGCAGTACTTGCATCGGCCAAGTCAAAGAAGTGTCCTTGAAAACATTGCGACGAATCTGTAACCTGAAAATATGCTTTTGGCTCGGGCGCCACAAAAACCTTGACCGTATCTATATCGATACAACCATAATCCGAGGTATTTTTCAGTATCACCCTGTGCCAACCGGTATCGGTGAACTTAACAGATTTGATGGCCGACGTGGTGGCTGTTTGATTATTTTTAAACGTCCAACCGGTGGTGTAGGTACCAGCAGAGATCGTAGACTGATCGGTAAAATCGAATTCATTCGTCTTTAAACACAAACTAATCTGTTTGATATCTATCTTGTTCAGCGGTGCCGGTCTTACCACAAAAGTAGAGTCGATGGTGTCCCTACATCCAAACGGCGTAACCGTGATTAATCTCACTTTGAATGACCCTTCAGCCGTAAATTTATATTTGGTCGTGTAAGGCAAAGCAGTGTCCTTCGCCCCATTGCCAAAATCCCAAATGGAAGAACCTACACCCTCGTTACTGACAGAACTATCGGTAAAGGTCACATCGGCATTCTGGCAGAAATACGCAGAAGATGCCGCTAGTTTCGCCATGGGATATGGATAAACAATCAGCAGTGTATCAATTGTATCCCTGCACCCCTTCGTAGACTCAACTATGTAGCGCAATTTGTTTGTACTGAGAGAATCAAAGGTGTATCGGAATCTGAAACTATCTCTACTCACAAACATCTGTTTATAATCATCAAACAAACGCCAGCGAGAAATCTTCCAAGCGTCATTATTGAATTTTGTTCCATCGGTCATCACAAAACGGTTCGTCTTGTAACACATATCCAAGGTATCAAAATTGATTTTCGCATTCAAGGCATCGGCCCTGCGCACCCAAGAAGAGTCAATGGTTACGCAATTGGTGGAGGTATCCAACACGCGGAGCCAAACCTTACCCTCTTTTTGCATCGTGAAGGTTTGCAATCTTGTTGAATCCTGCCACTTGTACAAGAACTTGTTCGATGTTGGACCTGTAAATAATTGCTTCACCGCAGTAGAGCACTGGGTTGTGGTATCAGGAAAGTCAAATACAGGACCTTGTTTGATGGTCACGATTTTACTCCTTGTAATGGTATCCACCTGGCCACAATCAGCCGTGATGGGAATTTTCACCACCACATAATAGGTTCCAATTTTTTTGAATTTATGCACTACTGATTTACCCGTATCGGATGTTCCATCACCGAAATTCCAACGGTACCCCTTGATTTTGGGCTTACCGGCGACCACAGCTTCGATTTTTACATCTTCTCCCGGACACTGGGTCTTACGGGTTACTTTTATGTCGTAATCCACGTTTTCGAAAACGGCACCGGCAGAATAAGCATAACTTTCATACGGACCTACGCCATATGCCACACAAACAAAACCAGAATCGCTCTGGATGGTATTTGAACTTGGATTGTTCACTTTTACCTGTGCGTAAGCATACTTTGTTCCAACGTTGGTAAAGCTACCCGCCGTAATTGAAGAACCGTTGACTTTTACTGAGTTCTTGGCCGTTTGACGGATCAAAATATTCACCCAGTGTTGGTTCATATTGCTCGTTGTGGCTGTTCCCACCAGGGTTTTAATCAGCTGTTGATTTACATCGGGAGAAATAAACATGGCAGGATCACCATTCTGTCCCGACAAACCTGAACAAACGCCATTTTTCATGTATTGAACTACATACGCTGGTTTATCCGTTGAAATACTGGTGGCTACCGCAGTGGTAATATGTCCGTAGATCCACTGTCCCTTTTTCAATATTGTATTGACCAAGGTTCCGTTTACAAATACCTTAGTGGTATCCTTCGCAGCGATCACTTTGTAGGCGTATCCACCGGTTTGCCCACTAAACGGCATCAATACATAATCCTTACCCAAAGCGGCCGTTGGCAATACTTGCGTATACAAGTGATCCCGACCATTGATTCCTGAACCGCAGTTCCCTTTGGTAACGTGGCTTGAACGAGCACCGGAGAAAACGTTGATTTTACCGCATCCCTCAACCACCCTCACGCGCGTTCCTGTTAAATCACCTTTTATCGCACCCGTAGTTGACCAAGAGGTAGCTGCAGGATCCGTATTGTTCGTACCATCAGTATTTTTCGATTGCAATTCATAAACTTGCCCCCGTGCCAATGTTACCGTAAATGGCGTACCCGCCGTTTTCCCTCCTTTGGTATCAACCGTAGGTGTGATTTCTACTTTTACGTTGGCATCCATACCGATGATCACAAATTCACTCTCAGCCCAACGATTGGAAGTCGGAAAACCTCCTGTACCTGCATTGTTTGGGAAACTTGCAATGTAAAACTCCGGCGCAGAGGGAATACTCTCGTAAGGCAGCACAAACGTGGCGTCTGAACGGTTTAACTCTAGATTCAAACAATATACGTTTACTGGATCCTTGGCTACGATACGCAACCCCTTTTTACTGTTCACATCCGTGGCAGTAAACTCAGAACCCACTGGATAGTAATAGGTTCTATCAACTTCAATGCGGTTCACCTTGCCCGCAGTGATATTCACCGTTTGATTAGATCCCGCCACACGAGGATTGTCTAGGACAAGCGTTGTATTCACCTCTGAGGTAACGAATAACAACAACGTGTCGGGCAGACCCCCGTTACGGGTTTCCATCTCCATAAAACTCATATAAAACGTTTTACCGGTAGAGGTGATCTGGGCATTCAAATTCTTACCACTCGCCAAAAATAAAATGAATAAAACGAGCGTAATTTTTTTAATTATTTTCATTACTGTGATTAGTTCCGATTATGTACAAAGTACATAACGCTTAAAACCCCATTTTCGTTGCTTTGAGATGAATATTTATGACAATTCAAAGACCAATATGGTCATAATCCATGCCATCAAGCAATTGCACCGCTGAAAACAATCTCGTCGTTCCAATAAATCGCAACAAATTGTCCTGCCGTAACGGCCTTATCGGGCGCACCAAAAACCACTTGGTAACCCCCATTCATTGCCAATAATTTACAACCAACCAGCGCCTGTCGGTATCGAAATCTACATTGCAATTCAGCCGATTCCAAAACTGCTTGCTTCAAACTCGGCCTCACCCAATGGGCTTCTTCCATCCGAATAAACAAGCCACTAGATATTAATCCCCAGTGATTATCACCCTGTCCTACATAAATCACATTTTCTACCACATCGGTCTGCAACACAAACAATGGCAATGGCTTCCCACCAATTTGCAACCCCCTTCGCTGACCGCGCGTATAAAAATGTGCGCCATTGTGTTTGGCAATCACCTTGCCGTCACCACGCTCAAAATGGGCGTGCCATACCGAAGGATTATCAATCCCATCGCCCCGCAAGACCCGTTCCTTATGGGCCAATACTGCGGGTGCATCGCGCGCAATTTCAATCACATCCCCTTCTTTCACACTGAGCTTTTGCTGTAAAAAATCAGGCAAACTCACATGGCCAATGAAACACAAACCCTGGCTGTCTTTCTTCCCCGCCGTCACCAATCCACCCGCTTCGGCCAATCGCCGTACCTCACTTTTTTCCAGATCACCAATTGGAAACAACGCCTTCGACAATTGAAACTGATTCAATTGACACAGAAAATAACTCTGATCCTTGTTCGCATCCCTGCCGCGCATCAGTCGGTATTCCCTCTTGTCATCCACCCCAACAACCTCCTCCTTGCGAACGTAGTGTCCGGTTGCCACAAAATCGGCACCCAACTTCAGCGCCTCATCCAAAAACACATCAAATTTAATCTCGCGATTACACAAAACATCGGGATTGGGCGTTCGTCCGCGACCATACTCCGCAAACATATAGTCTACAATACGTTCCTTGTACAAGGCACTCAAATCCAATACCTGAAAGGGAATTCCCAAATGCTCAGCCACCAACATTGCATCTCTGCTATCGTCGATCCATGGACATTCATCTTCCAGGGTAACGCTGGCGTCATTCCAATTGCGCATGAAAAGTCCGATGACCTCATGACCTTGCTGCTTCAACAACAAAGCCACCACAGAGCTATCAACTCCGCCACTCATACCAACGACAATTCTCGCCATGGCACAAAGTTCGGGATTGTGATTGATTAATACTTACCCAAATAACGACGAATCCACCATTCCACTCCAAAACACAGTGCGATTGTCAACATCCAACCCCAAAGCTCCCACCAATGCACATTCTGTGACTGCGCTTTCAAAATCGGCTTAGCCACAATTTTCTGGGCGATGAGCTGCGACAACGAATCAGCCTGTTCCAGTGGCAAAAAGCCCCCATCCGTTTGGGTGGCCAACTGTTTCAACAGTGCATGATTTGCCTGGGTATTCAGGGTCTCAGATGGCTGATCCACCACCACAATTTGTTTTTCATCTACGTCCTTGCCAGCCGATGTTTCAGCGCGCAACTGGTAGTTACCCTGGGTAAGACCCGATATATTTGCTTCCCAACCTTGTGTTGATTTTACCAAATTGATTGGGCGCGATACACCTTTTGCATTCAATAAACTTAGCCTACGCTCCACCCGATCATCCAGCATCCCTCCGCGGTCTCTACACACCACCTTTGCAATCACGCGGTCTCTCACATCAAACTGATTGCCGCTGAGCACAATCTCTATGGATTTCTTCTGTGCTGATGCCGTTGCTAACTGTCCAACCATACGCCTCACCCAAGCATCAAAAGCCATGGCATCGCCATGCTGTGCCTTTTCTTGGATGCGCCAACGCCAGATCCCCTCGCCATAAAACATCGCCAAAGCAGACGCCTCTTTTTTCCAATACACCATCAGCGGCAACTGTGTATTCACTCCGCTCCATCGCTGAAAAAGGACCGTTTCACCTCCGGGAGGGATGGCCGTCTTCAACACAGGCGAATACACCGGTGGATAGCCCTTCCAACGCATCGATTCCTTCTCATCCAAGCCCCAATTCAACTCATTCTCATTCCAATGGGCTTGCACTTCCTGCCAATTTCTGGGAGAATTTGTTTCACCCCCAAGGCCTATAACTTTTGATAATCCAAATACATTTTGCGACTCCGTTGTAAACAACCAAAGGGCTTTGCCTGAGGCCACCCAATCGGCCACTTGTTGCAATTCGGCCTTGGATTGCATCGTCCATCCGTGCAGCACATATACATCGGCTTCTGTGTTAAATTGACTTTTCGATACCGACGTCACGAGATACTGTCCGCCCAACTCCAACGCCGTTTTCAATGCAGCAATATCTGGGTGAGGGGCCCCATATAACAAGGCCACTTTTTTCCTTTCATCCACCACTTTGATGAATTTAGATTTGCTATTGTTTGCCAGATTCTGATCGCTTCGGTCACCCACCACAATCACTTCTAAGGGCATAGCCCCTTTTGTTTTGGGCTGCACATTGAAAGAAAACCTTCGCCAATCTTGATCGCTACTGGGTGTCCACATTTGTGACATCAACTCCCCGCCAGCCTTCAATTGAATGCGCAGCGACTGGCTTTTCATCCGTTGACTTTTGACAGATATTTCCACAGAAAACGAATTCCCCAGAAAGGCCTCTTCGTTACATTGTATGGCCTCAACGGAAGCGTCAACTTGTGGATTGGGATTCCCAGCCCCCACCATCAATAGGGGAACACCCCCTAACACGGGTTCAAACTGCGGATTTCTCCCACTATTATTGATGCCATCCGTCATCCAAACAACCCCAGCAACCGCCGTATTCGAAGCAATCCCACTGGCGTGCTGAAGCACGGCCGACATATTTGTATGGAACGTATCCAACCCCTGCAATTGCCCACCCAATACCACCGCATCAGCGGCTAAATAAGGTTCCACCCTCACCCCTTTGGTATCACGCACTTTCTTCAAAGCCAGCAACCATTGCTTTTGATCGGATTTACTTACCGACATACTCGCATCGGTGTATACCAACAATACAGGGTCTTGCACCCACTGTTTAACATGAATCCACCAGGGATTGAACAACAATAGCACCAGGGCCATCCACGCAAAAAAGCGGAATAGCATCGCCAAAAGCCACGGAGACTTAACTCCTCCGCTTTCTTTTACCCATTTGTAGTATTGTAAAACCGCCAAAACAGCGGCAATTAAAAAAGAAATTACCCAACCGATAACTGGAACGCCGAGCATGGTTTATCCAGTGAAATCTTGGTTATTTTCTAACGAATCCAACACGAGCAATACCCGTAGGAGTCTGCAACATCAAGGCATAAACCCCCGAAGGCAATTCAGAAACATTCAACTTGCCATCTTCCAACACAACATCCCTCACCACACTGCCTTTGGCATCAATCAACTGTCCTTTGCAAGCATCAAC
>DBCP01000002.1:2233-14892 GCA_002293105.1 Bacteroidetes bacterium UBA955 | reverse complement strand
TTGACAGAATTGGCGGTTTGTTGCCAATCAATTTTGAACCCAATGGCTGTGAAGACGCCCGCTGCTAGCAGAATCATCAACACTTGGGAGACTATTTTTTTGTTGATTTTCAAATGACTTGATTGTTCCTGTCGGGAAACAAGTTGTTGGGTTGATGCACTTTGGCTTCTTCGGGGGTCATTTGTACGAAGGTCATAATGATGAGTTCATCGCCCACTTGTCCTTTACGCGCCGCTGCGCCATTCAAACCAATGATGCCCGTGCCACGCTCACCTTTGATGATGTAGGTTTCAAATCGCTCGCCGTTGTTGTTGTTCACAATCAACACCTTTTGGTTGGCAATCATGCCGGCTGCGTCGATGAGATTTTCATCGATGGTGATGCTGCCTGTATAATTCAACTCCGTTTGGGTTAGTCGGACGTTGTGGATTTTTGCTTGTAATACCTCAATAAACATGCGATGCAAAGGTAGCAGGTTTTGATGTATTTTCGCGTCTTATGCAATTTACATCGGGCATTGTTGAACAAGCCGTTGAAGCACTTTCTTCGTTTCCGGGCATTGGCAAGCGAACGGCCCTGCGATTGGTGATGTATTTGCTCAAGCGTCCTGAAATGGAAGTGGCGCATTTGGCTGATGCTTTGTTGAAGTTGAAAACCGAATTGCATCTGTGTGAAGTATGCGGAAACGTCAGTGATCACAAGCGATGCCATGTTTGTGTGAATCCAAATCGGTCTGATGAGGTGATTTGTGTGGTGGAGGATTTTAGCGATTTGATGGCCATTGAATCTACAGCCCAATTCAAAGGGAAATACCATGTTTTGGGCGGTTTGATTTCCCCGATGGATGGTGTTGGACCGGATGATTTGAACATCGCTACGCTGTTGGGAAGGGTGGAAAATAGCATGGTGGGTGAGGTCATGATGGCAATGAGTGCTACAGTAGAGGGCGACACGACCATGTTTTATCTGGCGAAGAAACTCAAGCCCATGGGGGTTACCATCACTTGCATCGCCCGTGGAATTGCGGTGGGTGGCGAAATTGAATATGCCGACGAGGTAACATTGGGTAGGTCTATCGCCCAGAGAACAGAATATTTGTTGTAATTTGCTCGATTCACGCCATGTTGCACAAATTATCGGTCGTTATCGTCAACTACAACGTCAAGTACTTCTTGGAGCAGGCGTTGCGTTCGGTGGAAAAGGCCGTGGAGGACATGGATGCGGAGGTTTGGGTAGTCGATAACAACAGTGTGGATGGCAGTGTGGCGATGGTGCAGGAAAAGTTTCCTTGGGTCAAGGTGTTGGCGAACAAGGAAAATGTAGGTTTTTCGCGTGCCAACAATCAAGCCATCCGGGAGAGTAACAGTGAGTACGTCTTGTTGTTGAATCCAGATACGGTTTTGCAAGAAGACAGTTTGTTGAAATGTGTGTCCTACATGGATGCACGTGCAGATGTGGGTGCTTTGGGTGTTCGCATGATCGATGGAAAGGGTAAGTTTTTGCCGGAGAGCAAGCGCGGACTGCCTTCACCTGCGGTGGCTTTGTATAAAATGACGGGTTTAAGTGGCTTGTTTCCCAAGTCTAAGGTATTTGGTCGCTACCACTTGAAGTATTTGAGCGAGCACGAAACCCACGATGTGGATGTGTTAAGCGGTGCTTTCATGATGATGCGCGCATCGGCACTGGATCAGGTGGGTCTGTTGGATGAGGATTATTTTATGTATGGTGAGGATGTGGATTTGAGTTATCGCATCGTACTGGGCGGATACAAGAATGTATATTTTGCTGGCACAACCATTATTCATTATAAGGGCGAGAGTACCAAGCGCAAAAGTGCGAATTATGTGAAAGTATTTTACAACGCGATGGTGTTGTTTGCCAAAAAGCATTACAGCAGTTCAATGGCTGGTTGGTTTGCTTTTTTTATTCAAATGGCGATTTATTTGCGGGCGGGCGTGGCATTTTTTGCCCGTTTGGCAGAGCAGATTTGGTTGCCGTTGCTTGATTTTGTTTTGATTGTTGCAGGCTATGTGGGCATTGCGAAATACTGGGAACTGTATCACAAATTTGTGCGGGGATATTACCCGCCGGAATTTTATGGTGTGCATGTGCCCTTGTACGCTGTGGTGGTGATATTCATGGTTTGGATTTCTGGCGGCTATGATCGAATTATGGTTGCGCGGAGGTTGTTCCGCGGCGGTGCCGTAGGTGCTGTTGTGTTGTTTGCGATGTACGCGTTTTTGCCAAGAGAATGGCAGTTTTCCCGGGCGATTTTGGCTTTGGGATCGGCTTGGGCATTGGGCTCCCTATTCATAGCCCGTGGCATGGCACAAGCGCTGAAATTGGGCGGTGTGCATTTCGATCATGGCGGACGTAGAAAGGTGGTTTTGGTGGGCGGTGTACAGGAATGTGAACGAATAGAGCGATTGTTGAAGCTGGGCCGTGTCAACCACGAAGTGTTGGGTTGGGTTTCGGTGAGCGATGCGCAGTCTGCAGGCTTTATGGGACATTTGGGTCAGTTGTCAGAGGTCTTGGCCATCTATCAACCCGATTTGGTGATTTTTAGCGGCAAGGATGTGCCATCCACAGAGATTATGGCACACATGATTGATTTTCAATCGTTGCCTGTTCAGGTGAAAATTGCGCCAGAGCGGAGTGAGACCATCATAGGATCAGATTCAAAAAATCAGCCAGGAGAATTGTTCACGTTGGAGGTGAATTATCATTTGGCACAGCAACACCACTTGCGTAACAAAAGGGTATTTGATTTGATATTGTCTGTATTTGTGCTCCTGGCTGCGGGGGTATTGATGTTGAATAACCGTGGCAGAAACTTGCTGTATCAATGTGTTGCCGTGTTGATCGGAAACAAAACATGGGTTGGATATGATCCTTCTGCCCTTTCGATCAAATTGCCCAAAATCAAACATTGCGTCTTGGATGTTTCCAAGCCATATCAGGGAACGGGATTTGAGTCGGATGCCGCGTTGGCCTATGCCAGGGACTACGAAGTGAGCAAAGACGCGTGGGTGTTTTGGCGGAATTTACTAGGAAAATCGGTCTAAATTTCGTATATTATCATGAAGAAATCGGTCAATAGTTTGTATGAGTCGCGGAAGTTTATTCGGATCATATTGATGCTATTGTCTTTGGTTATTAGTATTACTACCTTGTATTTAAGTCAGTTGTTGGTGGTGAAAATTGCGGGGGAGGAGAAGAAGAAAATGGAAATGTGGGCTGAGGCGGAGAGCATTCTTTCTGATCCATTTAGTGAGGGCGATTTGGGGTTTCAATTGCGTGTTGTGCAGTCGAATACCACCATCCCTGCGATTTTGGTGGATGAAAAGGGAACCATTCGCCAGAGTGTAAATGTAGACACGGTGGGTAAGGCTCCTGGATTTTTGCAGCGGCGGTTAGAGGATTTCAAAGTAGAGAACGAGCCCATTGTTGTGCCAGTGGATGAGAAAACCGATTATCGGGTGTATTATGGCAGCAGCACGGTGCTTACCCAATTGCAATATTACCCTTATGTGGTTTTGGGGATTGTGGCGTTGTTTATGTTTGTGAGCTACGCGGCATTTTCCTACTCTACGAGGAGCGAGCAGAACAAGGTATGGGTGGGTTTGGCCAAAGAAACGGCGCATCAATTGGGTACGCCGATTTCAAGTTTGATGGGTTGGGTAGAGGTGATGGAGATGGGTGCATTGCCAGAAAATGCGGGGGTTGAGATGCGCAAAGACATCGATCGGTTGAACATCATCACAGAACGATTCTCCAAAATTGGCAGTGAGCCGATATTGGAAGATTTGGATTTGAATGAAGTGGTGATGGAGGCGATGAATTACATGAAAAATCGCTCCGGAAAAGGCATTGAGTTTGAATCGAGCTATTGGGGTCATCCGGTGGTGTGTTCGATCAACAAAAACCTGTTTCATTGGGTGATAGAGAACTTGGTGAAGAACAGTATCGACGCCATGGAAGGGGAGGGTCGACTGTTGTGTTCGGTGAAGCAGTTGAAGAACAAAGCGGTGATCGATATTACGGATACAGGTAAAGGGATTCCGAGCAATCAGATGAAATCTGTCTTTAAGCCGGGTTATACCACCAAGAAGCGTGGATGGGGTTTGGGATTGTCGTTGGCCAAACGAATCATTACAGATTACCACCGCGGTGAGATCTATGTGAAAGAGAGTGTGCCATTGGAGAGAACCACCATACGGATTGTTTTGACTGCCTCAGTTTGATGGGTATAGGTGCCACGAAGTCGTTGGCGTTGTGCGAGAATTTCGGTAAGTTTGAATTATGATACAGCGAATCCAAACTGTTTATTTATTTGCATTGTTTGCCATCGGATTGATATTGATTTGGCAAGATCCTGTGTATGCTTCTTTCCAAGGTTCGAAGGACCCTAGCTCGTATGTATTGATGTTTTGGAACAGTTACGCTGGTTCTGCGCCGGTTGGCATCAACACTGTCCCTGAGCGCTGTCCGAACGTGATTTCCAACGGGGTGAATTACGGGGCTGATTGGATGACCATTGTTGTTTCTCTATCGGCGATGTCGGTGAGTATTTTATCGATTTTCTTCTTCAAAAACCGCAAATTTCAGTTGAAGATGGTGCTTGGCGCTACTTTGTTGTGTGTGTTGATATTGGTGGTGATGTTGGGGAGGTATTATATTTTCAAGTGGGGACATGCAGATTTTGTGGGACAATTGGGCATTCCATTGATTTGGCCTGGGTTGATGGCGATTTCGGGTTATATGGCTTATCGCGGTGTGAAGGCCGACGAGGAGATGGTTCGCAGCATGGACCGCATACGGTAAGGATTGATGAAAAGACTGGTATTGTTGGGTTTGTGTTTTGGGTTGAGCAGCGGTATGTTGTTGGCTCAGCGCAAATCTGGGAAGAAAGCGGCATCTGCCGTGGCGGACGAAGCGGGTAAGGACGGGGTGAAATTGGCTCTGACTGATTATGCGTTTGTTGCCAAGGATTTATATGGTACTGTAGGGTTGAGTGGGGTGATGCAGCGCGCCGAAGGCGCGCGCATGGCGAAGGGCAAAGCCCTGAGCCCCGAGATGCAAAAGCTGTTTGATTCACTTGAAACGCCCTTTGAAAAATCGGGAGGACTAGCTACCGCCTCCTATTTTGAGTGTGTGGCTTGGTACCGAAAACTGGCCAACGCCTTCCCCGCATACTGTGCACTCACTTCCATTGGTTTGGGTGACGCGGGCAAGGATATTTATGTTTTTAAGTTGCTTGGCGACCGCATGGGAAGGATGGATCGGCTGGGCATAGACGACGAAGGTATTGCTGTTTCGCCAGATCAGTTGGCAGCACCCGAAGTAAAAATACTCATCAACAACAACATTCATCCAGGTGAGCCGGAAGGCACCGACGCTTCCATGTTCTTGGTGAGAGACTTGTTGTTTTTCGGGCAGTATTGGCAAGAAACCCTACCCTATTTGGAACTTCACGTGGTTTGTCAATACAATGTCGATGGCACGCTCAACCGCAACGCCCATTCCCGTGCTAACCAAAATGGTCCGGTGGAATATGGCTTTCGCGGGAATGCCCAAAACCTTGACTTAAACCGTGATTTTATTAAAATGGACTCGCGCAATGCGAAAGCCTTGGTCGCATTGATGGCTTCCGAAAAGTATCATTTGTTTATAGACAATCACACCAGTAATGGGGCCGACTACCAATATGTACTGACCTATTTTCATACGCGTCCCGAAAAGTTGATGCCGGAAATTGTGCCAAATTTGCTCCAGTTGGAGGCCCGGTTAAAGAATCAATTGACCCGTCAAGAATGGCCAACGGCTCCTTATGTAGAAACCATAAAAACTGTGCCCGACAGTGGCCTTTTTGCCTTTTGGGAAAGCGGTCGGTATGCTACCGGATTCGCGGCCTTGCACAATACCATCGGCTACACAGTAGAAACCCATATGCTCAAGCCATTTTCTCAACGAATGTTGGCTACTTTGGCCTTCATGGAGCAGTTTTTAACGGTATCCACGTCTGATTCATTGCGCGCTCAGTTTGATAAAAATCGGATGAATGGGTGGGTGCGTAGGTTGGCCGATCAACCCGTTCATTATTTGCCCATCGCCCATACGCTGGACATGAAACACTACAAAATGATTCCCTTCAAAGGGTTTGAGTTTGGATACAGGCCCAGCGATGTAACAGGGGCTGATCGGTTGGTATATGATACCCGCAAACCTTGGGAAAAGCCTGTGAAATATTATGATCGTTATGTGGCAACGGACAGTGTTCAGGTACCCAAAGCCTATATCATTCCGTTTGCCTACGAGGATGTGATTCAAAAACTCAAACGCAACGGTATCGCCCTTCGCAACGTGCCTATAGATACCTTGGTGAGTTTGCGCGTGAGTTACATTGTTGACTACAAAACGGTGTCTAACCCCTATGAAAAGCATTATTTACATCACAGTGTGAAGACCCGCGATACCATGATGAAAGTGATGGTGAGGGCCGGTGACGCAGTGGCGGTGGTGAAGTCCAATAATGAGCGCTTTCTCACGGCAGTGCTGGAACCCCGCGCCGCGGATTCTTACTTTGCATGGAACGCGTTTGACGGCATTTTGCAGCAGAAAGAGGGGTATAGCGATTACGTATTTGAGGACAAAGCGGCGGCATGGTTAAAAGCCCATCCTGAAAAATATGCCGAATTGCAGCGGAAAAAAGCGCTGGATCCGGCGTTTGCGAAAGATGCTTGGGCCCAGTTGTATTGGGTTTACAAACAAACGGAACACTATGAGCCAACCCATAATTTGTATCCGGTTTATCGGGTAGATTGACGGTTGCCATCGCGCAATTCCAACAAAATAGCAGTGATGACGGCGGCGCACATCAGTGGGATTAGCCAAAATGTACGTGCATTGAGTCGTGACAGTACATTGGCCAAGTTGGCGGTAACGAATGCATTGCATAGCACAAAGAACAGGGTGACACCCAGTAGCCAAGCATATTGGGGGTTAGAGAATTTGTATAGCAGAAGCAGGCATGTCAGAATCAGGATGGCTGCCACGATATCGTAGACTTGGTTGAAGGTGCCAAAATTGATGCGGGATTGTTGTTGGGCTGAATGGCCAAAAAATCCTTGATAATCGCCCGGAAAGTGTTTTTTGAGTTCGGTGGCCACTGCACCCTCTTTGCTAAGTGGTTCAAGTCCATCTCCTGCATGGTTTAGAAATACTTGCTGAAATGTGGCTTTCACAGCGGCTTCAATGTGTTTGATGACAAGTTTGGGCGATGTGAGGGTGGCCGCATAAATGCTGAGGTAAAGGTCTTTGCTGTGGTGCCATCCACCGGTGGGGCCGAGCAGTGGTTGGTCGTTCCACACGAAGTCCCAAGCGTGTTTGGGCAGGTCGTCTTTGTGCTGATAAAACGTTGCGATTTCGGGGTGTGATTTGGCCAAAGGGTTGGTGGCGATGGGGTTTTCATCGAGGTAGGCTTTGAGGATGCCATTTTCGCAGAGTTTGCCCATTAGAAAGACGTGACTTCCTTTTGAGGGTGTGATTCCGTTACCTGCCCAGGCATTGAGGGCAATGGTGATGATCCAAGGAATCAGGCTAATGGCCAATAGCCGTAGGGTGTTTTTGGCTGTCAAATCCAATTGGTTGCGCAGGGGTTTTTTGAGGAGATGGATGCCCGCAGCGAACGCAGTGAGCAAGGGCAGATGGGAGTGATGCATCAAAGCAGCAAACAACAATACGAAGGTTGACAAGACTTTTGCTCCCCGGGATGTAGCTTTCAAAAACATCATCGCATACAGAAACAGCAATGGGGTAAAAACATCGGGCATCACTTGAAAAACAAACCATGGCAGTGGCGTTAGCAGTGTGGCCACAGACATCGCAATTGCAGCGATCCAAGCTGCCTGTTGGGTGAACGCAGATTCAAGCAGATATACCGCACCCAGCAAGAGCAATACGCAAGGAACGAGCAAAATCTCAAACAGAAATGGGGGATGGATCGCTATGCCCATTTGAGAAAGCAACGGACCGATGCCAAAATAGTGCTTGCCAGCCCATAGGAAGAGCCCGTAAAAAACCGATCGGTCCATGGGAATAGCAGCCGCCAATCCCTGTGTTTCAATGTTGCTAATGGTTTGTAAATAGGCACCGGTATCGGTGGTGCAAAGAATGCTGCCTTGGGTGATAAAAAACATCGGTAAAAACAGCAACAAGGCCGCTATACGTAGCCCATTTTCGGTATTCACCAACCGATGGAAGAAAGCTATCATGGTATCACTCTCCGTAGTATTCTACGAAGTTGTTTTGGGTTTCCCAAAGCGTAATCTTATGCAAAGCAACACCCGCGGGGAGCTTCGGACTCAGTCGTTGCCAAATCGCGACCACCACCGTTTCGATGCTGGGCATGGTGCCGGCCAACCAGGGTACGTCCAAGTTTAGGTTTTGATGGTCTAAGTGGTCGATGACTTCCTCGCGAATAATCACCTTAAGGACCTTTAAATCCATCACGCATCCGGTATCGGGGTCTGGCTGTCCCTTCACACAAACGAACAAGTCAAAATTGTGTCCATGATAATGGGGGTTGGCACATTTTCCAAACGTGGTATAATTCCGCTCTTCGCTCCAATTGGGGTTCCACAACCGGTGGGCGGCATTAAAATGTTCTTTCCGTGTGAGGTAAAGGATGGGCATTGCTAGGTTACAAAATTACTGCCTTTTTTTGATTTCTTGCAGTAGAAAGGTATCGGGTTGATCATATCTGAGAACAGCGCCATTGTTCGCATCGATCATCCAATTCCAGGGGAGGATAAAATTCAGGGCACTGGCCTCGTTCCATCTCTTTTTAAAGCGATGTGTTACCGGTTGATAGCCAGCCTTTTCCACGACCATAACGAGGGTGTCGGTTTGCAATCTTGGTACCCGCAAGAAGCACGGCGTAACGCAATGGACCGCGGTGTCTAAACGGTGATTGATTCTGGACGATGGTACTGCGGATGATGTGGGTTCGAGGGTGTCGCCGGGCGACATTGGAATAAATTCAGGTCCAAGGATACGAAAAAAGTGTACATCTGCCCCGGCGGGGGTAGAAACAACGCGAATTACTTGCTGCTTGCCCGTAATCAGGGTTGCACAGGCTGTGAAGCTGAGGGCAATTGCGACAACCGCGGCGATTATGCTTTGTTTCCGTACCAAGTGGCGAGTTGGTTCACCGTATATTGGATTTCGTCCAAGGTGTTGTGTTTTCCGAAGCTGAAGCGAACGGTGCTGCGATCGGTTCCGGGATGGATGCTGTTGATTACATGGCTTCCACCAGTGGCTCCACTGGAACACGCACTGCCACCACTGCAAGAAATACCGGCCAAATCGAGCTGGAACAACAACATGCTGCTCATGTCATTGGGAGGCAAAGAAACGCTCAATACTGTGTAAAGACTACGTCCTTCAGGATCACCATTGAAACTCACGCCAGGAATTTGCTGGCGCAAAAGATCCATCATGGCAGTTTTTAACTGTGTGATGTGTTGTTTTTTGGCATCGATATCGCGATACGCAATTTCCAGCGCTTTGGCCAGTCCTACAATGCCAATGACATTCTCAGTACCGCCGCGCATTTCACGCTCTTGGGCACCGCCGGTAATTTGCGGAACAATTTTGTTCTTTTTGTTGATGTAGATGAATCCACAGCCCTTTGGACCATTGAATTTGTGTCCGGCACCCGCCAAAAAGTCGATATGGCCTTGATTCAAATCAAAGGGAAAATGACCCATGGTCTGCACGGTATCGCAATGGAAAAATCCATTGGCATTGTGCACCATTTCACCCACGGCTTGGATATCGATCATGTTGCCAATTTCGTTGTTGGCGTGCATCAGACTTACCAAAGTATGGGGTTTTTGCTGGAGTAACTGTCCCAAATGTTGCATGTCTACATGGCCTTTTTCGTCGATTTTGACGAAGTCTAGACCGATGTTTTGCATTTGGTGGAGTTCTTCTACGGTATGTAAAACGGCATGGTGTTCGATGGCCGAGGAGATGATATTTTGGACGCCCAATTTGGCAACCGAGCCACGCAGTGCGAGGTTATCGGCTTCGGTGCCCCCTGAAGTGAAGAAAATTTCACCGGGCGCACAGTTGAGCAATTTCGCAACGGTACCGCGGGCTTCTTCGATGATACCACGAACTTTTCTGCCGTGTGCATGGGTTGAACTGGGGTTTCCGTAGTGCTCACGCATCATGGGAACCATCGCTTCAATTACCTCGTCGGCCATCGGTGTGGTGGCAGCATTGTCGAGGTAAATTCTTTGGGCCGTTGTCATATTCTGTTGTTGATGTTCAAATATCCCAAGAACTTATAACAGAGCTTGGCCATGGTAAATTCAGTGAGGATATCATTTTCTCTCGGAGCGATTTCAACGATGTCGAAACCCACTACTTGTTTTCTTTCTGCAATTCTGCGAAGCAACTTACATCCTTGGATCCAAGTGAGTCCGCCGGGCTCTGCCGTACCCACAGCGGGTGCCACAGAGGGGTCAAACCCGTCTGCATCGATGGTCACATAAACCACATCGCCCAATTTGTCGATACAATCATCAATCCAAGCATCGTTGTCCCACAAATCATGGGCATACCAAGTATGGATGTTGTTCGAGGATTTGATGAGTTGGCTTTCTTCGATGCACTGGGCACGGATACCCACTTGCACCAAATTCAAGCCCATATCGTGAATGCGGTGCATTACGCTGGCATGTGAATAGGGGTTGCCTTGGTAGGCCACTCTCAAATCGCTGTGCGCATCGATCTGCAATACGCTAATGTTGGGATACTTTTCGGCGTAGGCCTGCATGTATCCGTAGGTTACTGTATGTTCTGAACCCAAGGAAACCACAAATTTATTGAGGTTGAGGAGTTCGCGGGTTTGGTCGGCAATAAGTTTCACGGCATCGGCATCAATAGCGCCTGTGAAATCGATGGGTTGCAATGTAGCGATGCCAAAATTCTTGTAGGCTTCACGGTCGATTTCTTCGTCGTAAAATTCTACAAAATGGCTGGCTTCTACCATGGCGGCAGGACCTTTATCCGATCCCATGAGGTAGGAACTAGAGTGTTCGTAAGGGGTCAATTGAACCACCACTTTGGCGTTTTCCAAAGTAGCGAGTTCGGTTTCTGGAAAGGCCAAAAAGCCTTCTTCGGCCGACATCAATGGTTGCATGGGTACGCGGGGTTATTTTACGCGTTCAACATAGCTACCAGTGCGGGTATCAACCCTGATTTTTTCACCGGTATTCACAAACAAGGGCACCATCACGTTTGCACCGGTTTCGGTGGTCGCAGGCTTGAGGGTGTTGGTGGCAGTATCGCCTTTCATGCCGGGTTCAGTGTAGGTGATTTCTACCACAGCATGCGATGGCGGTTCAGCAGAAACAGGGGTTTCGCCTTCAAACGCAACCAATACAGTATCGCCTTCCTTCATGAATTTAGCCCCTTCGCCAAACATAAATTTCGCGATCGGCACTTGGTCGTACGTTTCGTTGTCCATGCAGATAAATGCCTCACCTTCGGCATACAAATAGGCCAATTCCTTGGTTTCTACACGCACGATTTCCACTGATTCACCACTGCGGAAGCGGTTTTCAGCCAATTTGCCGTCTTTCACACGACGCATTTTGCCTTGATAGAATGCACGCAAGTTTCCTGGGGTGCGGTGTTGCCATTCGATGACTTGAACGAGTTCGCCGTTGTAGCGCAGAAAATTTCCAACCGATACGTCTTGAGTAGTTGCCATAAATTGAATTACTGCAAAAATACGACAATTTTCGCAAAGGGTTTAATATGGACTGCTCGCCCACTAAATGATTGGGTTTTGGATCACAACAATAGTGATTTTCCCCACCGACGCATGCATCGCAAAATGAACAAGCGGTGTTTGTAGGCAAACGGGGACGACATCCCGCAACTGCTTGGACAGGGGAGAATGCTTGCCAATTTGGCGGCTTGGGTTTTGGTGAGGTTGTTGCAAGGGGTGTTGAAGTAAAATTGAGAAGCGGCTTCAATGCCAAAAACAGGGGCGATTTTCGCTTTCTCAGATTCGCTGCCTTCTGCTCTCAAGGTTTGAGCCTTTAACAACAGCTCTTCGCCGGGACCAAATTCGATGATGTTGAGATAGACTTCCAAAATGCGTTCTTTTCCCCAAACGAGTTCTATCAATGCAGTGAACCACACTTCGAGGCCTTTGCGCACCCAGGATCGACCTTCCCACAGAAATACATTTTTGGCGGTTTGTTGAGAGATGGTGCTGGCCCCACGCACTTTTCCACCGCTCATGTTGTGTTGAATGGCTTTTTGAATCGCCTTAAAATCAAATCCATGGTGCTCCTTAAAGCGTTGGTCTTCGCCGCAAATGACCGCCATTTTGATGTTGTTGCCGATGCTCTGGTAATCAACCCAAGTTTGGTTACAATCGATATCGTACAGACTGCTTCTGCTACTCATGAGTGCCGTTGTGGGCGGGTTGATGAATCGGTAAGCAACCACCCAAAGCAGGGATATCGCGATGAAGGCCATTAACAATCGGAAAATCCATTTGATAACGCGGTAAAATATAAATAGTGTTATCATCAGAATCCTTGTACGCCGTTAACGGTTGTATACTTCAAAAC
>DBCP01000002.1:784-2111 GCA_002293105.1 Bacteroidetes bacterium UBA955 | reverse complement strand
GGGTAGGTGTTGATGTCGCCAATGGCATAGATCCCGGGGACGTTGGTGCTGTAGTCGAAGGTGTTGACCTCGATGGCGGCCTTGTCGATGTTCAAGCCCCAGTCGGCGATCGGGCCCAATTTGGGCGATAGGCCAAACAACGGCAGGAAATAATCGCACTCAACCCAATTGAGTTCTTCTGTACCATCGGTGGCGATTCCCACGGCGCTCAAATGATTGGATTCTGCATCGCCCTTGAGTTGCACCACTTCGCTGTTCACAATGAGTTGAATGTCTTTTTGTGCATCCATGTCCATGACCTTTTGAACCGAATCTGGGTGTCCGCGAAACTGTGTTCTGCGGTGAATGATTGTGACTTCTGCGGCGACGTCTTTTAAGAAAATGGTCCAGTCGAGCGCTGAATCTCCACCGCCAGCGATCACAACGCGTTTGTTTCTGAATTTTTCGGGGTCTTTGATGATGTAGTCCACCCCACAATTTTCAAAGTTCGCCAAGTTTTCGATGGGCGGTTTGCGTGGTTCAAAGCAACCGAGTCCACCTGCGATGGCGATGTTTGGGGCGATGTGCACTGTGCCCAAGTCTGTGGTGACTTTGAATTTGTTGTCATCCATGGCCTCGATGGTTTCGGCGCGTTCTCCCAGGGTGAATCCCGGTTTGAAGGGTTCGGCTTGCTTCATCAAATTGTCGATCAAATCGCCGGCCAAAATATCTGGGAACCCAGGAATGTCGTAGATGGGCTTTTTGGGGTAAATCTCTGTAAGCTGTCCGCCTGGTTGCGCCAAAGCATCAATCAAATGACAGCGGAGTTTGAGTAAGCCGGCTTCAAAAACGGTGAACAATCCTACGGGACCTGCGCCGATGATGATGATATCTGTTTCGATGGGTTGTGGGGATGACATGATATAGTTTAATAATCAAACACTTTGACCAAGCCCTCTTTGCGGTATTCGTACACCGATTTTCCGATGTCGATTCTGCCGCCGAGTTTGAGTTTATTGAGGTCTGTAATTTCTGCTTCTAGGGTATAAATCCGGCCGTTGGTTTTGGCTGCGAGTTCTACGTAGTGGGGATGGATTTTGTCTGAAACACCGCAGAGGATGATGTTCACGGGCTTGGTGACTTGTTTGATGAGCGATATGTCTTTGATGGCCGCATTGTTATCGGCGATCATGATAAAACTATCGAGTTGCGGCCAGCGTTTTTGAGTGGCTATCAGCGCTTCTAGATTGTTCTCTGGAATATCGCCGCCATCGCCCCGTCGCATGGCAGTTTGCATGGTTTTGTAAACGGTGTCGAACGTGTGTGATTCGGCAAAATGCAAGCCTCC
>DBCP01000002.1:0-587 GCA_002293105.1 Bacteroidetes bacterium UBA955 | reverse complement strand
ATTTTGAATTCATCGGTATTGCGCAATCCGAAAGTATCAAAAAAGCCGGTTCGCTCGAAATGGCCGGGGACGCGTTTGAGGGGGATTGAATCGCGCACAATGCGGGTTTCTTTCTTGCGGAACCACAATCCAGCCGAGGTGTATTTGATGTGCTGTTTCTTTTTGTCTTTGCTGTGTGGCAAATAATAACCTGTTTCCACTTCGCGCTTGCGGATGCGGTAACTCACCTTTTCGGGAATCCAGATTTGTGTGTCTTTGTAGCTATCAATGATGCGATCAATCTTGGCAATCTCACGCTCGGTTTCTGCTTTGGGCGGCCTGCTTTTGAGGTAAACCACAAAGCCGTGATAGCAACCTTCTGCGGCTTCCAAGGTCTTGGGTGATTTTTGTTCAAATACCCGCCATTGGATATCCGGTTGTTTGTATAAATCGGGCCAAATGGTCTTTAAATTGTTCAGTCTGCGAAGGTTGAGCTTGGGTTGATTGAAGGTATCAACTTGCTTGTACCGGGTGTAAACCAAATGAATCGCATGGACTTCGGTGGCGGGTGGCAATTTGAGTTTGAACACCTCAGGTTTGAACTGAGA
>DBCP01000067.1:337-3365 GCA_002293105.1 Bacteroidetes bacterium UBA955 | reverse complement strand
CCTTTGATTGGACCACCTTGCCTATTTGCAGATAATGGTGCCAACAATGTAGAATCGCCAAGTCCTACAATTTTCCATTTGAATAATACAGAAACATCATATTGGGTGCTTCCGCTAGCGTTAAATGTGGGATTAAAAAACAATAAATCTTCATCGCCGCTGCTGACTCCGATACCAGAGGGCGCAGAAAGAATCTTTACCTTTTCTAACCGGAGCAAATGTGATTTGAAACTCACCAACGTGCTTGGAGAAAACAACATTTCCTCATTGATATTAAAACCTTGGAAAGAAAACGTGACGGTATCCAATATATGAGCTCCCAGAACCCGAAGTGTACTCACTTTGCTCTTCAAAGATCCTGCCGATGCCGTAGTAACTACTCCAACACAGTTGATAGCAGGTCGGAAGCGCTGTGTATTTGATCCGTTATCTGCGGTAAAACGAAACCCCTTCGTAGATCCTTTGTCTGCACAATTTGCGTGGATGTAAAAGAACGCAGTTTTTCTCTGACCAGCAGCGAGCTTTCCGATTTGGTATTTACCACCATTGGGACCAAGTATCACCCAACCGGTGGGAACAGAATCAATTTTTAATTCACCAACATTAACTTCGGTTGAACCGCTGTTGTAGGCTTCGACAGCCATAAAACTAGCCGTTGGTGCATCTACTCCGCAATTGTTAGCATCTACAGGAAAGACATTTCCTGACTTCATACTAAATGACAAATTACTGCTGATGGTTTGTGAAATTGCCGAATTGGCTACGAAGCCACTGCACAACAATAAAAATGTACTAATTTTTTTGAGTCTATTGTTTATCATAGAGTGTTTTTCAATATTTTAATTGGTCGTTTTGTTTAATTATCACACACCAATGTGGTACAAAAGTAAGGATTGTATCGCGTTTTGGCGTTATTCTTTGCTTTTAGGATATAAATTGTACAGTTTTAAATACACTAGACAATTAAAAACCTCGCACAGTTGCCTTAAACACAGAAAAGAAAAAACACCCCCATTTTTCTCTTCAACTTTTTTTCTTTCATCAAGAAAACACTGCCCAAGCGATGATCAAAACCAGCAATCCCGTCATAAAATTAACAACGTCATTACTTACAAATGCAAAACCCTTTTCTGGATAGTTCACATCAACCCCTTCAGGCCTGTCCAATAATTCACCATCAACCGATCGATATTTCGCCTGCAACAAATCGCCCAGAATACTATCGATAAGAGTACCGATTACTCCAAAGCCCGCAACGGCGATAAAAATCTCCATTTTACACCAACCCATCAAATTGCCCAAAACCTCCCAATCATCAATACAAACACACAAACCCACTGCCACTGCTCCCAATATCGCTCCGAAAAAACCCGCCATTGTTACACCACCTGAAACACCCTTTGGCATTTTCTTGCCGGTAATAATGCTTCTGGGCGCTCCGCCTAACCATTGTCCTACTTCACTACTTAATGTGTCAGCGCTGCTTGCCGATATTGAAATCAACGCCAACAACCTACATTTTTCGCCAAACCCATCGCTCAGTGTAACTCCAAAAAGTTCCGCGATATTCATTTCTGCAGCATAAACAATGACCGCGCAAACCAAATATAAACCTCCGTTTGCCAAAACCTGCCATCGATCCCGGGGTTTACCCTCCTTCAAATCACCTGCAATAAAACGCGCTCCTTTCTTTCTCCATCGACCAACCAAACTCGCCAAGCCCAAAAAAATGATCAACGGCCACAACGACCAACCCGCCATGACCACCACCACAAATGCCAATATCCAGGCCATCGCTGCGCCCGTATTGTCCAATATTCCTTTCTTGTACAAAAAAATCGCCGCGACCACCGAAAGCACCATATAAACAAACAAATATTCGGTTCCAGAATGGAAAATCGCTTGGGGTTTGCCCATCATACCCATAGCCATTACTCCTGCAAACAACCACACAACCAATACCACCAATAAATTATCGCTGCCCTTCCCAGAAACCAGTTCCACCATCGCCACAACAAATCCTAAGACCACCAATTGAGGTATAACCACACTACCAACCCACCGCGAATGGTTTGGAAAAACTTCATCGCCTATTCCTAAAAATAAAACACCAACCGCCACCGCAACAAACCAAAATACCACAAACCCCAACCATGATTTTCGTTCAGATTCCAGTTTGAATATACCATTAGACCTTTCATTGTCCAAAGCAAGGACCGATGTGCCCCAACGACCAACGATTCCTGCCAATCCATCTGCAAATGCCAACGTGCAAAATGACCACCCATTCATCCATCGCAACATCAGCAATTGGTTGGGGTTGAGTCCGTCTAATACCCATGGCAAAGACGTTAACAATGCATAAATCACAGAAAAATAGACCATCCCCCATGGCTTTCGGGTTTGTTCACCCACAACAACCTCTTCAAACCACCCGCGCTTAATCGCAATCCACAATAATATTGACGCCAGCCAAGATAAAATAGGCAGCCAAACAGAGTCCAATAACATGGATGCCACCGCAGCAACGAAAATCACCACAATATGTAAACTTTTTCTCAAGTAAAACTGCCAAGCCGGACGCCTTTTTTCAAGCACTGAAATCACACAAATAGCCAATACAATCAACAATAAGGAATACCATAAGATTGAATTGGGGCCCTGCATCGATCAAAGTAACACAAATTTGTTGGATTGGTTGTTACTTTGACCCATGCTTTCACTGATCTGGCGATTTTCAAGACCCCACACCCTCATAGGTTCCAGCATCAGTATTGTATCTCTACTCTTTTTGGTGGTGCTATGCAGTCCGGATGGCGGCAATCTCGGCATGAACATTTTCAACGCCTCCAATTCGGTGGGACAGCCAGCCAAGGTCGTTGGTTTTATCCCTGTCGTTACGGCAACCGCGTCTGGATTTTTCAATGCCCTATTGCCAACGCTTTTTGTTTGCTTGGCCTGTAACATTTTCATTACGGGCTTAAATCAAATCGTTGATGTTGCGCTCGACAAAATCAACAAGCCGCAC
>DBCP01000067.1:0-265 GCA_002293105.1 Bacteroidetes bacterium UBA955 | reverse complement strand
TGCTGGCCATTACTGGCGCATGGCTCATCCAACCTTTTCTCGGATTTCTCATTACACTCATTGCCGCGATAGGGGCGATGTATTCTTTGCCACCCATCCAATTCAAACGACATCATATATGGGCCGCCTCAGCCATCGCCTTGGTTCGAGGTCCGCTGATCAACATGGGCATCGCCGTTCATTTCGCCACCACACTGTTTGGTTGGCCATTGATATCGCTCCCGTGGCTAACACCCTTGGTGGTTTTTGTTACCGCTTTCAGCCT
>DBCP01000135.1:16112-19065 GCA_002293105.1 Bacteroidetes bacterium UBA955 | reverse complement strand
GTGTGCAGTTGCGATTTTTGCAACTCGTTTTTGTAAATGGCGTTTATCTTTCGCCAGTGAAAACAAACTATTTTCGATTTCTTTCGCTGATCCTGGTTTTATGGACAAATGGCGTAGCTGCGAGTAACAAAGACACGGTACCGTCAAAAATAGTGCTAACCCAAGCACATTTGTTGGCGATTGCGCGACAAGGTGAAATTGCCCAGTTTGCCTTTGACGATGCCTTGTACCTTGATCAGAAATACAGGCCTTACACCATCATTTTGCATGAAAGTCAACTCATGAATGGGGATGAATTTGATGAAATGAATTATGATGGTTTGTTGTTTGCCGTTTGTGATTCAGGGGTGTTTTTGTGTTCTCGCAAAATGGATTTTCTTCGTTATTATCCCTATCAGGCAATTAAGCGGATAGAAAGCGGGATAATGACAAAGCGAGCAATAAAGCGAATTATTAGGTCTTCCGCAGCTATTGGGCTGGTGGTTGGTTCGGTGGCGGGGAGCGGTAGTATTTCGCCCATAAACATAGTAGTTGTTGGAGGGTTGGGTACGTTGGCTGGATCGTTTTATGGTGCGGTTTTGTCTGTCTATTACGTTGCAGGTAAATTTATTTATAACAAATTCAGCATCACAACATCAGCCTTGATTTCAGCAAGATTCGATAAGTGGATGGTTTTTAGAAAGAAGACATCGGATCGGGGTGGTTACTTCAAAACCATTGATATTTCAAATTTTCCATTGGGGGATAGTACGCTGATTACGTTCCCGAAGGCTGAAAAAACTGAGCCGCGTCGGACGATTGTAACCATAGTTGACCCAAATTCCTTGTCCGTGTTGGAGGAGGCGAAAGCAGATACCGCAGTTTCAGCGGTCAGTGAGCATCGCGATAATCCTATGACTGATACAACGGTCAGGGTGGTGACGAGTCCTGCGATCGTCATGCCTGAAACCAAACAAACAGATTGGAGTCAATTCAAACTGGGTAATGGCTTGGCATCGGCTTGGATGTATACAGGATATCAAACAAGTGCTGTAAGGGTTGCTTATTTGGCGAAGCAGTTTGGTTGGATCCGACAAAGAACAATCACTGATGGCGATTTGGCCAAACTGAATACCCGCAGTGAGATTCAGTTTTTGGCAATGTGGATTACAACTGCGGCAGGGTATAACTTCCGAGAAGTGGTCCCATTCAATCAGGACCAAGTGAATTTTTTTCTACCCAAGGAACCCTATCTGGCAGAGACAATTTCTCCCAATATGGTTATCGATCCCACGGTTCTCCTGGATTTGGACATAGAGAACCTCAAAGTACTTTTTGAAGCATTAAACAAACAGCCATAATTTGTACCCATTGGAAAGAAAACCACTTGGGCGTTTGGGAAAAAGTGGATGCGAGTAATTTTACAAGCGGTTGGAACTGATCGTTGGTGATTGAGTTGTCGGGCTTTGGATAATGAATTACCTTTGTATTGATTTTATCCATATGTCACAAGATCCACACTGTCCCCAATGCAACTCGGAATATCCCTACCCTTCAGGCGATTTGTGGATTTGTCCTGAGTGCGCTCACGAATGGAGTTTGAGTGATGCTGCTGAATCGGATTCAGGTTTGGCTGTGAGAGATGCTAATGGAAATCTACTCCAAGATGGAGATTCTGTCACGGTCATCAAAGATTTACCCGTGAAAGGATTTTCCAAAGCAATCAAAGTAGGTACCAAAGTCACCAACATCCGTTTGGTGGAAGGCGATCACAACATCGATTGTAAAATCACTGGGTTTGGTGCAATGGCGCTAAAAAGTGAGTTTGTGAAAAAGGCGTAGTTCCTTGGCTTGGTTGATTTAGTTGTTGGCTTTGATGAACCGCAGGGTTTTTACCTCTGTGGAAGTTTCAATTTGGATTTGATATACACCCGCCGTTAATCCCTCAATGTTGATCGATTTTTCTTTTCCCGCCATCACCAATTGACCCGTTTGAGCGATGATTTTATATCCTAACAATGCAGAAGGAATGTCCAAATACAATACATTGTTGCTAGGGTTTGGATACAATCGCCAATCGCCCTGGGAAATGGTTTGAGTGTTCACCGAGCCACTGCTTCTCACCAATTGAAACTGCCAGAATCCAAGGCCATAGTTGATTACCGCGGTTAACCGATTCGCAGTGAGTGCAATTTGATAAGAGCGAGCATTGGGTACGGTGCTTCCGCTGCCCAATTCGCCTGTATTCGTTGCCTTGGGCAAGCCCAAGAACAAACCCTTGCCATCAAGGATCAATTGGCCGTTCAAACTGTCAATAGACCATTTGCCCACCAAACTACCGTCGTGAGGTGCTACTGGTGAACCACAACCTTCCTTGCCGGCGTTTTGCCATCCTTCGAGCCAGGTGTTGGTGCCCATGATGTTGCGGAAACTGCCGTCTTTGTTGATTTGGTAAATGTCATCGAACAAACAAGATCGGGTGGCTACATCGCCCAGGCTGTTGCTCCACCAGGTGAGATTGGCTACGGTAGGACCTACTGCCAAAGATTTTGCCACGGGTTCTAACACCCAGTTGCCTGCCAACGAAAGGGCTGAAAAAGAAATGCTCGAGCTTGTGGTGCTATTGCCACTGTTGTCGGTGGCTTGCGCTTGCGCGGTGTAATTGCCGATGCCTACTTGCATCCTGTATTCATAGGGGGCGGTGGTGTCTATTGAAACCGAATCGCCATTGATCATGAATTTGACCTGTTTGATGCTGCCGTCCAAATCTTCGGCAGAAGCCTGAACGAGAACCCACTGGTTTTCGATGAGGGTAGCTCCTGAAATGGGGTTGTTGATGGTGATTTCGGGCGCGATGTTGCCGCCGTCTTGGACAAAAATGAAGGCCTCGTTGTAGTCGCTATTCACGCTGTCGCTCACAGTCAATCGCACTTTGTAAACCCCTTTCTGAATATTTTTGAATGTGGGTTTGGGT
>DBCP01000135.1:8625-15985 GCA_002293105.1 Bacteroidetes bacterium UBA955 | reverse complement strand
CTGGGGTAGGAGACGTTGCCGCCGGCTTTGGCAATGGGCAGGGCTTTTGGCAATGGCGCGGTTCGGGTGAACTGTGCTTTGCTGACATTCATGCCGCCATCGTCGAAACTGAATTTAAGGATGCGCCTGCCTTGTGTCATGGGCAAATTTTTGATATTCACTGCGCCGAAGGTTTCCCATTTGCCGGTGCTCGGGAAAGTGACGTTGCTTGCAAGCAGTTTGTCGTCTAACCACATGGAGAATTTTCCGCCGGTTCCTGCATTGCCATTGGCGTATCGCAAAGAACAATCGTACAAGCCGTCTTGCTGGATATTTACCGTGTATTCGGTCCATTCGCCCGCGTCAATCCAGGTTAAAATGGCGCCTTCTTGGGCATCGTTGCTTACGTCGGCCGCTTCAATGGTTCTGAAATTTCCGAGGTTGTTTGGGCTGAAGTCGATGTAGGCGATTCCTTGTCCAGATCCACCTTCGAATTGATCAAACAAACCACTTTGTATGTTCCCTGGAATGGAGGCGGCGGCTTTGTTGTAGGGGATTTGCTCGCCCACAATGAGGGTGAATAAATTGCTATTTGCTCGGGCATCGCCCTTGAAGATTTTGGCGTAAAAAGTGTATTTCCCGGCATTCAAAGCACTGGTTTCTAGGTTCCATGGCTGGCTAGTGATCGTTTTTAATCGCTTCGAGCCTTGCATCCAATGAATGGAGTCGGGTAGTACGTTGAGGGTATCGAAATAGATGTTTGCCGTGCTGCCTTTGTACAATTGGGCGAAGTCGCTGCTGATATGGGCCTGGATGTCGCTGTCGAGACTGGTCTTTAATTTGCGCGGTGGCACTGTGAAAATGTATCCATCCGAATAGGTCACCTTCAGGGTGTCGTTGCCATTGTTCTTTGCCGCATAGATGGTTTTATTGCCTTTGGTAAATGCCACGGCCAGCGGATGATTGGCGGTGATGCTCGGGTTCAATCGACCGAGTGCGTTGAGTGAGTGCAACCAATGGTAGGTTTGGGCATCCGAAATGCCGAATTTGAGGTTGCGATTGGGGTTGCTGTTGTACAACTCGATGGCCTTCGCTGGGTTCGTAAAGGCCAAAAACTCCCAATACACATCGTGCCACAGGTTGTCGTTGGCTTGGTTGGTCAAAATGCCTGTATTTTTCGCCATCTCCTTCCATAAACGGGTGGCGTAGGTGGTGTCGTGCGCCAAATAAAAGGATCCGCCGTGAATGGGATACAATTCGATGCCGTATGATGCGGCGATGTCGTTCGTCCAAAATGTGCCATTGTCGTAGGAGTTGCCCCAAACCCTCGAAACGAGTGCATATTGCTGTGTTTTGGCAAAATTGCGCTGCTTGATGTCGAACCAATACTCTTCGATGGCCGACTGTTCGGTGCAATACAAGTAGATGCCTAGGTCGCGAATGGATTTGTTTTGGGTGATATCGCCCCAGTGAATGAGCGATGAGTTAAACTGCATGCTCTCGGAGGTGGATTCTTGGTCGTTTCCTTGTGGGAAGGTGGCAAATCCATTGGCCCAACAATGCCCTGTGTAGGGGTTGAAGTTTCGTAAATGCGGGAATAGGTCGTCTTTGCGATTGGTAGAGGCCGCGTCGCGAACCAATAAATTCACCATGTCGCCATACGATTTGGCCCAACCCGGTTCAAATTCTTCCAAAAACGCCGCCGCATGGATGAAGTAACCCCAGTGAAAATGGTGGTCGTTGATGTTGTTGTCTTGCCCATGTCCCGCCGGATAACCCAGCATGGCCGACCACGTTTTGTTGTAGTGGAAGAGGAATGCCACTTCGCCGGGGTTGTGGGTGAGCCAATTTTCTAGCCTTGATTTGATCGTTTTGTGGATGCGCATCACCGAAGCGTCTTCTCCCATTTCATGGGCGATGCGGGCGGTTTGGATGAGGCGATTCATTACCTGTCCTTCGTTGTAAGAGTCTGTCCATGTAGCCAATCCCTCGTATTCCAACGCATTGATTTTTTGTTGCAGTTTGGCTGGGTCGAAACCATCGCTCAGATAATCTACATATGGCAGGGTGGGAAGGATGCCTTTGAAGGTCTGAGAAACGCTGAAATTCTTGCGGGCTAGCATCTTCATAGTGCCTCGGATGCTGCTGTAATTGTAGGAGAGGAAGTCGCTGGCGGCGAGGGTGCTGCGCGACCAATGATGGGGCAGTAATCCAACCAATGGAAGAGAGTCTTTGCCCTCGTGTACTTTGGTTTGAATGGTAAAATCGGTGGTTACGGTGCTGTTTTTTTCGTTGTATTGAAAAGCGGCCAGGGTGTTGATTGGTTCTACGTAAGCATATCTCTGAAAGGAATCGGCGAGTGCGCTGAGCTGTGTGCTGTTTTGGGGTAGCATGAGCATCGACCAGTGGTTTTTGCCATTGAGTTTGGACGTATAGGTAGTTCCGTTTTTTGTCCAACTACTGCCTTTGGGCGCATAAACAACAAAATCGGCGCCGTTGTAGGCATTTTCGATGATGATTTTCTCGTTGGCGATGGTGGCTGTGCCGCTGTTGATCTTGATGGAGGCTTCATCGGCACTGTCTTTTTGGTAGTATAGGAATGGCATGCCCATGCCCACAGTGGTTTGGAATCGATGTCCGCCACTTTTCCATTCGATGGTAATCAGCCAGTCGCTGTAGTGAGAAATATAGGGTGCGTTGTGATTGAGCGATGTTACTCCGGTGGTGATGGGTTCGATGTCGGAGATGACGCCCCAGGGAATATAGGAGGTGACTAATCCGGCATTCACCGTTTTGAGGGTGAGTGGGTAGTTGAAAAGGTTGTCGCAGTGAGCATTTTTTACTTTTGCCGACCACCAGTCATTGGTGGGGACGGGTTTTTTTTTGAGTGAATCGATGAGATAGGGGGTGCCGGATGGGTATCCATTTCTACCTGCTACATCTGTGCCGGGGAAGGTGTTGGTATAGCTGCCGCTGCCCACTTTGATGGTTTGAGCGTGCGATGCTGTGATAAAGATAACGCCGAAAATTGCGGCCAAAATGATTCGTGAAAAGCGTGGTTGAGTTTTCAAAAGCAGGGTGGACCCTTTGGGTATAAAACGAAGGTAGGATATTATTGTAAAAATTACAATAATTAGGATTTGAAATAATTACTTGGTGCTGTGTTACAGAATTTGTAAAATTTTGGTGTAGTTATTTTACTCCTTCATGTAGGACACATCAATTACTGCGAAACTACTTCACTTTCAATTTATAGCCATCAACCAATCAATGATATTGATTTTCTTGATGCCGTTATAGGTGCCGGTATCAAAGTCCATGGTAATTAATAATTTTTCATGGTGGTCTGAAATGCTATTCAATGGCGCAAGTTCCCTCGCCAAAGTATCAGGATTTAGAACTGTTTGCGACACCTGGATGTATTGTGTGAAACCTTCATTGTTTCTAACTACGAAATCAACCTCCAAGTTGTTGGTTTTTCCGATCCAAATTTGAAAATTTCGGCGTTTTAGCTCCAGATAAATGATATTTTCAAGCAGATGGCCAGCATCGCTTAGAAACTCTTTTCCCAACAAAGCATTTCGAAATCCCAAATCTACAAGGTAGTATTTTTCTTGAGTAGCGAGATGCTGTTTCCCTTTGATGTCATATCGCTTTGCACGATAAAACAAGTAAGACTCCACCAAAGAATCTATGTATTTGGAAACGGTTTTATTGTCAATGGGCTTGTTATTGGCCTTTAAGGTGTTGGCGATATTTGTAGCTGACACGTTGGATCCTATGGAGTCGATTAGGAAATTGACTACCCGTTGATAGGATTCTTCTGAATAGATTGTCCTTCGAGCGGAAATATCATTGCTAAAAATGTTATTGAAAACCATTTGCAAATAATCAAAAGCGAATTGATTTCCATTGGCCGAAAGTCGGACAGCCTCAGGGAAACCACCAGTTCCGATATACTCAGCAAATGCCCTATCTAAATTATTGGATTTGCCTGTGAAGCTGATGAATTCAGCGAATGAAAATGGTAAGACATGGATTTCATAGGCTCTACCGGTGAGCAATGTTGCCAATTCACTGGATAGTAGGAATGCATTGGAGCCTGTAACATATAAATCTATGTTCGGGTGAACATAAAGGCCCTCCAATAATTTTTCAAATTCTTTTACGTTCTGGACCTCATCAATAAAAACATAGTTGGTGACATTGTTTTCAAGGTGCTCAACGATAAAGTCGTAGACGTCTTTCCAACTTTTTTCTGCCAAAAATCGGAATTCTGGCATGTCAATGTTGATGGCGATAATAGAAACAGATTCATTTTCGCCGCGCAAAACATCTTGGAATTGTGACATTAATGTTGACTTGCCACAGCGTCTAACACCCGTAGCAACTTTAATGAAATTCTTATCTTTGAGTACTTTGAGTACGTTGAGGTACTGGCTTCTCAGAACCGTTTGCATAGAACGAAGATACTTCAAATTCCTAAAACTTGTCAAAAATCAAAAGTTTTAGGAATTTAGGCGGAGAAAATGCTGTGTATAAACCCCATTTGTCGCTTCGCGAACAGATTCGTTAAACAAAAAATGCCCCGGCTGGGGCATTGGGTTGCAGAGAGGAAGGGGTTACTCGCTGCGCTCGTGATCCCGGGGAAGGTGTTAACCCAATGCCCGCTCCTTCGTCGCACGGTTCATTTTCTGTTTCACTCGCTTGTTCGCTGCGCGAATAGATTCGTTAAACAAAAAATGCCCCGGCTGGGGCATTGGGTTGCAGAGAATACAATACTCCTCTGCGTCGTTGCGTTGCCTGTGGCAGAGACATTTCAATTCAAAAAACATCAAGCAAGTATTGTAGCGAGAAGTTGTTTGGACGAGAGGTAAAGAGATGTCGCAATATTATCAGCAATCTCAAACGTGATGAATTGAATCGGTATCCGAGTCAGACATTATTTGATGTAGATCAGTATTTGAGTGAGGAATATCGACGGTGGAAGGGTGTTGCGCTGAAAACAATCATATAACAGTCATACAGAATGAATTTAAATCCTAAAACCGATCATCTGACTCCTTGGCAATCGGGACAACCTTCACCCAATCCAATGGGGCGTAGACCAAAGTTTGTGACTACACTCAAAAAGATGGGATATGCTAAATCGGAGATTAATGAAGTGATTCTTGTGATGCTTGCGATGACAGAAAAGGAGTTGATTGAAATCATCTCTCGAGACGATACAAATATCCTCGAACTGACAATCTGCAAGGCATTGTTACTAAATGCCAAGAGAGGTTCGCTGAATGCGTTAGAGGTACTGCTTAATCGCAGTATTGGATTACCAGTAAGACAAACCGAGGTTCAATTGAAACACGAAGAGTATACGGTGACTTTGAATTTGTAAGTTTATTGTGTAACATTGAACTATGAAAAAAATATTTTTTTTTATAGTTCTGTTTGTTTGTAAATCATTGTATTCACAGGAAGCGCAATTGAATTATCATGTAGATTCAATGTATGAATCTAAGGCCGATTATTTATTACTAACCCGAATTGTTGTGTTAGAAGATTCAATTAGTAATGAAGAAATTGTAACACGGATAAAAAACTGGAGCGGTCTAAATTTTGTTAACCCCTCCGAAGTTCTTGTGAATGAAACCAAGCAACAATTAGTTTACAACTATGTGACATCCTTTAGAGCTTCAGGAATGGCAAGTTTTGATTGGTACATTCGGCTGGTGATAAGTATCAAGGATAACAAAGTTCGCCTTCAATACTTTGATGATGGAAATGTTTATCGCCCTGCTGAACGGGCAGGTAGTATGATATTACCCGCAGTTGGAGCGAGAACGAGCCATTTAAGAACATACTTTAACAAGGACGAGGATACAAGGTGCCGAAAAATGTTCAATGAGGGGTTGATGAACTTTAAAATAAAAATAAACTCATCCAGCGTTGTATTGGAGAACAGCATAAAGAAAAGTACAACTTCAACAACAAAAGACGACTGGTAGTTTTGTCTGTTTCATTAACACTGATGATTGAGCAACATTACAAAATTGAGGGTTTTAAATCCACCTTGGACTTGCGTGTAGTTAATCACGGCGAATTGAATAAGGTGTTAAATCTTGGAAAAGAAAAAATCTTCAATTTTGCAGATTTGCAGAAATTAGCCGCAGTTCTTTGGGATAATCGAGATACAATCGGATTCAATATTGAAGACTTCGTTCTTAACGAACTTGATGTTGTTGAAAAGACCATCATGAAACGTAAGCTATCCAATTTGTCCGGTGCTGTTAACCGTGGTTTTTTATTGAAAGGTATTAATTTTGATTATCAGCCATCAATTGATAAGCCGATTTCATCGGACGAGCTAAAACTTTATTTTGATGAGATACTTGAGTTAGGCTTGATTCCTAACGTATCCGATATAAAAGTAATTCCGATTAATAACAATCCATCTTGGCCTGAACTATGTAAAATGGGATTCAAGAGGAATTGTGTAATCAACAGACAATTTAGTTGGTACGAAGTTCAAATTAACCCTATGAGGGATTCATCTTCAGGGCAGATTATTCCAGTTTGTATATCTTATCAAGAGTTTGTACTTTGAGATTTAAAATTATGAAAAACTATATTCTTGTTCTTGTGAGTTTCTTATTTGTAGATTTTACATATTGCCAATCTAAGGCCGATTTAATTCGGAGTATCGAGGAACTCAAGGTAGCTAATGTTCAAAATCAAACCAAAATTGAATCGCTCCAAAAAGATGTTGAAAATTTGAAGGTGCGTGTCACAATAGGTGAGACTAAAATTCAAAGTCAGGAGAAAGAAATATTTAGACTTAATCAACTATTGGGTAGTAATGGTATCAATCAGGCTCCAGCTAGTAGTGTTCCAAATAATGCAGTTGAACCAAATAATGTAAACAGTGCACCCAGTAATTCAGTGAAATCCCAATGTAGAGGAATAACGAAGGCAGGAAGTCAGTGTAAGCGTTCCGCAGGTCCAAATGGTTACTGTTATCAGCACGGTGGTCATTAGTTCTTCGTTAGGAAAGGGATATAACTGACAACAAAACCGACAACGTAGAAATAAAAAACCCTCGCAGAGTCTTATTCTACAAGGGTTTTGCGTTTATGGTTGCAGAGAGGAAGGGATTCGAACCCTCGAAACGCTTTTGGCGTTTACACACTTTCCAGGCGTGCTCCTTCGACCACTCGGACACCTCTCTAAGAGAGGTCAAAGATAGTTATTGTTGGGTGATTTTAGCCCAAAGGAATCCAAATTCCTCCGACAAAGATGTATCCTGAAACTTCAATTACCTCTGTGCCGTTGATCAATGTAGTGTTTAACATGTGCGTTTTTTTGTTTGTGTGCAAATTGACAACCA
>DBCP01000135.1:6469-8552 GCA_002293105.1 Bacteroidetes bacterium UBA955 | reverse complement strand
TGTTCACAGTTGTTTCACATTTTTTCTATTTTTTGCTCATCTTCCGCAGTGTCGATGGTGGTATCTGCCATGGAAATGTCGACGGTGTCCATGGTGTCTTGGTCTTTGAAATTGTGGCCCGTAAACCAATCGAAATCCAACCTGGTTATTCACATGCGCCCTGGGCTGTGGGTGCGAGCCCGTAACGTAATTCCCTTTTCTCCTGCGATCTCGTCGGTCCTCTCGTCTGTCGCGTTTATCCTCTCTTCGATCCCGTACATCTTCTTTTCGATCTCTTCGGTCTTCGATGCGATCCAACGGCCCCCCTTGATGTTGAGCGTCTCTCACATCTTCTCTTCGATCTCTCACATCTTCCCGGCGATCTCTAACGTCTTCCCGACGGTCTCTGATGTCCTCTTGGCGGTCTCTACGATGTCTGGGTGTTGGTTGTGCTCCCAATTCAACCGTTGTTAATGACAGTGCCAACAGTGCGATTAATCCATAAGCTTTTTTCATGATTTTGTCTCCTTTCTAAAGAGATAGACCTACAAGATGATGCCAAGTTTAATGGCGATAATAAAATTGTAATGAAATGGGATTAATGTGTTGTTTGGTCCGATGAACGACAACTAACGCGTAACCGCTTCCAAGGCCCCAACCATCGATGGCCAGCTGAATTGCTGTTTGAGAACCTGGATGTTGCTGCGCATACTCGCCAATCGGTTGTCTGTATACATCGCACCAATGGCCTCAGCCAACGCCTCGGGTGTGGGCTCGCAAACCCATCCCGCCTCGCCGTGCGGTACCAATTCGCTCAATCCACCCACGTTGGTGATAATCATCGGCAAATCAAAGTGATAAGCAATCTGAGAAACCCCACTTTGTGTTGCATTGCGATAGGGCTGAGCCACCAAATCACACGCCGAAAAATACAATCGAACATCGCCATTTGAGATGAATTTGGTATGCAATATCACCTTCTCCAACAGGTTTTTCTGTGCGATGATTTCATTGTAAGGCGCTTCGTCTTCGTAATATTCGCCGGCAACGACCAACTTAACATCACTCAATGATTCGGGCAACAACGCCATCGCCTCGAGCAATAAATCCAATCCTTTGTAATTACGGATGAACCCAAAAAACAATACGTAGCGATTTGCAGGATCAAGTCCCAAAGCCTGGCAGGCTTCAGCACGCTGGGCCATCGCCCCGAAATTGTCGTATAGGGGATGCGCGTGATAGCCCGTTTTCGCTACGGGTTTTCGCAAAGGGAACTGCTGTAAATCGGTCAAAACTTTCCGACTCATGGCCACTGCACCATCTAAAATTGGCAAGAAATACTTGCTGAAAGGGGTGTCGAAAAACCGACGTTCATGCGGGATGATGTTGTCAGTAATCGCCAATATTTGGGTGTGATTGTTCGACTTAACGATTCTAGCAAACGTGCCAAAACATGGGCCAAAAAATGGCATCCAATAGCGAAAAATAATCACATCGGGTTTGATGCGCTTGTATTTCAAGCCGGTCAGGATCCAATTCAGTGGATTCACTGAGTTGAGGGCGATATCTATGGTTAAGTCCTCGGGTTTTGGGTCATCGCTGAACTGAGACTGCCCTGGGAAGAGGAAATTTGGGTACTGGAGCGAGAAAGTAAGTAGGGTGACCTGATTTTTTTGCTGAAGTTCGCGGGCCAATCGCTCATTGTAGGTAGCCAATCCACCACGCAACGGGTGAGCGGGACCCACAATCACGATGTGCTTGCCTTCAAAATGCATCAATCGGTGGTTTCTTTGATGTTGTAATTGTTGCGTTCAGGGTTTGAGCGACTCACCAATTCGCCAATAAATCCGGCCAAAAAGAGTTGTGTTCCGATGATCATCGCCACCAAGCCGATATAAAAGATGGGGTTGTCCGTCACCAACGGCGCGCGCTGGTTTTGAATCACACAGATGAGTTTATCGATCAATATCCAACAGGCGGTAACGGCACCGATGAAAAAGCTCAATACCCCGAGCAGTCCAAAGAAGTGCATCGGTTTCTTGCCAAATTTGCTCATGAAGAACAGGCTCATGAGATCCAGGAAACCGTTGACGAATCGATTCAT
>DBCP01000135.1:0-6270 GCA_002293105.1 Bacteroidetes bacterium UBA955 | reverse complement strand
TTCCAAATCGCTGATTTTGCGGGTGGCCCAATTGAACAACTTGGTGGGGATGGTTTTGCTGATGGGGTCGTAGCGTTTCTTTTTCCAGCCACTCACCACGTGATAGCCTTCTTCGAGTATCATATTTCGCAAACCAGGAATTTCATCTGGCGAATCTTGCAAATCGGCATCCATGGTGATAACCACTTCGCCTTTGGCTTCTGCAAAACCGACATTCAAGGCCGCGCTTTTGCCGTAATTGGTTCGGAATCGGAACCCTCGAACGTTGGGGTCTTGCTGACGCAATCCCTGAATGATGTCCCATGACGCATCCGTGCTGCCATCGTCGAGCAGCAATACTTCATACGACAAGTTTTCTTGCTTACAAACGCGAACAATCCAAGCGTGTAATTCAGGCAGGGACTCGGCTTCGTTGTACAAGGGGATAACCAGGGAAACGTTGAGCATGGGTGCAATTTACGATAAAGGGTTGGAAATTGATGTATTTGAGGGGTTCAACTGCGGTTAGCGATTGCCAAAACCGATGATTTCGCGAACTTCTCGGATGGTTTTTTGGGCCGATATCCGGGCTTTTTCCGCGCCAAATCGAGCGATTTCCATCAGCCGTTTCTCATCGCCCATGGTGGTGTGGATCTTGTCGCGCAACGGGGCGATGAAGGTTTCCATGTCGGTCGCCAATTGCTTTTTTAAATCGCCATAGCGGATGGTGCCAGCTTTGTGGCTATCGTCGAAAAATTGAATGGTATCTGGTGCGCAAACAAGTCCCATTAAATCGAACAAGTTTTGAACCGGGGTAGATTTGGGTGAGCCAGGTTCTGACGGACCGCTATCGCTCACAGCCTTCATGATTTTTTTATTCAGCAAGGTTGCCTCTTCGTCGAGGTAGATGGTGTCGGCTTCACCAGCGCTTTTGCTCATCTTTCCAGTGCCCGTGAGGCCGGGGACTTTTACCAAGTTTTGTTCAAAGCTGAAGGCTTGGGGCTCGGGGAAATATTCGTTGTTGTAGAGGCGATTGAAGCGATTGGCGAAGGTGCGAGCCATTTCCAGGTGTTGCTCTTGGTCTTTTCCTACGGGGACTTTTACGCCGCGATGCAGTAGGATATCGGCCGCCATCAAAACGGGGTAGGTGAGCAATCCTGCATTGATGTTGTTGGGTTGTGTGCGGGCTTTGTCTTTGAAAGAAGTCACGCGTTCGAGTTCGCCCAAATAAGCATTCATGTTCAGGAAAAGGTAAAGTTCAGCAGTTTCTGGCACATCGCTCTGAAAATAGATGGTGCATTTTTCTGGGTCCAGGCCCAGGGCGATGTATTCTGCCAATACGCGTTTTACCGAGGCGTTTAGATCACCGGGTGTGGGGTGGGTGGTAAGGCTGTGGTAATCGGCGATGAAAAAATAGGAATCGAACTGCTCTTGGAGCTTCAGAAAATTCTTGAATGCACCAAAATAGTTGCCTAGGTGCAATTTTCCGGTGGGACGAATCCCGCTGACTACCACTTCTTTCATGAGGGCAAAATTAGGAAAATCGCGGGGGATTTGTGCGAAATCGCATAGAAATGGGCTTGGGGGTGGCTTAGTAGGCGAAAACCAAGCTTTGAGGCGTATTTTTGTGGCATGCCGAAAACGATACAATTGAAATTTACGCCCTCGGAAATGGGGGATGAGGCTGCGGTGAATCGTAAGTTTTGTGTCGAGGCGAGGGATCCTGCAGGGTTGGTTGTGTGGAAGAAAAAGAGTTTGGATGCACGGGGAAGGCAGCCCTATTTTTTGGTTACGGCGGAGGTATATGGCAAGGGTGATGAGCCAATGATGGAAGCGGGTTTTCGGTTGCAGGATGTATCGAAAAGCAAAGAAGTTCATGTGATTGGTGCCGGTCCGGCCGGACTATATTGTGCACTGGAGTTGATAGAGTTGGGGTTGAAACCGGTTGTGCTGGAGCGGGGAAAGGCGGTGAAAGAGCGCAGGCGTGATTTGGCGGTCATGAATCGCGAGAAAGTGGTGAATGCTGAGAGCAATTATTGTTTTGGCGAGGGCGGCGCGGGAACCTATTCTGATGGGAAGTTGTATACGCGCAGCAACAAACGAGGTCCGGTTCAGAAGGTGTTACAGAGTTTGGTGGATCACGGTGCGCCTGAGGCGATCAAATACGAGGCTCATCCGCATATCGGCACGAATAAATTGCCACAGTTGGTGGAAGGGTTGCGCAAGTCGATTGAGGATTGTGGGGGAGAAGTGCGATTCAATAGCCGGGTAGATGGGATGGAATTGACTGGCGGAAAGGTGAAGGCATTGATGTTGAATGGCGGAGTGCGCTTAGAGGTAGATGCGGTTGTTTTGGCAACGGGACATTCGGCGCGGGATATTTTTGAATTGTTGGATCGTTCTGGTGTTGCGATTGAGGCGAAACCGTTTGCGATAGGGGTGCGATTGGAGCATCCACAGGGGTTGGTTGATCAAATTCAGTATAAGTGTGATATGCGGGGCGATGGTTTGCCACCGTCGAGTTATAGTTTGGTGGAACAGATTCAGGGCAGGGGTGTTTTTTCGTTCTGTATGTGTCCGGGAGGAATCATTGCGCCGGCCGCTACCGCGGCCGGCGAGGTTGTTGTCAATGGCTGGAGCCCCAGCAAGCGCAACGGAAAATTTGCCAACTCTGGGTTTGTGGTTACGGTGGATGATCGTGATTTTGCACCGTTTAATTCAGCCGGAGCACTCCGCGCATTGCGTTACCAGCAACATTGGGAGCAGCAGGCGTTTCGGGTTTCAGGGAGTTTGAGCGCACCAGCACAGCGTATGGAGGATTTTATCCAAGGAAAAGTGAGTGCGAACTTGCCAGAAAATAGTTATTTGCCAGGATTGGTAACTGCCAGTATTGGCGATGTTCTTTCGCCGGCCATTCACAATCGAATTCGTGAATCATTGGTGGTTTTGGGTAAGAAAATGCGGGGATTTAGGACGAACGACGCGATTTTGGTGGGGGTAGAATCCCGAACCTCATCACCAGTCAGGATTCCTAGGCTAACAGACACTTTGCAGCACACTGGGGTGATGAATTTGTTTCCTTGTGGAGAGGGGGCGGGTTATGCAGGCGGAATAATGAGTGCAGCATTGGATGGAATGCGCGTAGCAAATGCCATAGATAGGGTTCTCAAGTTGAAATGATACGTGTTTATTATTCGATTCGGGTGATGGTAAACTAGGGTTTATGTTGCTTTCGGCTAAAATAAACTATAATTATTTTTATTTTTAAAATAATTCACTATGATTTTTTATCATAAATTATAGTATTTTTTATTGTTTTTAGAGTGTCATAATTCCTATATTTAAAAGGTTTTAGGCTTTTTTATACTGATATTGCAGGTGTAAAAATATAAATAAATTACACAATCAATACCATGTTTAAAAACTACACAAAATTCAATGCAAATGGTTTGATCAAACCGTTTGTTTCGTTGTTGGTCATGGGATGCAGTGCATTGGGCTTGAAAGCCCAGTTGTCTGGATCTTACACCATCAACCCGCTGGGGACAGCCACGTCGACGAATTTTACTTCGTTGGCAAGCTTTGTAACATCACTAAACACGAATGGGGTTTCGGGTAAGGTGACGGCTACTTTTTTGAACAATGAAACCACCACACAGAACATTACTTTTGGTTCTATCAAGGGTGCGTCGTCAACCAACACCATCAACATCGATGGTAAAGGGTACAAGTTCAGCAGTTCTGTAACGTATTTGATGGGTTCAACAACCACTTCCGCGAGTAACTCAGAGGTGATTCGTTTCACGGCTACCGATTACGTGAACATCAGCAACTTGGTGATTGAGAACAGCAATTCCGCGGTTAACTCACGCGTAATTCGTTTTGAATCCAATGGAACCGATGCCTGCACCTATGTGAATTTGGATGCATGTACAATGCAATTCAGTGCGATCGCGTCAGGTTCAACGGCAGGGGGTGCTTATGTGGTTTACGGTAGTTCTGCAACGAGCATCTTTACCTATCCCTCGTATGTGGTTGCACAAAATACCACAGTGAGTAACTGTTTGATGCGTACCACCAATAGCAATTCTCCTGGTCCAACTTATGGTATCTTGGATTGTGGTTCTTCGAGCTATTTTAGTTCAACGGTGAATGGCAATACCTTCAAAGGGAACACCATCCAGAACTTTTACTACTACGGTATTTACTTGAACTACGTGAATGGTGAAACAGTGGAAGGCAATGATTTATCGCGCGCCAATGCCACATCAAACAATGCCTATTCATACTTGTATGGGATTTATTCTTACTATTCTTACGGCATTCAAATCGTAAAGAACAATGTGCACGATTTGCCATTCAAGGGTGCTACCGGTACTGCCGGTGCCTACTATGTTTACGGTATCTATACTTATTATAACCGCCCGTCTTCCGCTCGCGCCTCTTTTGTTGACAACAACATCGTGGAGAAGTGTTTGAGCTATTACTACTTCTATGGTATCTACTCTTACTATTCATACAACCACAGTGTTTCGGGTAACAAAGTGCGCAACAATAGCAACTACGCCTACTATTTCTATGGGATTTACTCTTACTTTGATCAATTGATCAAATTGAATTCTAACCAAGTTGATACGAACAACAACGATGGTTATTATTTCTATGGGATGGAGATTGGTTATGCTTCTGGTAGTGCCAATGAGTGTAACGACAATAAAATCCGGTTTAACAAAAACAACAACAGCAGTTATGGATATGGTTTGTACGGTATCGATATGTACAACTATTCTGGTACGGCGAATTGGAAGATTGAACGCAACTTGATCTGGAAAAACGAGGCGTTGGGTTATAGTTATAGCTCATTCTATGGTATGTACATCTATTACTATGTGGCTGCGGACGTGAGTTCGAACATGGTGGTTGAAAATGCCATGAACGGTTACGATTACTGTATTTACTTCTACAATCCGTCTGCCTCTTATCCGTTGCGCTTTTACCAAAACACCATTTACATGGATAATTCTCGCTCAAGTTACTACTACAGAGACCACAATGGTTTTTACGGTGGAAACTATGGTAGCACTGCTTTGATTGGCAATGTCATTATGTTGACCAACTCATATTCTTGTTCTCAGATGTATATCTATGGGTCTGCGACGGGTTTAACGATCGACGATAATTCGTATTATGATACGAATAACATGGATAACTATTGGTATAATCCCAATGGTTCTGGTGCTAATTATGGTGCTTGGATGGGTACAAACTTGCCAGGTAAGGGCGAGAAGTTTCAAAATCATCGCTTTAAGGATATCGCCAAGATTGACTACCGATCACAAGTGTTTGAAAACCAAAACAACGTGAAGCAAACTACTTGGGTTGTTGATGACTATTCAAAAGCATTGCGCAATAAGGTGAAGAACGATCGTGGTGCGTTGGAAAATTACATGGATGCGGAAGTGACCAAGTCTGATTTTTCTGTGCCAACCTCTGTGTGTGCAGGGTGGGAAGCAACGGGTATCAATCTGTATATCAAAAACAATTTCATCGATACCATTTATGGATTTAACGTTTCTTACAGCATTAATGGAAAAGTAACTACCCAGGTGGTGAAAGACAAAATCTTGGCGGGAACTACCCAAAAGGTGACATTCACTGCACCAATGACATTGTCGATTGCCGGTGCTACCACCATAAAGATTTATTTGGATATTCCAGATGATAACACCAAAAACGATACCTTGACGTTTACCACCACGGTGAAGCCTGCTCCAGGGGGAGGATACTATGAGTTTTCAACCAAGACAACTACGCCGAATACGGCCGTGTATCAGCGTGGCAGACCTTATGATGTAACCGTGTTGAATCAGCCTGTGATTTACGATGTGCGTTCGCCACGTATTTACAGCAACAGTACCTACGGGTCTTCATTGCCAAACAATTGGTATGCAACTGTACAAGCCTACACCCAAGCGGGTAAGGCGGTGACTGGTGCAAGTTTGACCGCGCCAAGTGGATCTGCCAATATGGAAGTTCAGTTCAAAACTTCTGATGCAACCTTGGAAGATAGTTTGATTACTGTGATTTTGAAAGTAACCGATAACAACAATGGTTGCGATACATTCATCAAGCGCAGTGTATTGATTTATCCTTCAGTAACTGCAGATTTTAAAGTGCCTGCACGTATCTGTAACGGCGATGCGGTACTGTTTGAAAACATGTCAAAAGTAACTTCTGGTGGAATGGAATTCTTCTGGAACTTTGGAACAGGAAACGCGGCCGATACTTCAA
>DBCP01000091.1:3259-5375 GCA_002293105.1 Bacteroidetes bacterium UBA955 | reverse complement strand
AAATACACACATTCTGTTGTTGTGAAATTTGATGTCAATGGCATCCGCAAAATGGACCAATGTCTGCCATTAAAACTGAGTTATAAGCCCAAGGAAATAGTGAAAGTTGTTTCGATGAATACATCCGTGCAAAACCAGGTTTCTTTGAGTTATGTCTCAGACAATATCCTGACGTATAAATTGTTCAATCAATCGGGTACGGAAATTTCACAAAAGAAATGCGAGATAGTAGTAACTGGAAGAGAGGATGAGCGACTCATTAGTACTACTGCGAATATGCGTCACTGGTACGATGCCAATTTTATCATATCCGGCTATCAAACCACAAAAGACCAAGATGGCGAAACAACCAAGGTGTTCTACCTCAACAAAGTACAGCTTACAGAGTGATTCGTTCGTGGTGATGTTGCGGGTTTTGTAGCGCAGTGTTCACGGCATGAAGGATTTCAATATGTTAAACCCGCTATGTCATTGGATGCCCCAAATTCATGGGCTTTCACCTAAATTTGAAGTTCATGCGCAAATTCATATTCTTTGCAGTTGTATTTTTCCTCACTGGAACGTCATGGTCACAAAATCTACCCATTGATTTTGAGCGATCAGAGCACAATTTCAGTGCTTTCGGTGGTGCGCAATTTACGAGGGACAAAGACCCCCTCCGAATAAACAACAACGTGGGACTTATCACCAACACCGGCGGGGATATATTCGAAGGCGTTTTTATTGATTTGAAAAATGGGATACAGCTAGATTCCGCCAAGAAGGTCTTTTTTTCTGTGTACCATGCGGAAGGCGATTCCTTTACCTTTCAAATCAAGCTGGAGAAAAATACGAGCGGCGAGCCCGATATCTACGTGCAGAAAACCATTAAAAATTCAAACTGGCATCACGATTCATTTGATTTTTCCAAAGCGAAAGTGGTGGGAACCAATGTCGCCGTCAATGCCAGAGGCCGCTACATGCGACTGACCCTTTTCTTTGAGCCCGACCAACTGAAAACAGGGAAATATTGTGTTGATGATATCAAAGGGTTTGCATCGAATTTGCCACCCATGTCATCGGTCACCATGCCAATATATGACAAATTGGTTTGGTCAGATGAGTTCAATTATTCGGGTAAGCCCAATTCCGAGAAATGGCATCACCAAGTGATTCCTCCCAACAATGGCGGGTGGTTTAACAATGAAATTCAACACTATACCGATAAAAAGGACAATTCCTTTGTGGGTGAGGGGAGCATGAAAATCGTTCTGAAAAAAGAAAAATTCACCTACGGCAATAGCACGAAAGAGTTTACATCGGCCCGTTTGAATTCGAAGTTTGCATTTACCTACGGTAGGATCGACGTGCGTGCGAAGTTGCCTTCGGGGAGTGGGGTTTGGCCGGCGATTTGGACTTTGGGTACCAATGTGGGTGAGACCGGGAATTATTGGGGCCGCGACGCTGCTACGGTGGGCTGGCCTGCGTGTGGGGAGTTGGATATCATGGAGAGTTGGGGGCACAATCCCCGATATGTGTCATCGGCGGTGCATACCAAAGCGCGTTATGGGGGTGTTGAAACTGGCGGTATTTCACTGCCCGATCCTTACAATAATTATCACGTGTATTCCATGGTTTGGTCGCCCGAGAAAATATGGTTTTTGGTGGATGACAAAGAAATTCACACGTATCATCCCGAAGTGCGAACCGCAGAAAATTGGCCCTTCGCAAAGGATCAGTACATCTTGTTGAATATCGCTGTTTTGTCTCAAGTGGATGCAAAGTTTGATTCGTCGCGCATGGAAATCGACTATGTGAGGGTTTATCAGAAAGCAATCACGACTGCGGTGAATGGTGACCCAAATGAAACCGGAGCGGCGCTCTACCCAAATCCTACATCGAACAAATTGTTTGTGCAAGGAATGGATCGATATATTGCCTATTCTATTTTAGATATGAACGGTCGGATACTACAAAGTGGATCGCTCAAAGGCCAGGCAGACATTGATGTAAGTAATTTGGCATCGGGGGTGTATGAACTATCGTTGAATGGTGATGATCAGTGGGTTTCATCGGGGTCGAATGCGATTTTTCGATTTGTCAAAGAATAGATGGCTTTCAATTTTGTAATTTTACC
>DBCP01000091.1:2388-3053 GCA_002293105.1 Bacteroidetes bacterium UBA955 | reverse complement strand
TTGTTTTGTCCGTCCGGCACCATGACCAACCAAATCGCCATTCAGGTGCACACCCAACCCGGTGATGAGGTGATTTGCGAGGCAGGTTCTCATGTTTATTATTACGAAGGCGGCGGCATCGCCAAGAATGCTGGGGCTCAGGTGCGGTTGGTGCAGGGTTCTTACGGACAGATAACGGCCGAACAGATTTTGCCTGTGATCAATCCGGACGATGTGCATCGCGCGCGGACCCGTTTGGTGAGTCTCGAAAATACTTGCAATCGCGGGGGAGGGAGCTGTTATGATCTGGCGGAAATCGCAAAAATTCGTTCACTGTGCGATGCGCATGGTCTTGGCCTTCACTTGGATGGCGCCCGATTGATGAATGCCATCGTGGCGAAACAAGAGGATCCCAAGGCGTATGGAAAATTGTTTCAAAGCATATCGTTGTGTTTGAGTAAGGGCTTGGGTGCGCCGGTGGGCAGTGTGCTTTTGGGCGATGCGTCTTTTATCAAACAGGCGAGAAGGGTTCGCAAGGTGATGGGCGGCGGGATGCGTCAGGCGGGGTATTTGGCGGCGGCCGGACTCTATGCGATGCAGCACAATATCAACAGACTGGCCGAGGATCATGCCCATGCGAAGCAGTTGGCGGATGCGTTGAAACAGTGTTCATGGGTGGGAGAAAT
>DBCP01000091.1:0-2331 GCA_002293105.1 Bacteroidetes bacterium UBA955 | reverse complement strand
GCCCAAGAAGTGGTGGCGAAGCTTTTATCGCACAACATTCGGGCATCTGCGATGTCGCCCACACACATCCGTTTGGTGACCCATTTGGATGTCACTCCGGAAATGATTCAACGCACTGTAGAGGTGTTGAAGGGGCTTTGATTTCGAGACTTTCGCGGGGCGTTGAGATGTAAAAGTTTATTGTTCCCAAAGGTTTACAATTCAACCATCTGCTGCTGAATTGTGGCGATCAGCGTTGGTAGAAGATGATTTTGGTATGCCAAATCCGACCACAGCGAACCTCCTTCCTGGATGTCTTGAATGGTCTGTTCCGCATGCTCGATGCTAAACATATCCGCGATTTTCAAGAGGTCTTTTTTATTGATTTGCTCCCGTTTTCCGCTGATTGATAACGCCCTGCTTACCTTGTGAAACTTTAACTTCGGATTCAACGCATACGTGAGGTCATACGCCGGGGAGAGATGCCAACTATCGGTCTCCGGGCGATAGCAGAAACTGTGGTTTTTCAAATGGTCATCGATATTATTAAATACGACATTAAACACCATCCGTCGGAAAAGTTGTTGCAATTCGCTGAGCGGAATTTTTAGAGCCATCGCCAATTTGAAAAGATTTTCGTAGCTGCTGTCTTCCGGATTCTGATAGTCCCACCCCGTAAGTCCGGCCGCCGTAAGCACATGCTGTTTCTGGTTGTTCTGTCGGTCAAAGCGATGCGTAGCAAAGTGTTTTTCCTCCCACAATTCGCATGGCATCATCTCAATACCCAGTTGCTGGGCGATGTTCGCGTAAATAAATTCTATCGTTTCCTTCGGATGCAATGGATCGTTCTCGAGGTTGAGCTTCACCAAAAAGTAATCATGGTGCGGTCCATATAAAAGGTCGCCCGGTAATATTTGCTGCGTCTTTCGGTGTTTGGCCACCAATATTTTTGGACGCATGCCACCGGCAGAAGTGCCGATGCGAAACAGGTTCAACAGGCCTTCTGTATTGGCATTTTCTGGTGTCAGAGATTCTTTTTCAGCCAAGATTTCTGAAAGCAATTGAGCCATTTCGGCGATGCGAAAACTACTCGGCGCATCCATCGTTATCGCCGGCTCATACTCCCAGGCGCCCATGCCACGCTGACCCACGTAGGCCAATTGTTCCAAAGCGTTTAACTGTATGGGTTTGCCTTGGGCGTTCAGCCAAGATTGAAACAAGTGATTTCCGAAAACATCAGGCAGTGAATCAGCAAACATGGGGGGCAGTCCTCGGAAAGTTTTGCCTTCAAACTGTGGGAAGGACTGCGTTTCGAGACTGCGTTTGATGATGAATGGCAGGATGTGGCTGTTGTTCGTGCCGAGATAATCAGGATTGTATTGAAAATAACTGCATCGCTGATGGTTGTCATAGCCCAATCGACCGATTTCGTTGCCGAAGAGTTTGATGTTGAGCAGATTTTCCATGTTTAATACAAAGAAGGGATTTTTATACCGCTGGGTTTTGTACCAATTTTTTGCAGTCCCGCGTGAATTTCATTGAGAAGATCGAAGTGATAGGCGAGTTTGAGTAAGTTGTCGAGATTGGCGTTTTTACCCATTTCGATATTCTGGATGGTATTGCGCGATAGGTTGAGTGCAGCGGCGAGCTCGTCGCGGGATAGCTTTTGCGCCTCCCGTTTCTCCCGACATATCTTCCCGATACTCAGTTTGACTTCCTTGATGGTAACAATTTCGAATAGCATTTTAACTATTATATTGGTTAAAAGTATTCAAATATAGGAAAAATAACCAATAAAATGGTTTTATAAGTGATTTGAGTCAGTATTTGTAAAGTGAAAATTACCGGGGAAATTTGCTCGGTGCGTTCCGCTTACCCGTGCTTGCGCAGTTTCAAAATCACCATCTTGCTGGTAGGTGTGTTGCTCCTATCGGCCACGGAATCAATCGGAACCAAAATGTTGGCCTCAGGGAAGTACGTCGCGGCACATCCCAACGGAATGTTGAAGCTGATGATGATGAATTTGCGTGCAATGCGCTCAACACCCCCGTGGAAATTGTATAAATCCACCAATTCGCCGGCCTCAAAACCGAATTTCTTGATGTCTTTTGGGTTCATGAAAATCACACGTCGTTCATTCTCCACCCCGCGATATCGGTCGTTTAGGCCGTAAATGGTGGTGTTGAATTGGTCGTGACTTCGGATCGTCATCATCATCAATTCATCGTCTGCCACTGAAACGGGAACAGGTGTTGCCACGTTGAAATTGGCCTTGCCCGTTATCGTGTTCCACTTGCCATCGCGGGCTGAGTTGGGTAAATAGAATCCACCCATTTCGCGCGCACGCTCGTT
>DBCP01000087.1 GCA_002293105.1 Bacteroidetes bacterium UBA955 | reverse complement strand
AACGATTCAAAAGAAGGGGCGATGTTGGGACTAACGGGGGTGCCGTTCTTTGTGGTGGATAGGAAATACGCTATTGTGGGCGCACAGCCGCCAGCAGTCATTTTGCAGACGTTGGAAAAGGCTTTTGAGGGATAGTGTGCGTTGCGAGAAGCTGCAGAAAGGTTTGCTGACGGATCTTCGTTTTTGAAACAAAAAAGCCCCACATAACTGTGAGGCTTCTGGTTCCCCAAGGTGGTCTATTCTCGAACCAATTCTGGGATGAATTGAGGTCTTATGCGACTTTAAACTATCTGATTATTAAAGTGATGAATAATCGTGAAGTTGGATTGATACTAGTTGTTCAAGCAGTTTTCTCATGAGCTTATCAGTAGCGGGAGATCAGGCGATTTCTAACTTTTTAGAAGGGTATGAATTGGTGGTTGATCTTTGGGAATATATGAATAGGCGGGATGAATAGAATTGTGCGTATCACGAAACCCCGCCTTTTGGATGTGTGCTGTTAGCGGCTGGTTTAATTCCTGATTATCTTTGTCGTCCGTTGTCCATCGGTTAATAAATAAATGCCTGTCTGGAAGTTGGAAAGGTCAAGTGAAACTAAAGTGTCACCCATTACTTCAGTTGTCAGGATTGTCAGTCCCATAATATCAGTCAGTGTCAAAGTAATTTTTAGTGAAGTATTATTTCTTACGTTCAAGATGTTGTCAGTCGGGTTTGGGAAGATTGTTATGGTCTGCGGAAGTCCTAGCTCATCTATGCCAGTAGTAAGGCAAGTTAGTGAATGCTGTTTGAAAAAATTCCAAATGTCGGCACTAGCATGAACATCCTCATTTGTCTCGCCTGCTAGGAGTTCATAAAAAGTGTTTTCAACACCTGGCCAAGTATGCCCACCGCCATTAACACGGTAAAGAATAGTCTGCACATTGCAGTTACAATTACTGTATTGAAATTTTGTAATTGTAGAGTTGTCCGTGAGGTTTGTATCTGGGAGATTTTGGCTAATCGGAATTATGTTGCAACCATTTTTCAATGCCCAGAAATTCATCAGTGTGTCTGTTGGGAAATAGGTGAGCGGCCAACCGTTGTTTCGAAATGTGGCACCGTTGTAAGGAACCAACAGGTCTGAAGTACCATTAATTACCATAATTGAAATTGGTCGGGTAGGATTGCAAGAAATCATTTGCAGAGAGTCGAGGTTGGAACAAAGTGGTGCTACTGCTGCAATACGGTTACTTAATTCACAAGCCAACCGTTGGCTCATGTAACCTCCCTGTGAAAGTCCGGTTGAATAAATTCTGTTCGTATCAACATTGAATTGCGTTATCAAAGTGTCGAGTAGTTTGTTGAAAAACAGAATGTCGTCAATACCTAAGGTGTCTGATGGCGAACCTACACCTGCTGCCCAACTGCAACATTTTGTTCCAACTTGTGTTCCCTGCGGATAAACCACAATGAAGTTAGCCGTGTCAGCAACATTATTCATTTGTGTAAAACCAACCGTTCCTAGTGCGTTTCCTCCGCCTCCGTGGAGTGTTAGGACAACAGGCCAAGGTGTTGTTCCATTATATGCAACGGGTAAGTATGCTCCGTAATATCTATACTGAGTTTGATGATAAATGCTGTCAACTACCCAAGTCTGTCCACTTGCAGTTACCCATGCTGAAAGGGTAAAAATCAATATTGTTAATTGTTGTTTCATGGTCTATTTATCTATTGGTTGGTGTGTCGTCAAAACTCAACGCTAACATAAAAAAGGTTATGCTATACAAGTATAACCCTTTTAACTTTTTACTTGCTCCCCTTATTGACGAAAGTTGCAGCTACTTCTCCCTGATTGAGTATGTAACTATTAGGAAATTGAAGGGTTAAATATCGTTTAGATTATTAAATTCCTCCTTTTTGCTTTCAAACCATTTTGCAAAGTCTGATGGTTCTTTCATCAACTTTTGCATTTCATTCATTGCTTCAATATGCGCAGTATCCCCTTTTTGAAACATTTCCATACCGTGTTTTTTACTTTGGTTTGCAATATCATCAAAGGACTCTCCTAAAAATTCAATATCACAAGCTCCGCCGAGCTGTTTGCAGGTCATTTTGTTCATATCGTATGTGTATTATTCTTGTGTTAATAATCGATTGAATTCTAATCCTCTTTTAATCCAAAAATCAAGTCCTTCTTCAAAATCAAAACCTGACGCTTTAATAAATATAAATCCGCGCATTACTTGCCCGGTAAAGTCCATTATGGTACTTCCGTTTTGGTGCAACAAATTCTCGTAATTAAGTTTCCCGACACGTACCATCAATCTGTCTTCATTACATTTTTTATCAAAATCTAATCCGATACACATTGCATCGCGCACCATAAAAATGAGGCCACCCATCATTTTCCTTTCAAAGTAATGAATTCCTTTTAACCGTGCTCTTATTCGGTCCGCTTAATGTTCTGAATATGCCATATCCTCAGTTGGAACAAATATAAAACAAAAAAGCCCCACATCACTGTGAGGCTTTTGGCTCCCTGAGCTGGACTCGAACCAGCGACCTATTGATTAACAGTCAATTGCTCTAACCAGCTGAGCTATCAAGGAGTTTATATCTTAACAAGGTTGTCATTTGCATGCATCGCCTTGTCTCAATCGGAATGCAAAAATAGTATGAAACCCGTTTCGTTTCAATACCTTTGCTGAAATTTTTTAAAATATTTTTATGAGCCTCCTTGTTATCGGATCAGTTGCGTTTGACGCCATCGACACACCCTTCGGAAGTACTGGAAAAATTGTAGGCGGCGCCGCCTCTTATATCTCCTTGGCAACCACTTTGTTACATAAGCACGTGGGATTGGTGGCTGTAGTCGGTGAGGATTTTGATTTTGACTTTGTGGATACCCTAAAGCAACGCGGAACCGATACCACTGGACTGCAAATTAAAGCTGGTGAGAAGTCGTTTTTCTGGCATGGGAAGTACCATATGGACATGAATTCGCGTGATACACTGGTTACAGAACTCAATGTGTTGGGTGATTTTGACCCCATTATCCCCGAAGCTTGGCAGCAACCCGATTATGTGATGCTTGGCAATTTGAGTCCGCAAGTTCAACTTACCACCCTCGAACGCCTCACCCGCAAACCCAAGCTGGTGGTGATGGATACCATGAATTTTTGGATGGATATCGCCCTAGACGATCTTAAAGCCGTTTTGAAACGCGTAGATGTGCTAACCATCAACGACGAAGAAGCCCGTCAACTTTCAGGTGAATATAGTTTGGTGAAAGCCGCCCGTGTAATTCGTGCCATGGGTCCGCAAACACTCATTATCAAAAAAGGCGAACACGGTGCGTTGCTGTTTGGTTCGGAAGGACAAATATTCTTCTGTCCAGCTTTGCCATTGGAGGATGTGTTTGATCCAACCGGGGCCGGAGATACTTTTGCCGGTGGATTCATTGGATACCTCGCAAGCACAGGAAGAACCGATTTTGAGGCCATGAAAACCGGCATCGTCTATGGTAGTGCTCTGGCAAGTTATTGCGTTGAACAGTTTGGTACCACCAAATTGGCTTCGATCACCCCGGAAGATGTAGATGCACGATTGGCGCAATTCCGCCTGTTGATGACGGAAAAAGCCTAAAGAGGGCCTGCGTTCCTCGCTTACTTAATCATTTCAAACACATAGCTGCCCTTTGCGGCTACCTTCAACGATGAACCTACGTTGGTGATTTCACCCGTTTGGATATTTTTCATCTTGCCATAACCTTTTGTTATTTCTGCAAAACGCGCCATGGAGATGTCTTGTGCCACATCGCTCTGACTCAAAACCACCATCACTTTTTGGTTGTCGGTATATCGGAAGTAAACGTAAATGCCGTTGATGCCGCTGTATTGCATGGTTTTGCCAATGCCAAGTGCGGGCATGGATGTTCTGGCTTTGTTTAATGTTTGCATCCACTTCCAGGCGTCGTTTTCCTTGGATGTGCGTCCTTTCGGTGTGAACTTGTTCACTGGATCGCCATTCCATCCACCCGGAAAATCGAATCGTACGTAGGCATCGGATTTGTCGGTTTTCCCGGTCATTAAAATTTCTGTGCCGTAATAAATACAAGGCAATCCGCGCGTGGTAAGCAACAAGGTAACACCGCGCTTCCAAGCATCGATGTCTTCGTTCGCCATCGAATAGAATCGAGAAATGTCGTGATTGTCGAGGAAAGTGCAATTCTTCGATGGGTCTTGGTATAAAAAGTCTTCGCTCTGGGTGATGTACACACGGTTCAATCCTTCAGTCCATCCAAACGGCTTTGAGCAGGCTTCCTGGTAGGCCCAGCACATCGAAAAGTCGGTAACGCCAGGCAAGCGGTTGGCTTCAAATCCTTTGATGTTGTTCTTAACAAAAGTGGCTTGGGTGGTGGTGTGCTGCACCCATGCTTCGCCGTAAATGGTGAGTTGGGGGTATTCGCCAAGCAGCAATTCCATGAGGTGGTTCATGTAGGCTTGGTCGGGGTAAGGGTAGGTATCTATGCGATATCCAGATAGATTGGCGTATTCGATCCACCACAAATACAATTGGTCGAGATACGAGGCGATGTGTGGGTTTTTTTGGTTGTAATCGGGCATCGTGGCAACAAACCAGCCATCGGTATTGAGGTTTTTCTCTGAGGGGGCGCCGTATGGATCTGCTGTGGTTGGTGCGCGGAAATTGGTTTGTACGTAGGTGTCTTTGTAGTTGAACCAGCCGGTATCGTAGTATTGATTCATCCAGTGTTTATCGCCAACATGGTTGGGTATGATGTCCATGATCATTTTCATGTTGCGCTTGCGCATTTCGGAGACCAAGTCTACATATTCTTTGTTGCTGCCAAACCGCGGATCGATTTCGTAATTATCGGTGATCGCATAGCCATGGAAACTTTCTTCGGGTTGGTCGTTGGTTTGAACGGGGTTGAGCCACAATGCTGTGATGCCCAATTCTTTGAGATAGTCGAGTTTGCTTTTCACGCCCGCCAAATCGCCGCCATGTCGGGATTTCAATCCGCCGCGATCCACACGAACCCGGTATTGCATATCGGCGTTGTCGTTATCGGTCTCGCCATTGGAGAATCGGTCAGGAAAAATGAGGTAGGTGACATCGTTCGGGGTGAGTCCGGGCGCTTGAAGTTCTTTGCTTCGCTTGTTTTTGAGTTCGTATTTGAGCGTAAATGGCGATTGGGCTTTGCTGCGTTTTTCTTTGGGCGTAACGGTAAATTCCAAAAAGCCGGGTTGTGTGCCGGGTTTGATATTGAGTTGCAGGTAACAAACATGTCGGTTCGCACTCTGAATTACACTATCCAAAGTAACGCCTTGAAAAGGGTTGAGTGCGATGTTGTACAAACCAATGTTTTCTGCATGAAGGATGATTTCTAATTCGGGGTTAGTGAAGCCCAGATACCATGATGGGGGTGCCACGTGATAGGTGTTCTTACGCGGCGGTAACAAGCTGGCTGTTAGGTTGGATGCCAGAAAAATCAAGGAGGAAATGCAGCAGTAAATGAAGTTTTTCATGAAGAAAATCGTGTCTTACAAAGAAAGTACATTTTTTTTGGAATTAGGTTATTGTCAGTTTGACACTTTTTTATTTATCTTTACCGCAGAAATATTAAATTAATATAAACATGAAAAAAATTTACTCTCTCATTGCCTTGGCTGCGTTGTCAACTGCAGCTTTTGCGCAAACTGTAAAGGTTACCTTCCGGGTAAACATGCAGAATGTAGCAGTAGGGCCCAAGGGTATCCGTATTGCAGGTGATTTGCAATCGGATGCAGGTATTGGTAGCAACTGGTCTCCAGGGGTTACTGGAAACGAATTAACCGCTACTGGTTCGGGTTATGTGTATTCAATTCAATTGACGTTGAAAGCAAGCACTAGCTATGAGTACAAGTACATTAACGGTAACGCTTGGGGCATGCCCGATGAGTCGTTCAACCGTAAATTGACAACAGGAACTGCCGACCAAGTGTTGGATGTGTTCTGTTTCAATGATGCATCTGCTGATTGTTCTGCTCCGCCAACAGGTACACAGCGTGTGGTGTTCCAAGTGAACATGAAGAATGAGGATGTAAACGCCGATGGTGTTCGCGTAGCTGGTAACTATCAAACCAAAGCTGGCATGTCCGCTGATTGGACACCAGGTGATGACCTAGCTAAGTGTAAAGCTGTAGGTGATATGCACTATTTGGTGGCATTTTTGCCTGATGGCGACTACAAATTCAAATTTGTTAACGGTAAAAGCGGATGGGAATCTGTGAACGACCGTGACTTGAAAGTGGCTGGTGCTGGTGTGATCACCAAGCACGTTTGCTTCAACCAACAAGATACTTGTGCTTTGATTCCTAAATACAAGCGCGATGTAACTTTCCACGTTGTGGATGGTAACTACCAAAACAGCTTCAAATTGACCAACGTGAAATTCAAGGGCAACTTGTCTGGTTGGTCTGATTTCGTAGCCAATGATAGTGGATTGCGTGGCGATAAAACTGCCAACGACGGTATCTGGTCTGCTACCTATCCTCAGGTTTTGACTGGTTCTTACGAGTGGGGTGCAACTGCAGGTGCTGCGGGTACTTGGATCATCAAAGGCCCTAACCGTACTTTCAAGTTGAACTACACCGACGGTTCTATTACTGGTGATACAGTTTACACCATCCCTAAATTGGGTTCTTTGTTGAACGTGACTTTCTCTGTTGACATGTCTGATACCATCGTTTCTGCTGATGGCGTTTGGTTGGCTGGTAACTTCCAACCTTACATGGACACTGCTCAAATTGAGTGGAAGTTTAACAAAATCAAACTGAAGGACATGGGCAATGGTATTTACGCTACTACCGTGAAAATTTGGGCTCAAAAATATCAGTTCCGTTTTGCCAATGGTTTGTCTGAAAACGATGACTACAGCGAAAAGAACTTGAACATTGCTTGTGGTTCTTTGAATGGTTACAACAAAGTGGATCGCGTGTTTGACATCGCCACTGCAACAGCAGATGTTGTGTTGCCAACCTATAAGTGGAACACTTGCACAGTGGTATCTAACAAGAACATCATCGAAGCGGCAGAAGTGAGCATTGCTCCAAACCCAGCTGAAGGTCAGTTCATGGTATCATTGAGCACCAACAATATCAAGAACATTGTGGTTCGTAGCATCGACGGTCGTGTGGTTCGCAGTATCAACGCCAACAGCAAAGTTGAGACTGTAAACGCCAATGGTTTGTCGGGTATTTTCTTCGTGAACATCACCGATAACGCTGGTCGCACTACTACCCAAAAAGTGGTATTGAAGTAATTTGATCATACATCTATAAAAAAGGGAGGGGGCGGCCATTGGCCGCCCC
>DBCP01000058.1:6537-21185 GCA_002293105.1 Bacteroidetes bacterium UBA955 | reverse complement strand
TCCTGTCCGTTTTGTTTCCAAGTCCCCTCCAATGTGGTCAAGCCTGTCAAGTGACCGGTAAAAGTTGCTCCGAAACCCATTGTCCATGTCAAAGAGGAAGTTTCCTCATCCAACACAGTAGATTCTACCGCATATTCTTTTAAACCTTGCATGGGCACGTCTAATGTGGATTTATATTGGCCTTCCACCCTGGTTACATGAAACGATAACCCAATTTGCATCGGTCCTGCTGAAACGGTTCCTTTCCAATAGCCCAACCATTTTTCTGGGCTTGCGTCTTGAGCAAATAGCATGCTCGACCAAAAGAAAAAGCCCGTCAAGGCAGTGACAAATTTAAGTTTCATGGATTAATGCTCTTGAGGTGATGTGATTTTGAAGTTTTAGAAAGCTTCGCCAACATAAAAATAGATGCCGTAACCATCAGGGTTGAAACCGACATCGATACGAGAAAATATATCTTTTTTGGGAAATAACAGGTATCTCAAACCTGCACCGGTTGACCATTTGTAATTGGTTGTTGGCATTTTGTCTGAAACAGAACCCACTGAACCAAAAACAGCGCCACCAAGTCGTTTGCTGAAACCGAATGGCAAAAAACGATACTCAATTTGGGCGGCAAGGTAGTTTTTGTCACGATAACGACCCAAATAATAACCCCTCATCATTGTTTCTCCTCCCATCATACTGAGTTGATTAAAGGGTACATCACCGGCGGAAAATTGACCAACGATTTGCATGGCTAACACTTGTTTTTTTGATGTAGGAATAAAATAGCGGCCATCAAAAAATAAGGTTCTCATTGGAAAAGATGTTTCGAATAAAGAAGAATAATTGATAAACGCAATTTCTGCTAAGTATCCATCGCGTACGTTCAGCATGTTGTGCCTGGAGTCAAGGATTACCCCCAATCCCACGCCTAGATTCTGAGAGCCCGTTGCACCCAAGGGAAGTGGGGTTTGTATACTGCTTTTCCATTTGAATTCTGGATTGAGTAGTTGTTGGTAGTCGAATTCTAATCCCGCAAATAAATTATTTTTTAGACGGTAAATAAACCTTTCTCTTACGTTGTAATAGGTAGCATCGACCAAAGCCAATGGCTTTTTTGCAATGTCAGTGCCAATCCCATAATAAGATAGTGGATAGTTTTGAAAGCGCATTTTACCCAAAGCTAGAATGTTGTTGTTTTTACCATAAATGGCGTGGTCAACCCAAAGCCCTAACTGTCGTTCTTGTGTGTAAAATCCAAAGGCGCTGATTTCGCTCAGGCGTAGGGTAGTGTCATTGTTGTAATGAAAAACAGTGATTGTACTTAATCCAAATTCCCACTTTGTTTCTGGCGAATACCCGATGGTTGGGTAAATTAGAAAACGGGGTTTTTTCGAACTCATGGTATCATGAATCATATTCATGATCCACACGGGCAAATGGATCTTTTTCTTTTGGTTGGTATCGCTCGCAGGATAAAAAGGCCTGTCAATGCACGACCGCATGCAAAGAGGGGTTTCGATTTTTTTGTTTTGTAAGCCCAAAGGAAAATTCAATGGTCCTTGATTTTGGCTAAATGTAGCAATGCCTGCGATGTTAACTGGAAACGAATTTGCCATGGCAATGCAATTGAAAAAAAAGAGTAGCGCGAGGAATTGTCGTGAAAAAAATGTCTGACTAAATCTTTTGAACGCTGTTTGACAGGAAATGCAATTAGATGTGCGCATCCCAACAAATTTAGGACATTTGCGTTTGTTAAAATAGAAAAAGTCACCATTTCTGATGACTTTTCTGTTGTTGTAGCGAAGGGGGGAATTGAACCCCCGACCTCAGGGTTATGAATCCTGCGCTCTAACCACCTGAGCTACCTCGCCGTTGAGGGCTGCAAAAATAGTGACTTCCGTGGAATTTTGCAATCTGTGGTGAAAAATCCCCAAAAGCCTAGCTATCAGTTTGATGGGCCGTTCAAAACGGATTCTACATGTCCCATCACTACCTCCGGACTCAAGGTTTCCATGCAACTATTGCCATCTACACAACTTCCGCGGTAAAAACACTTGCATGTCTTGGGTGGTTGTACAATAGCCCCTTTGTTGAAAAGGTCAAATTCATGCGAATTAAATATATTGTTCATCAACACGATTTTTTTGCCCAAACCCAGGGTTAGATGCATTCCCATGGTTACTTGTGTCACCACCAAGTCGCATTGGTCAATCAAATTGATGAATTGCTGCAAGGGATAGTTGCCTAGGTAACAAGCCCCGCTGCCTTCTTGAATCGCCAAGTTGCGATCATGTTCTTGAGAACCTCCGAGAAGCAATGGCGTATAGCCTGCTTTTTCAATCATTTTAGCCAACTCAATCCAGTTTTCGATGCTCCACAAACGGGTCGTCCAACGGTCGCCACAGCCAGTATTTAAGCCAATGATGGGCTTGCTTCTGTCGATGTCCCAAACAAAATTTTTGTCGGCATGATTATCGAGCAAATAAGGTTCTCCATCGTACTGTAACCCACAAATTTCAAAAATCTCCGTGCAATAATTTTTGGTGTTTGCCTTGCTCACGTCATCGAATAAGCCGGTGTCAAATTTGTGCTGAGCCAGCTCATTCACAGGTTGGGTGGCCCCATCCTTCAAAATGAATCCATATTTTTCCTTGGCACTGACCATTTTTAGCATGGCCGCAGCTTCCTTTTCTTTATCGAGATTGATCGCGATGTCCCAGTCAACATTCGTTACATACAAACTCGCTTCAATGCCCAACTTGTATACTTCGTGAATTTCGCCCTTTGGCAAAATGTCAGGAAACAGTGTGATCCAAGTAAATTTGGCATGCGGATACAGTTTCTTGTATCGAGTAATTAGGGGTGTTGTTCGAATTACATCGCCCATTGCGCCGAGTTTGATGATCAAAATTCGCTTCTCAAGGGGTGTGTATGCCGGACAGTTTTCGCAGTGAAAGCCTTGCTCCTTATGGGGTTTGCATGGGATGTGACCTAGAAAGTGAAGACAGTCTGCATTGAATTTCATGGGGCGAAAATAGTTTTTTCATCGCAAACACTTGTCATTGCAACCATTTGGGCATAAAAGTTGTCTAATTTTGAAAGAGGAATTTCTTGTGAAAGGTCTGCTACGTTGGTTGTTCATTTTTGGTTTTTTGGGTTGGATTCCAGCCCTTGAAGCAACGCACCTGGTTGGCGGATTTCTTACTTACAAGCGGTTGGGTTCCAATGCAACCAATACCCAGTATAGAGTCACCATTTATGCTTACCGCGATTGCAGTCCGGCCGACGGTGGCATTCAGTTTGAAAAGAAAGTAGGTTTGTGCATTTACAACGAGAACAAATCGCTCTTTACCACCTTTGAAGCCAGTTTAATTTCTGAAAAATCGGTGGATCCGGTGGGGAATACAGCCTGTCCGGAAGTTGCCAAAGCCTGCCTAAAGCAAGGGGTCTACGAAGTGAGTATCACCCTGCCAAACTCAACCACAGGCTATCACCTAAAGTGGGAGCGATGCTGTAGGAACACGCAAAACAACTTGATCGACAATACCGGGACACCGTTTCAAGGACAAACCTATTACGGTTACATTCCGCCCACGGCCATTGCCAATAGTTCGCCATCCTTTTTGGATTTGCCTGTGCCATTTATTTGTGCGGGCGATACCACAACCATCCGAAACCGGGTGCTTGATATCGACGGGGATTCACTCTCTTACAAGTTGGTAACGCCTTGGCAAGGTGGACAGGCCAATTGGGTGAGTGTTATCAATTGTTCCGATCCGATGACTTCTTTTCAGAACGTTCAGTATGTCACGGGGTATTCGGCGGCAAATCCTTTTGGTTCTGGGGGATATGCTTCTGTGGATGCCTTCAATGGATTAACAACGTACATGTCGCCTTCGCCGGGCAGGTATGCGGTGGCGATTGAAGTGACCGAGTGGCGAAATGGTATTGCGATTTCTACTGTGCGATTGGATTTGCAAATCATGGTAATTAGCTGCAGTAAAAATAATCGCCCAACGTTGGGCTTTGCAACCCCGAGTCCATGGTACGTAGAAGCGGGCGAAACCATCTGCAAGAAAATAACCGGCCAGGATCTCAAGGATACCCAAGACATCATCACACTAAAGGCCTATGGTGATATTTTGACGGGAACCAACGGATACAAAGGAACCAAAGCCACGTTCTCTCCAACGGCCAATGCCGCGAGAAAATCCGTAACCTCAGAATTTTGCTGGACCCCGGATTGTAATATCAACACCACAATGCCTTTTCGGGTCACGTTCGAGGCATACGACAATGCCTGTCCTTCCAAGTTTATCAACCAAAACGTACTCATTTATGTGAAGCCCTTTTTGCCTGTAGAAACGGTAAAAGGAAAGGTGAATTTGTGTCAGAATACCCAAGCAGAGCAATACGAGATCAATAAATACGATGCCACTAGGACGTATACGTGGACGGTGATTGGAGGAACAATCAATGGCGCCGATACCGGTAGGTTTGTCAAAATTAATTGGGGCAATACGGCCATTGGCAAGATTACAGTTACCGTTAAAAATAAATTTGGATGCACCGCGGATATCATATTACAAGTGAATTTGGTGGCGGCTCCGTCGCGACCAGTAATTACAGGTACGGATACCGTTTGTTTGAATCAGTCTTCTGTTTTTACAACGCCCAAAACACAGACATCGTACAAGTTTACGGTGGTTGGCGGTACGCTATTGTCATCGGCTCAGGTGGGCAGCAATATGGAGGCAAAGGTTCTTTGGAATGTTGCGGGTCCAGGACTGGTTACCGTGGTGGCAACCAACAATGTTGGGTGTAACAGTGTGGCAGATTCGTTTCCGGTATATGTAAGTTCTCCTGTGGGTAACGGCGTTTTGGGACCGGTGAGTGTATGTCCGAACAACAAAGGCATCATCTACACACTGGATAAGAAATTGTGGAAGTCAACCTATTCGTGGACCGTTACGGGTGCATCCAACAGCAAGTTGATTTCTGATACGATGTTTAGTGTGGATTGGGGTGGATTGGGGAATGGAACGGTGCAGGTTGTGGTCACAGACCGATTTGGCTGTAGGGATACGGCTCGTTTGTTGGTGAAGAAGAATCATGCGTTGGCGGGGCAGGCGCCACAGGGTCCGAGCAATTTGTGCGAATTGTCTATGGGGGTGGGGTATAAGATTAATGGGGTAAAGGGCGAGACCTACGGTTGGAGTGTGAGTGGTGGAACATTGAAAGGGCCGTTGACGGGGCTTTCTAATTCGGTGGATTGGGGTGTTGCAGGTGCCGCGTGGGTAGGGGTAATTACAACCGCCTATGATTCAGTGAGCAAATTGCCTTGTTTGTCGCCTTTGATGCGATTGCCCGTGGTATTGAATGGCGCACCCAAATTGTCGCCATTGAATGATGTTACCTATTGCCAGTCAAAGATGCCTTTTGGCTATTGGACATCCAACGTAGCGGGTGTGAAAAAATACGAGTATGATTTTGCTGGATTGCAGGTAATTCCGACTGTGTCGTCGGATTCTTCTCAGTGGAGTTTGTCTGTAAATAGGGATACTTTTGGTGTGTTTGCCGTGAAGATACGGGCGATTTCAACGACTGGCTGTCCCGGTCCGTGGGTTGGCGCAACCATCACCTTGAATCGAAAACCCTTGAAACAAGTTATTTCAGGTTTGGATGCGGTTTGTGAACCGAATATTAGCGGACATTCCTATTCCATTTCAGGGTTGGCGGGTAGTACGTTTTCTTGGAGTGTGGGTGGTGGGAACTTCGTGGGTGCGGTAGGAGCGAACAGTACCTCTGTGGTGGTTGATTGGACAACTGCGGCCCAGCCCGGTTACATCCAGGTAATAGAAACATCCGACAAGGGCTGTGCCGGAGACACTTTGCGGAAAGAGGTATACCTAGACAATTCCAACTTGGATCTGAGATGGGTGAGTATTGCGCCCCCGCCAAATACAGACGGAAGTATGTGGGTTCGTTATACGTTGTTAAACGGAGTCCGGAATACAGGTCTGATTGATATTGAGCGCCGCCCTGCGGGCGGCTCCAACTTTGCAACCGTGGGAAGTACATCGCCCACAGATACCCTGTACATCGACAATACAATTTCTCCAGATGCTACCGCCTACGAATACCGGGTTTCAACACTCAATCTTTGCGGTACCCGCATTTTCTCAACGCCCCATACATCATCCCTTCTCAAAGGCGTGAAAACAGGGCCATTCTCCATGAATATCTCCTTTTCCGATTACCAGGGCTTTGCCAACGGTATCGCAAAATACGAACTCTATCGCGCACTGCCTGGCATGTCGGGCTTCCAGTTATATCAATCCTATTCGGGTGTGAGTAACGATAATTTCAATAACGGACAAGATAATTACCAGCAGATTTTCCGGATCAAAGCCTATGAGTTGGGTGGAAATCGCATCAGCTGGAGCAACGATATCGTCATTAATTTCGAACCTGTTGTGTTTATACCCAATGCCTTTACGCCCAATGAAAATGGAAAGAATGAGGTGTTCTTGCCCTACACGGGTGGTTTGAAAACGTTTGAATTAGCCATCTACAATCGTTGGGGTGAGAAAGTCTTCGAGTCTTTGGATGCGACAGTGGGATGGGATGGCTATGTGAATGGCGTACTCGCCATGGAAGGCATCTATGTGTACCACTTTAGGTACAGTGATTTTAAAGATAAACGGTATCAAAATACAGGGACATTGCATTTGATTCGCTAAATACCTAATATTGAAATACCCATTGAGATTGATTAAAAACCGAAAAAAATAACAACAGAATATGAGTAGTCCATTATTTTCAGAAAAGGCTTTCGACAGTGCTCGCTCGGCGACCTACGAAGGTGAAATGACGGTGAGTGGTACCGTGAACAAAACCATTGCCTTGTTTATCATGATGATTTTGCCCGCAGCATTTTTGTGGATGAAATTTGGAGTTCAGGGTGGTGAAGGTGAAGCCGGTTTGGCTTATGCGTTCAACAATGGTCTTACCGGTTACATGATCGGAGGAATGATTGTGGGATTCATCGCCAGCTTGGTGATGATGTTTAAGCAATCTTGGGCCCCTTATTTGGCTCCTGTATACGCAGCGGCAGAAGGTTTGTTCTTGGGTGCTGTTTCATTGGTGTTTAATACCATGTACGATGGTATCGTGATGAATGCCGTGGGAATCACTTTGTTGATTTTTGCTGTAATGTTGTTGGCGTATCGTTCAGGTTTGCTTCGTGCAACCCCGATGTTTACCAAAATCATTGTGTTTGCGACAGTAGGAGTAGGCGTATTTTACCTTATCACCATGGTGATGGGTATGTTTGGTGTTCAAAGCTTTTACTATGGTAGCAGCCCAATGAGCATTGGTATTTCAGCTTTGATTGCGGGCATTGCAGCCTTTAACTTGATCTTGGATTTTGACTTTATCGAAAGACAATCAGCCAATGGCGCCCCAAAATACATGGAATGGTTTGCCGGTGTTGCTTTGTTGATGACCCTTGTTTGGTTGTACTTGGAGATTTTGCGCTTGTTGGCAAAATTGCAAAGTCGCGACTAATCCTCGTCGTACTCCAAGGCCAATTTAGCACTTTGGAGTTCGCTGAGTGAATGTAATTCTTTGGCGGCCTTGGCTTGTTCAATCCCTAGATTGAACCAAGCCAAGGCCGCCTCTTTTTCGCCCCGTTCTACCAACAGCTTTCCCAAGTGGTAGTAGGTGGCCACATATTGTGGTTGGTGCTCTGTGAGCCATAAATACTTGTCCAAAGCCGCATCCAGCATCCCCAGTTTGTAAAGTTCCTGCGCCACGGCGTAATGCAAAAAAGCATCGTTCGGAGAATCTTGTAAAAAAGCGGTCAGTTGTTCAAGCCGATTCATCATAAATTCATTAAAGTTGATAGTGAAACGCCAGCATTCTCGAAGGTGCGGCATTCCATTCAATCCCGATTTTGTCGTTGATATTGAATTTGTAGAAATGGGCATCCACTACGGCGTCCAATACCTGCAACACATAGACCCCCGCCAAACACAATATCGCCACATCTCTGCGCGAACGCTGGTTGTCTCGGTCTTCTAAAAGCAATGGACTCGGCGTTTTGCCCAAACTGTAAATCTGGGCTATGCTATCGTTTAGACTGCGCATGTTTCCGCGAAACATTCCAATGGCATACAAACTGCCACCCAAACCGGCGTATACGATGGGTGCTTTCCAATATTTGCGGTTGTAAATCTGTCCCGCACCCGGCAAAGCCATGGCCAGCAGTGTTGCCTTTCGGGGCGAATGCATATAGGCAGTATCACGCGTTTGTGCCCATTGAAAGGGCTTTTCGGGTTGAAAGGTAAGCGTCTCTAATCCGCTGAAAGACAGGGAAGCCTGTCGGTACATCAAAGATGGTTGCTTTGCTGTTGACCACTGCGCCTGCAACAAGCCCGCTACCAATAGCCCAAAAGACAGTAGCAGTGATTTTGATTTTGAGAAAGCGACATTACCCATGTCTATCTTGTTATTGACCAATGAGGCCTAAAATGCGTTCCAAATCTTCACGACTCTTGTAAGAAATGATGATTTTTCCTTTGCCTTTACCGGAAGCCTTCAAGTGAACGGCTGTGCGGAGTTTTTCATAAAATGCCGCGGTAATGCGATCAATTTCAGGGTCCCAGTCGGTTCCGCTCAAGGAAAGCCCCAGGGTTTGTCCATTCTTTTTGGCCTTTACCAAGGATTCAACATCGCGGACGCTCAATTCTTCGCGGATGATTTGCTCGTACAATTCCATTTGTGCAACCGCATCATCCATGTTGATCATCGCACGGGCATGGCCCATTGACACTTTGCCTTGTTGAATGCCCTTTTGAATGGGCTCGGGTAGTTTCAATAAGCGCAAATAGTTATTTACGGTGGTTCTGTCTTTGCCAACGCGTTCGCCCAATTCCTCGTGCTTTAGGTTGCATTCTTCCAACAATCGCTTGTAGCTCAACGCAACTTCAATGGCATTCAAATCACTGCGTTGAATGTTTTCGATCAATGCCATCTCTAGCATGTCTTGATCGTTGGCAACGCGAATAAAGGCGGGTATTTCGGTTAATCCGGCTTGCAGTGATGCGCGGGTTCTTCGCTCACCAGAAATCAACTGGTAACGGTCGTAGCCCATTTTGCGCACGGTAATCGGTTGGATTACCCCGTGAACACGGATACTCTCGGTTAATTCATTTAAGGCGGTTTGTTCAAATTCAGAACGGGGCTGCCATGGGTTGGCTTCAATGCTAGAAATGGAAATCATCGCAACATTTCCTGTATTGGCGTTGCTATTCGATGTGGTGATGTCGGTGTTGGCGTTTTCCAACAAAGCACCAAGGCCACGTCCCAATCCGGCTTTCTTTTTTATTGTACTGCTCATGCCATTTCGGTTTCAGGTTGAATAAGACCATTTTTTACCAATACCTCTTTGGCCAAATTGAGGTAATTGATGGATCCGCGACTGTCGGCATCGTGATGAATCACAGGTACCCCAAAGCTCGGCGCTTCCCCTAGTTTGGTGGTTCTTTGGATGATACAATCAAAAACGATGTCTTGGAAGTGTGTTTTCACATCTTCCACAACTTGGTTGCACAAACGCAAACGACCATCATACATGGTCAACAAGATCCCTTCGATTTCGAGGTGTTTGTTGAGGTGGTTCTGCACGATTTTTATGGTGTTCAACAATTTGCCCAATCCCTCCAAGGCAAAGTATTCGCATTGCACAGGGATAATCACACTGTTGGCCGCACACAAGGCGTTGGTGGTAATCAATCCCAGCGAAGGGGAACAATCCACAATGATAAAGTCGTATTGGCTTTGAATCGATTTGAGCAAACCCTGCATAATGCGCTCACGGTTTGGCATATCCAATAATTCAATTTCAGCACCCACCAAATCAATGCTGGAGGGTAGTAAATCCAAATAGGGGACATTGCTGTGAAGAATCACATCTTGGGGATGAATTTCCTGTACCAAACATTCATACAAGCCCAAACGCACATTTTTTGGGTCAAAGCCAATACCCGAAGTTGAGTTGGCCTGCGGATCTGCATCTACGAGCAACGTTTTGTATTCCAACACGGCCAAACTGGCGGCCAGATTGATGGCAGTGGTGGTTTTACCCACACCCCCTTTTTGATTGGCGATGGCGATGATTTTTCCCATGTCGTTGTGCTTCTTTTTTTGCTGTTTAGGATGTCAATGGATTGTTGATTCTTCCCGCCTCGCAAGGTGGTCCAATTCGGAGCGATATCCATACATTTGTGTTCAATGCAACTTGTAAGGATGATGGCCCAGAAGAGAATTTCTATTCTGGCGGACAACAAATTTATCTCCAAAGGGGGGATATTGCTTTCGTCCATCGGGGTACTTTTATTCACAGTTTTGGGTTTGGGTGGTTGTAAAAATGTTGATAAAAAATCCCCACAGCAAATCTTTCATTACAATGAAGATGTTTCTGTCACCACGTTGGATCCTGCTTTTGTAAGATCGCAGTCAGAAAATTGGATTGTATCGCAAATTTTTAATGGACTGATTGATCTCGATGCCCAATTACAGCCCGTTCCCGCGTTGGCCAAGTCATGGGAGATTTCAACAGACCTTCTCACCTATACTTTTCACTTGCGCTCGGATGTGAACTTTTGTTTTGTGGATAAACAAGGCAAAGTCACCACCCGAAAAATGGTTGCCTCGGATGTGGCTTACAGCCTGTCAAGAATTGCAGACCCTGCAACAAGTTCGCCCGGAGCCTGGATTTTCGTGGGGAAAATAGATTCGCAGTTAAATCGCGTCTTCATCGCACCCAATGATTCCACCTTTGTGTTGAAGTTGGTGTCGCCCGCTGCCTCGCTCCTGGGGTTGCTCTCCACCAATTTTGGCTATGTGGTTCCCAAGGAATACGCCCGGTTAGACAAATCCTATCTTGCCCGAAACCCTGTTGGAACAGGGCCTTTCTATGTCAGACGGTGGGAGGACGAAATCAAACTGGTCATGCGAAAGAATCCGCATTACCATGAAAAAGATACCCAAGGCGTTCCGTTGCCTTATTTGGATGCAATTAACGTCACCTTTGTGAAGAACAAACAAACGGCATTTATGCAGTTTGCGGCAGGGAGTTATGATTTTTTTAATGGATTGGAGGGTTCGTTCAAGGATGAATTGCTTACCGATCAAGCCATGTTGAAGCCCAAATATGCCCAGAAGATGAAAGCCATCATTACGCCGTTTCTCAATACAGAGTATGTGGGATGTTATCTCGGCGAGTATCCTGGAAAAACCAATTGGCTCAAAGATGTTCACCTGCGAAGGGCCCTGTTTTACGCGGTAGATAAACAGAAGTTGGTGCGATTTTTTAGAAATGGACTGGGCGATGCCGGCGATTGGGGTGTAGTACCACCCATTTTGAATGCCCATGAAAAAGAAACAATAACAGAAGCGAATGCGGCCTGGCAAAAGGCACTCGCCGAATACCAGCAGTCTAGCTATGCTAAGCAAAACAACAAACCGGAAATAGTGCTCTCAACCACAGCTGATTATCTGGATATGATGGTGTATTTGCAGGAAACTTGGGGACGTTTGGGTGTGAAAATCAAAGTGGATATTCAAACGGGAGGAATGTTACGTCAACTGCGCAACGAGGGAAAACTCATGTTGTTCAGAGGCTCTTGGATCGCCGATTATCCGGATGCAGAAAACTTCTTGGCTTGCTATTATGCGCCGTATTTGTCGCCGATGGGGCCCAATTATACGCATTTTGAAGATGCCCAATTTGATACACTCTATCGTTTGATTGAAGCCGGAGAGTCAGGGCAAAAAGCTTCTTTGAGAAAACAATACATTCAGCAAGCCAATCAAATTTTGATTGATCAGGCACCGGTGATACCGCTGTATTACGACAAAAGTATCCGACTCATACAACCCTGGGTTCAGGGCTTGGAGAATGATGCCGCCAATCGCTTGGTACTGAAACGTGTGAAAATATCGCGGTAAGTTCTAGTAACTAGCCATGACGAAGGCATGTAGCTCGGGGTTGCTCTTTTGTGCTTCCGCAAGATCTTCTTTGCTGCCTTCCCACCATTTCTGTCCCTGATGCACGAAGACAATGTGTTCACCAATGTCTTTTACTGTTTTCATGTCGTGGCTGTTGATGATGGTTGTAATGCCGAATTCCTTGGTAATGTCGTGGAGCAAAGTATCAATCACCCTTGAAGTAAGCGGGTCTAGTCCGGAATTGGGTTCGTCGCAGAACAAGTATTTGATATTCAGGGCGATAGCTCTCGCAATACCCACTCTTTTTTTCATTCCACCAGAAATTTCTGCGGGTGTTTTTTTGTTTGCATTGACCAAGTTAACCCGGGAAAGGCAAAGGTTCACCCGGTCCATCCGTTCTTCTTTGCTCATGTTCGAGAACATCAATAAGGGAAATTCTACATTTTGTTCCACGGTGAGAGAATCGAATAGGGCGGTACCTTGAAACAGCATACCAATTTCTCTTCGCAGCGTTTGTTGTTCCTCGTATTCAAGGTGATGGTAATCCTGATCTTCGAATAAAACATGCCCACTGCTAGGGGTTTCCAAACCCACCATGGTCTTTACCAAGACGCTTTTTCCGCCGCCCGAGGCACCGATAACCAAATTGGCTACCCCAGGAAGAAAGTTGGCATTGATGTTTTTCAATACATGTTTTTCCTCAAAGAATTTGTTTAAATCAACCAGTTGAATCATGGCGTAGGGTTACAGTAAAAGTTTGGCAATGATCAAATCGAATAGTAAAATGGTTACGCAGATTTTGGTAACCGCTTTGGTTCCTGCTTCACCCACCTCCAATGCTCCGCCGGTAGTGAAATACCCTTGAAAGCAACTAAGGCTTGTGATGATAAATGAAAACACCACGCTTTTCACCATGAGTACTTTTGCATAAAGGGGTACGAAAGAACTTCTTAGCCCTGTGACATATTCATCCATCGTCATGATGCCTGTGAGTTTTGCCGCAATCAACCCTCCAAAAATCAACAAGAAATTGGAAATGATGATTAAGCAGGGTATCACGATAATTCCCGCCAATATTTTTGGAAATGAGACAAAGCCAATGGAATTGATTCCCATCACCTCATAGGCATCAATTTGTTCGCTCACCTTCATGTTTCCTATCTCGGAAGCGATGTTCGCCCCAATTTTACCAGCCAATACCAAACAAGTAATGGTGGGAGCCAATTCCAACACGGAACTAGAGCCAACAACCGACCCCACTATCGCCATGGGAAACAAACTTGGTGGTAATATTCCTGAATCCGAAGCAAGCTGACTGGCCGTTTGAACCGTTGTTACTGCCCCAGTGATGGTGGCAATCAAAATCACAACCACCAATGAATCTACACCCATCAAGTTCATTTCACGAACCAACATGTTCCAAAATACACGACCTCGCTCCGGACGTTTGAATACGTATCGCATGAACAGTATGTACCTACCTACTTCAGAAAAAATATTCATCGTTTTACGACGTGAAATTACATCGCCCAATCCGAAAGCAAGGCAAAGCCATCGAAAAACTTTGGAAAAACTTTATACAATGCACCCTAGGATATTTTGCTCCAAACCGTTCTGTTTGGAATTTTGGCCAATTCAGACTTGATGGGTACGCTTTCTGGCTTCATGAGTAGTTCATCATTTTCTAGCCATTGTTGGGCTTCAACCCGGCTGGCAATCAAGGTAGATTCATCGTATCGGATGTCTGCCAGTTTGAGTTCCAGCACCCCACTTTGTTTGGTGCCATCCAATTCTCCCGGTCCCCGCAATTCCAAATCTACTTTGGCAATTTCAAATCCATCGTTGGTATTTACCATGGTAGAAATGCGTTTGTAACCATTCTCGCCGAGGCCAGGTTTGGTGATTAAAACGCAATAACTCTGCTCGTTGCCCCGTCCAACGCGACCCCTTAATTGGTGTAATTGGGCCAACCCAAATCGTTCGGCATTTTCAATGACCATGACAGATGCGTTGGGTACGTTTACGCCCACTTCAATCACGGTTGTTGCAATGAGAATATCCGTTTGGTGATTTTTGAACAAATTCATGGCTGCATCTTTTTCCGCTGCCTTGAGTTTTCCGTGAACGATGCTGTATTTAAACTGTGGTGGTGGCAAATAAGTTGAAACCATGTCGTAACCACTCATCAAACTATTTAAATCAAGTTTTTCACTGTCCTCAATCAATGGAAATACGTAGTAAATCTGTCGGCCCTTGGCGATTTCGTTTTTTAAGAATTCCATGATGGCCGGACGCATCGATTCTTGTCGGTGCACTGTTACGATAGGCTTTCGACCCGCCGGCATCTCGTCGATCACACTCACATCCAAATCGCCGTACACGGTCATGGCCAAGGTCCTCGGGATGGGTGTCGCGGTCATGACCAAAATATGTGGCAAGACATGTCCTTTTTTCCAAAGTTTTGCGCGCTGTGCCACGCCAAATCGATGCTGTTCATCGATGACCACCAGACCCAGTTGCTTGTATTGCACATCCTGTTCGATGAGGGCGTGTGTACCAACGAGGATGTGAATATTGCCTTCTGCGAGGTCGATGAGTAGTTGTTCTCGTTTTTTCTTGGTGGTGGAACCGGTGAGTAATTCCAT
>DBCP01000058.1:0-6411 GCA_002293105.1 Bacteroidetes bacterium UBA955 | reverse complement strand
GCGATGAGCATGCTGAGCATGGCCACCATGGTTTTTCCTGAACCCACATCGCCTTGAATCAAGCGATTGCATTGCTGTCCTGTTTTGAAGTCGTTGCGGATCTCTTTCAATACCCGTTTCTGTGCCCCAGTGAGTTCAAAAGGCAGGTGGTTGTCGTAAAAATCATGAAAATAGGTACCTACTTTGTCGAAGACCAATCCCTTGTAGGTGCGATTCCTGAAGCCTTTGAGCATGAGGTGTCGCAATTGTAAATAGAAAAGTTCTTCGAATTTCAATCTCCGTTTCGCTTCTTCCAACCTTGCCAAATTTTGTGGAAAGTGCAATTCTTTCACGGCGTCTTTCCGGGAGATAAACTTGTATTTGGCCAAAATGGCCTGCGGGAGGTTCTCGGGGATGTCGTACAGACTGCTATTGACAGCGTTTTGCGCAGCGGTTACCAAGAATTTATTTTCCAGTTTTTTTCTGCGCATCCCTTCGGTGAGGGGGTAGACAGGGACCAAGCTGAGCGGTTTGATGGGCGCATCGGGAAGCAGGGCATCGAGTTCGGGGTGGGCGATGCTCAACTTGCCTTTGAAGTTGCTGATTTTGCCATAAACGCGGTAAGTGGTGCCGGGTTTGAGCATGCGATCTACATAAACGATCCCTTTGAACCAGACCAGTTCAATTTCGCCACTGCCGTCGTGTAGCATAGCCACATATCTGCGTCCATTGCCTTGTCCGGTCATGCCTATCGGACGGATACTGCCTTGTAGTTGCACCCACACATCATCGCCTTGTAGGCTGTTGATGCGATAGACTTGCGACCGGTCTTCATGTCGGAAAGGGTAATGACTCAGTAAATCACCGAGGGTATGGATCCCCAATTCTTTTTTGAGTGCCTCGGCCCTTTGGGGACCAACGCCTTTTAAATACTCAATTCCCGTATCCAACCAATGGGGCATTTCGCGAAGATAAGTTATCTTCGCAGCATGCTTCAAGGAAAAACCGCTCTCATTACAGGTGCCTCTCGGGGAATCGGCAAGGGAATTGCCGAAATTTTCGCTAAAAATGGTTGTAACATCGCGTTTACTTTCGCCTCAAGTGTGGAGAAAGCACGTGCATTTGAACAGGAATTATCGGCCCAATACGGCGTGAAAGTCAAAGGTTATCAGTCGGATGCGGCCAATTTTGCGCAGAGCATGACGTTGGCAGAAACTGTGATTGCTGATTTTGGCAAGATCGATTGTTTGATCAACAATGCCGGCATTACACGTGATACCTTGATGTTGCGCATGACGGAAGAGCAGTGGGATGAAGTCATCAATACCAATTTGAAGTCGGCCTTCAACCTCACAAAGGCGTTTTTAAAACATTTTTTGGGTAACCGGGCAGGCAGTATTATCAACATGACTTCGGTTGTGGGGGTTATGGGCAACGCCGGACAGGCGAATTATGCGGCGTCTAAGGCGGGTATGATTGGTTTTACCAAGAGTATTGCCAAAGAGTTGGGCAGCAGAAATGTGCGATGCAATGCGGTGGCACCAGGATTTATTGAGACGGAGATGACGCATGCTTTGGACGAGAATGTGCGCAAGCAATGGGCAGAGTCTATTCCATTAAAGCGTGGTGGTACCCCAGAAGATGTGGCCAACGTGTGTTTATTTTTGGCCAGCGATATGAGCACTTACGTAACCGGACAAACTTTGTCGGTCTGCGGTGGAATGTTGATGTAATTTGGAATAGAACCGAAAATGCCATTAGATCAGCCCGAGGAGATGTATCCTTACGAAAAGAACATGGGGTTCTTCGATCACATCGATGAGCTCAGGAAACGCTTGTTTCGGGTGGCTGTTGTTGTGTTAATTGGCACTGTGGTAGGGTTTGTCTATGTAGAAAAATTGTTTGAATGGATTGTATTGAGTCCGTTTTCACCCGATTTCTTTGGGTACCGATTTTTTTGCAAGGCGGGGCATACGCTGTTGAATTCGGATGCGATGTGTTGGACGCCCCCGCCTCTGGTGATGCAGAGTCAACAGATTCAAGGACAGTTTGTTAGTGCATTTAAAATTGCGTTTGTTGTTGGATTTGTCGTTGCTTTTCCGTATATTATCTATCAAATTTGGAGCTTCGTAAAACCCGCATTGAGTCAGAAAGAGATACAGAAAACAGGTCGCAGTTTATCGGTAGTGTCTCTCCTCTTTTTCACGGGGTTGTTTTTTGCCTATTTCTTTTTGGTGCCATTGGCATCGAACTTTTTGTTGGGGTATTCATTGAATCCCCAGATACAGAACATCATCACCATTTCCAGTGTCACCGGATTTGTTACGTTCATGAGTTTGGCTACGGGCTTGGTCTTTGAGTTGCCCGTACTGATTTATGTATTGGCAAAGCTGGGCATTGTGAGCAGCGCATTCTTGAAGAAGAACTGGCGTTATGCGGTGGTGGTGATCTTTTTAATTGCCGGTATCGCCACGCCATCACCCGATGTATTTAGTCAATTGTTGTTGGGTACCCCTTTGATGGGCTTGTACGTGGTGGGAATTTATGTGGCCAAACGCGTTGAAAAAAATCGAGACAATGAGTAATAAAACCATCGCATTAGGATCGGATCATGCAGGATTCGAGTTAAAAAATGAAATGATTGTTCACCTGATTGAGCAAGGATTTGAATTGATCGATATGGGCCCGGATTCGGCCGATAGCGTAGATTATCCCGATTATGCGCACAAAGTAGGGGAAGCGGTTGAAAATGGGGATGCCGGTTGTGGCATTTTGATTTGCGGCAGTGGCAATGGGGTTTGTATCACCGCCAACAAGCACAATGGTGTGCGTGCTGCATTGTGTTGGGAGCCTGAGATTAGTGCTTTGGCCAAGCAACACAACAATGCCAACGTAATTTGTTTGCCTGCTCGATTTGTGTCGCAAGAAAAGGCTTTTGCCATCGTGGATGCGTATTTGGGCGCTGAATTCGAAGGTGGAAGGCACCAAAATCGCGTGAGTAAAATTGAAGGTTAAGTATGAAGCCCAAAGAGCAACACGTCACAGTTTCTCACCCGGGTTATTCCGATGAGTTTTACAGCGAGGAAAGTGCGGTAGTAACGTCTGATGGCAATGCTGCGGGACAAGAACTTTCCAAGTCGCACGATACTACCTTGGCGGCGAATTTGGAAGCAGTTCGTATGTTGGGACTGAAGTTGCCCACCGATCCGAGGTGGGTGAATGTGGCCGAGAAAACCATCGAAGAGATTTTAACCGATCATGCTTTTTGCGAGCAAAAAGCGGCCACAATGGGGGTTACGCTCATTGTGAAATTTTCTGATCATGCCAAGTTGGTGGATGAGGTTACACCGCTGGTGGCTGAAGAATGGGGACATTTTCGCAAAGTCCTCAAAGAGTTGAAAAAGCGGGGGTTGAACTTGGGCCGACAGCGTAAGGACGAATATGTTGTTGCTTTGCACAACCAAATGCGCAAAGGCGGTTCTCGCGAACAAACCATGATGGAATATCTGTTGGTATCAGCGATGGTTGAGGCGAGGTCTTGTGAGCGTTTCAGACTCCTTAGCTTGTATTGTCAAGACGAGTACCTCCGAAAATTCTATTACGAATTCATGGTTTCAGAAGCAGGGCATTATCGCATGTTTATTGATTTGGCCAAACACTATTTGCCCGAGGATCAAGTGAAGCGCAGATGGGAGGAAATGTTGATTGCGGAGGCTGAAATCATGGCCAATTTAGAACTTCGTGGCGATCGGGTACATTAACCCAATCCTACGTCTAACGCCATCATTAAGACAAAACCGAACATGAGTCCGAGCGTGGCCTTATCGGTATGTCCGTCGCGCTGACTTTCAGGGATTACTTCTTCCACCACCACATAAATCATCGCACCGGCAGCAAATGCCAGCGCATAAGGCAAAATGGGTGTGGCAATCATCACAAGTCCTACGCCTAACATAGCAGCCAGCGGTTCAACGGCTCCTGAAAGCTGTCCCCACATAAACGATTTACGCCTAGATAATCCAAACCTGCGCAAGGGCAAAGCAACCGCCAAGCCTTCGGGGAAATCTTGAATACCGATACCAATCGCCAAAGCAATTGCTGCGCTCAAATCTGCACCTGGTAATCCTTCAGCGACAGCACCAAAAGCAACACCCACAGCCAATCCCTCAGGAATGTTGTGAAGGGTTATGGCCAAAACCAACAAAACGGTGCGATTCCATTTGGTTTTTACCCCTTCGCTCTGTTCAATGGGAGCGCTAAGGTGGAGGTGAGGTAGATATTGGTCCAAGGCAAACAAGAAAAAGGCTCCGGCCAAAAATCCGATACCCACTGGCACCCAAGACAAATTGCCAAATCCCTGTGATTCAGCCATGCCGATTGCGGGATTCAACAGGCTCCAGAAACTGGCAGCGAGCATTACGCCACCGGTAAAGCCCATCAAAACATCCATGAAGCCGCGATTCAAGTCTTTGACAAAGAAAACCATCGAGGCGCCCAAAGCAGTAACAAACCACGTAAACATGGATCCTGCTAAGCCCTGCATCATTGGAGAAAGGCCTTCGAAGAACGAATGTATACTGTCCATCATATTCTCAAAGATAGGTCAATTGATTACGCGTTCAAGTGTGCCTCAATGAATTACATCCATAAAGCCCATCGCTCAATAGAAATAGTCATCGCTCTTTTCTAAGTTGCCGAAGTTGAAATGGTAAGTAAATGTCGCTTGTAAATTTCCACCGCGGTAATTGAGTAGGAAACTCTTGTTCAAGAATTCGCCGCCAGAAACCGATAATTCCATTTCCCTGCCGAAGGGCTGCTGGTAATTCAAGCCAAACTCGTAACGATTTCCTTTGGCGGTATTTCCCCCCAAGCCAATACCCAAATAGAACATGGGGTATAGGTTCTGAATGCTATTCTCCACGATGCGGAATTTCTTGGCATTCCCATTGTATAGTGTGTCGTTGTTGTGACCAAAACTGTAATTCATGGCCACACCCATTTTTTCCATGATGAAGCGCGATGCGTTGAATTGTTGTCTAAATGTAAGACCGAGTGGCACCACGATTCCGGGAATATTCCGACTGATTTTCAAATCGGTTTTTAAGGTGTCGTTGTAAATGCGATATCCTTTGTTGATGAAGCCCAATCCGCTGTTGACAGAGATATTGTCGTTGATATCATAGGTAATCAATCCCCCAAAGTGAACACCGGTTTTGTTGCGGCCTGAAAAATTTTGGGCGAACGTATCGTTGTTGTAGGTCTTGGAAAAATTAAATCCGCCGTTAATTCCTACCGACCAAGGTTTTAATCGGTCGTTGTTGTTCTGTGCAAAAACACTACAAAGCGATAAAAGTGCGGTTAAAAAAAGGAGCTGTCTTTTCATCTTGGGTGGACAAAGATAATAAACCCAAAGGTAAGCCGTTCGGTATCGGTCGAAGCATCGTAAATTTGTATCGAAATTATGTGGCAAAAACAAGCACTGCAAGCATTGCAAAAAGCGTTTCACTGGATGTCTACGTCCGAAGAAGCCAAATCGATTCTTTTGCAAGCTTACTACCAAAATAGATGGTTTGAAGAAGTTCAAGTTCGAAACGCCATTCAACAGTGGGAAGCGTCTTTGACTGCGTCGGAAATCGACCAATGGGTTTCCAATTATCAATGGCCAACTGAATTGCACAACAAGCACTTAGGGGTCATCATGGCGGGCAATGTGCCGTTGGTGGGCCTGCACGACCTCGTAGTAGGGGTTTTGACCGGATTCCGGGTGAGCGCAAAATTGTCGTCTGACGATACCATTCTGCCGAAAGCGCTGTTGGCAAAAGCGGCGGAGTTCGACCTTGTTTGGGGCAATCAAATCAAATTTGTGGAGCAATTGAAGTTGTTGGATGCAGCCATTGCCACGGGTAGCAACAATTCAGCACGGTATTTTTCAGCCTATTTCAAGCATATACCGCATGTCATCCGCAACCATCGCAATGGACTGGCTGTCATAGATGGCAACGAAACGGAAGCCGATTTTATTGGCTTGGGCAGGGACGTGTTCGATTATTACGGACTCGGTTGCAGAAATGTAACGCATTTGATGGTTCCTGAGCACTACGATTTTACCCCTTTGTTTCAATGTTGGGATATTCATTACGCCGACATCCAGAACCACAACAAATACATCAACAATTTTCAATATCACCGGGCGATGTTGCTCATGAATTTGGATCCGCACATCGATACAGGGTATGTAATTGCCAAGGAAAAAGCGGAATTGTACGCGCCTGTGGGGATGCTGAACTATTCGTTCTATAAACATACCGAACAAGTGAAAGAGCAGGTGCAACACTGGTCAGAGCAGTTGCAATGTGTGGTTTCAAACATGGAAGGTATTGGGGCGATGCCCTTCGGACAGGCCCAGTGCACGCGGTTAAGTGATTATGCTGA
>DBCP01000120.1:7199-7579 GCA_002293105.1 Bacteroidetes bacterium UBA955 | reverse complement strand
ATGGAAGAAACGGTTGAGATGGTGGAAGAAGAAGAGATGCCGATGGCCAGTTACACTTGGATGCATGAAGGGGCGAAGTTGGAAGCCTCCGACCGTGAGAGCCTGGTTTTGTGGGCCAAAGGGGTGATGGATAGTCTAACGCATTTGTATCCGACAGACAGTTTGGTGAATCCAAGAAAGAAAAAGTAAAGAATTCTTCTTATCTTTGCAGTCCAATTGGGGGATTAGCTCAGCTGGCTAGAGCGCTTGCATGGCATGCAAGAGGTCGCCGGTTCGACTCCGGCATTCTCCACCCAATAAAATCAAGGCCTCAGAGAAATCTGGGGCCTTGATTTTTTAATGGAGTTCAAACATGGTTCAAACAGTTGTCTGAACTTTTG
>DBCP01000120.1:6175-7100 GCA_002293105.1 Bacteroidetes bacterium UBA955 | reverse complement strand
GGTTTGAGGATTTGATTTTTCACCCCATTCTGGTTCAAAATGGAGTTCTTATCATCGAGTTGTTTGATCTGAATACTCGCGTGGTATTCCTTCTGATCGTTGAAACCATAAGTAAATAACGCTTCAAATTGATTGGGGTATAGTTCGTTGAAAATCGCTAAGCGCTCTGCAACGAGCTTTACTCCGATGCCCATGCCTGGAATCCTTTTTTTATTCGGATTGGCTTGGGTGTTCACAATATCAATGTTGATTGTAGCCGCGTTAACCAATTGAATTTCAATCACAATTTCCGCAGGATTTTTGGCAATCAATACACCGTGTTTGATGGCATTCTCCACAAGGGGTTGTAAAATCAGTGGTGGGATCAACCACTCTGTTAATTTAACCTTAGAACTCACCTTGATGTTAAATGGAAATACGGTATCGCTCTCGAAGCGCATTTTTTCCATGGCCACATATTCCTTGATGAAGTCCAATTCGTCCTTCAACACAATGAGCTCCTTGTTGGAATTTGTTAAAAACACCCTGTTCAGCTTGGCCAGACGGGCCGTTACATCAATGGCTTTTTTGGTTTCTGATCCAATGATTAGCGATTGAATCAAACTCATGCTGTTGTAGATAAAATGCGGGTTAAAGTTCGACTGCAGGGTTTTTAGTTGTAACGTAGCGATCCGTTTTTGCTGAGATTCTTGGGTGCGCACTTGATTGTAGAAAACCCAATAAAGCAGTGTTAGTAAAGAAACCAACATCAACCAAAAAGGAAAATCGCGGTAAAATTCGGTGGTTCCCAAGATGAGCTGCGACCGCCATTGTTTGTTCAATGAAACCGCCAAGTTGAATTTTCCCTGTCCGATACCGTTAATCCAATAATAAGCATCGCCCCGAAAAAAGCCATATTGGTTCTCTCCCGTTTTCACATCCACCA
>DBCP01000120.1:3200-6011 GCA_002293105.1 Bacteroidetes bacterium UBA955 | reverse complement strand
GCATCGGAAGGGGTTTCAAAAGTTACTGACTGCAATGTATTTCCCCTATCGACAACAAAGCGATTACCAGCCTGTAAGATAGGGCCTTGAATTCGCCACCGCCCCAAGTATATTTGTCTTTTTAGATTGATGGGATTCTTGCCGTTATCAATGGAGATTTCGACCAAATAATTGCCAGAATACATATACAATCGCTTTCCATCGCTAAGGGTTTGCAGGATGGGCAATTCACGAAATGCAGTGCTCAAATTCAGGGTGTGTGTGTAGGTTAGCGTGTTTCGTTCGTGGTTGATTTTATACACGTCATATCCATTGCCCTTTTCAATGATGAGCTGGTCATTGAGTACTTCAAAGTTGAGTGTGTATTGATTGATGGGTACATTGGATTTTAAGGTGTGCTGTTGGCCCTGTGCATCAATGAATGCGAATCCCTTTCCCATGATGTGGTAGTAAAACAAATTATTCGCTTTACGAACGCAATCGGCTTTGGCCTCATATCCTGCATCGGTCATCGATTTTGTTATGGGATCGAAAATCCAAACATTGTTATAGGGTTTAAAAAGCCAAATTTTGCCATTTCGGATGTGCATCCATTGAAAATCTTCTGTATTCAAGATGTCCTTCATTTCCCCCGTTTTGGGATTGTACTGCCAAAGGAAGCGAGCACCCATCAAATACAATAGGTTTTTATATTCAACGACTTCTCGAATGCGGTCTACACTGGGCAGTGTTTTTGTCTGATGAATGGGTATAGACGCATCTGGATCATTCGAAAAATCTATGGATAAATACGATGGATTGTGTCGAACAACAAAGTGCTCAGTGGCTTTGATTTGCGTATTGAAATCCGTGTGAGCGTATTGGTTGTGGGCTGGTTGAATGGCCAAATGCACGCCATTTGTTTCGGTAGAAATCCAGATGGCATCGCGAAATTTGGAGGGGGTAATTGACCACAGGGAGTGGCTGTGAGGAGGGTAATATTCGGTTATACTGGGCTGGTGGGCGTGTAAAAATCCGTCATTGAAATCGCTGGTATTTGAGACCGCACCATATACTTGACCACGATGTACTTGGAAATCCCAGAACGCCCAAGATTCATTGAGTTTGGCTTTTAAAGTGTATAATGTCCAATTGTCGTTGGCCTCAATGACTGTATACGTATTTACCCCACCTAAAAAGACTTGTGAATCGGTCTGAAAGCAGGAAATGTTGTTGTATCGGTTGCTTGGGATTTGCTTGCCTTCTTTTTGGAGGATGGCATTCCAATTTTCCCAACGACCGTTTTTTTGCTGCTGCATGATTGTAGTTTCCGGATAGGAAAGGGCATGTAACTGGTTTTTACGGATGAATACATCCATGGGCATATTGCCTGTAGGGAGGTCGCGTGCTGATTTCAAACGCAACGTGAGTTTGTTGCCGATGATTTCAAAAATACCGTATCGGGCAATGCAAAAGAGTCGGCCGTTCACGTACCTAAACCTACGAATTTTATCAAGGTTGGGATGGGTGAAGTGTTGAATGACATCCCCCCGTTGAAGATCGAAAAGGTATAAACCATGATTGTAAGTTGCCACGTACAATGTGTTTCCCACCACCTGTAAATCCCAGCATTGTTGTGTACCCACAGTTTTTTTTATGCGGGAAAGAGACGGCTGCTGTTCTGGTGTAAAATGGATTCCGCCATCGGTTGCCACCAAAACGCTGCCGTTGGGAAGTTCTATAACGCGACGGGTGCTGGCTGTAGGCAGCCCATCTTGGGTGATGATTTCAGGAAGTTGGGGCTGGGTCTGCGCAAATGCCGCAATGATCAACCAATGCCATAGGAAGCTTGCAACACCTTTCTTCCAGTTTTGGAAAGGGCGATTTGTTTTCCATTTTTTAGGCATAATTGATTGCTTTTGTATGTGGCGATTTGGTCAACGGGCACCAGGTATGAGCGGTGTACGCGGACGAAATGACTGGGCAAAGATGGTGATAAAACTTTTAATGTTTTGGAAATGAGATGTTCTTTCTGTTGGGTGATGATTTTCGAATAAGCGCCAGCAGCTTCCACGTATTCAATGTCTTGGAAAGGCACAACTACATTCATGCCGCTCTCGCGAATGATGAGGGAAGATTTGTTGCCCAAGGTCACGGTATCGGTTTTTTTGGTCAAGTCTACGCGCTTTTCAATTTTCTGTTTCAATTTGATAAAATCATCCTCGGAAATTGGCTTCAGCAAATAGTCGACAACCTCCAATTTGATGGCTTGCATTGCGTATTCAGGAAAGGCACTGACCACGACCACATGGGTGTTAGGCGGTAAAATTTGGGTGATGTTAAATCCAATCTCACCTTTGAGTTGGATGTCTAAAAAGACCACGTCAATGGCATTTTGAGCAAGTATTTTGGTTGCTTCGTCAATATTGCTAGCAAAAAACACATCGCCAAACAGGTCGGCGGCGTTTTCAGCAATGAAATAACCCACCATGTCGCGCCCCGATTTTTCATCGTCGAGCACCAATGCTTTCAATGGGCCTTTCAGTTCAATCATCACGCTAACTTACATCGGGTTTTTCATTTTATTGGTGGGGCGAGGCCAAAAAGAATCTGTATTTAACAAGTGGTTGATTTCTTTAGCAAGGAAACCTTGCGATTATCTTTGTGTCGATGAATCGAGATAAAGTTCAAATTGTTGGCGATGGCGTGATGGCTGAAATTGCGCTGATGGGCGCGGAGTTGCAAACGCTAAAAGCCGATGGTTGCGAGAATGTGCTGTGGCAAAAGGATGATATCCACTGGAACCGCGTTGCACCCAATTTGTTTCCGATT
>DBCP01000120.1:1894-3138 GCA_002293105.1 Bacteroidetes bacterium UBA955 | reverse complement strand
CAGCATGGGTTTGCAAGGGATCAACAATTTGTGGTGATGGAGCAAGATGAATCTTCGGTTTTGTTGGGATTGAAATGGAATGAACAGACAATGGCGGTGTATCCATTTGCTTTTCACTTTCAAGTGCGATACCGGTTCGATGAACGGGTGTTGTGGGTGGATTACATCACGGAAAATTTGGGCAATGCGGAGATGTTGTATTCGGTGGGCGGACATCCGGGCTTTGCTTTGCGGGGGGCGTTGGAGGGACATTCGTTGGCATTTTCACAGGCCGGTGAGCGTGTGGGTTTTTCGGCCGAGCGGAGGTTGATTGAAGGCGGATATTATTCGGGAAAAACGGCGATGGTGGAGGTGTCTACTGGGGTGTTGGCTTTGAGCGATGCGTTGTTTGAGAGCGATGCAATCGTGTTCAACGACCCTGTTTTTGATGCGGTGACGCTGTTGGATTCTCAGGGCGATGCGATGCTTGATTTTTACTGTTGGGAATGGGATGCGGTGGGCTTTTGGACCAAACCTGGTGCGCCATTCTTCTGCATTGAACCATGGTGGGGATGGGCCGATGAAGTGGGTTCAACTGGTCAATTTACAGAGAAAGCGGGCTTGCACAAGTTGGCAGCGGGCGCTGAGGAAACGGTGAGTTACGGAATTGGATTGCCTTAATTGAGGCCAGAAATTTTCCTGGTATTTCTATCGATTTTGCCGTTGGGCAGGGTAGGGATTTCTGCGATATAAAGGATTTCCTTGGGCTGTTCCATTTTGGTCAAGGCCGATAGGCCTTGTTGGATGATTTCTATGGGGGTAGTATGTGTGGTGAAAAGGGTGATTTGTTCGCCGAAGGTGGGGTGGGGTTTCCCAATAATGTAGAATGAGAATTGGGGCCAGTTGAGTAGTGCTGCGATGCGATTTTCTAGTGGTTCGATGGCTATTTTGATGCCGCCGGTGTTGATATAGAGGTTGCTTCGTTCGAGCCAACGGAAGCGGTTTGGTGCAGTGATTTCTATGCGATCGTGCAGTGTGATCCACTGGTTTTTGGTGGTTGGATTGCAGACCTGTATTTCACCCTTTTCATTGGTGGAGATTTGGGTGCCGGGCGCGATGCAGTAGTCTGAATTTCCGGGGATTATTTCGCGCCCGGCAAAGTGTGATGCCGTTTCAGTGGAACCAAAAGTATGAATGAATCGGGTTTTGGGAAAGTCTGAAATCAATCGCGTTTCTAACTCCCCAGACAGTGCCTGTCCGCCCAG
>DBCP01000120.1:1490-1739 GCA_002293105.1 Bacteroidetes bacterium UBA955 | reverse complement strand
TTTCAAAGCCAAGTGTTTTTGGATTGAATAAAAAAAACGTCGCCTGATCCAGGTGCAACAGCGGATTGGTTTGGGGTGGCAATACCCACAATGAAGTTTGCCAGACCGCCGCGCGGATCACCTGCATAAAACCACCTGCTTTGTTCAAGGGTAAAGCGCACCATTGGATGGGCGGTTTTTCAGGGTTGAACCAGCTCTGTAAAGTGCTATTTGCACTCCAGGTTAAAGCCTCTCTGCTGTGTGAAACAC
>DBCP01000120.1:1218-1386 GCA_002293105.1 Bacteroidetes bacterium UBA955 | reverse complement strand
CATCAAAATTACGGGAATCAAGACGGTTTAAATCCATCCCTCTTCCTTCAAAAAGGCGTTCAATACCTCAAAAAAGCGGTTTAGGTCGGATTGGTTGTTGTAATAGTGCGTTGAAACCCGCACACAATGGATGTCGTTTTCCGCTACATATCGCAATATTACGCTGTT
>DBCP01000120.1:765-1058 GCA_002293105.1 Bacteroidetes bacterium UBA955 | reverse complement strand
AAACCCACCTGCGCACCCCGAGAAATGTCTTCCAATGGGGTGAGGATTTGTATGATCGGACCTTGACTGTTGTGCATCTTCCACAACAAAGGCTTTCCGTCTGTGGCAGTTGTTGCTGTGCCGTTCGGTCCCTTGGCCTGGTTGTTCAACGCCATCAATCCATCCATCAAGAATTTGCTGAGGTGTTTCACCCGTTTTTCGATGAGCGACGGTCCAACCGATAAATAAAATTTCATCGCAGCCTTTGCCCCATCGTGCATCGGGCCGGAGAAAGTGCCGTAGCTGTATCGCGC
>DBCP01000120.1:0-695 GCA_002293105.1 Bacteroidetes bacterium UBA955 | reverse complement strand
ACCGAATAGGCCGCCACATGGTGAATGACCGATTGGTTCAAGATGGCTTCCGAGGCGAAGAAAAAGCCTGTGCCTATTGGACCTAACAGCCATTTATGAAAGCACCCGCTGTAGTAATCGCAGCCGATGTCTTTGAGGTTGAACTCAACCATCCCCAACGGATGTGCGCCGTCGATGGCCGAAATAATCTGATTTTCCCGGGCCCAAGTGCAAATTTCCTTAACGGGGAGTATTTGTCCGATGGTACACGGAATGTGCGGCAATGCCAACACTTTGGTCTTGCTGGTTTTGGCGTCTTTCACGCGCTGAAGAGTTTCTGCTGCGGTGTTACCCAACTCAATCACTTTCAGCACGATGCCTTCGGTTTTGGCTCGATACAACCAAGGGGCGCAACCACCCACGTGTTCATGTCGGGTAATTATGACTTCATCGCCCCTCTTCAAGGGTATGGCTCTGCAGGCCAAATTAACCCCTTCGCTCACATTTTTGGTGATGGCCAATTCGCTGCCTTTGCATCCGATGATGGCGGCCAATTGGTCTTCGAAGCTGCCATCGTGCATGGGGTATGCGGCATTTTCTGCCAAGTTTCGGAACGATTTGTTCAATGCTTCCAATACGGGTAGGGGTGTGATTCCCATTGTGCCGTTATTCAAAAAGGTAATTTTGGGATTGAGTGGGAACAAACCGCGGATAAA
>DBCP01000011.1:6407-6753 GCA_002293105.1 Bacteroidetes bacterium UBA955 | reverse complement strand
TTTCTCTGAATTAAAAATCCAGAATTACCCCAATCGAAGGCTGTAAGAAACCCGTAGAATTGACCAAATAATCAGATTTATAAGACGGAACCGTTGCATTGGGATCGGTCATTAAATTGCCCGATGCATCTTGAGCTGCGATCAACGTAGGCGCCCCCAAATATTCCTTGTTCAAGAAATTCTGAATGTCCATATACAAATTCAACGACGACTTTTTGAAATACCAAACCTTGTCAACGCGCACATCCAACTGCGAAAAGGTACCCAATCGCTCAGTATTCAACCGATTATAATCGTTCAAAGCCACACCTTTTACATCCCAGTTGCTCTTCACCAAACTGCGCTG
>DBCP01000011.1:6013-6315 GCA_002293105.1 Bacteroidetes bacterium UBA955 | reverse complement strand
ACCAAACTCAAGGTGTGTCGGCTATCCCAAGCACTCTTCACGGCATTGCCGTTTTTATCGCTAAACTCACTCCAACTCAATGTGTAGGCAAGGATACCATAAAGGCCGGAGCGACTTCTTTTCTGCAACAAAAACTCCATACCGTAGGCACGGCCATCGCAAACAGAGCTCACAGGTTCGTTACCCACTACCGCGAAATCGGTACCCAAGTTACCCAGGCTGATGCTATCGTTCAAGGCCAACGGGTAATTCGCATATTGCTTGTAAAATCCCTCCAAAGTAATGCGTGTATCTTTGACTTT
>DBCP01000011.1:0-5920 GCA_002293105.1 Bacteroidetes bacterium UBA955 | reverse complement strand
GCGGCATTGCGATAACCCAAAATGGTGTAAGACGGCAATTGCGTAAACTGGCCTACGTTGGCATTGAAAAACAAACCATTCACAGGAGTTGGCAAACTTGCACTCACCGATGCCGTGGGTTGATTCAGCACATTTTGCATGTGTTTATTGTATGTATTTCCGTCTAAACGACCTGCGAAGCTCAACGTACCATTGCCCATGACATTGCGGTACGCACGAACAAACCCGCTGTATTTTGCCAAGTCTAGCTGCGTGGAGAAAGCGATATCTTGGATGGTTCCCGCGGTACCTGGGGCACCGGGAATCAGTATTTTGGCTTTGTTATCAACCCCAAACTGCACGTATTCCAATCCAGTTCCCGCCAACAATTTCCATTTGCGGAGAGTGCGAGAATTCTCGATGCGCAATTTGTTTTCTTCCTCGATGCTTTTGTAATTGAAGATGCGGTTGTCTTCGCTGCTCTCGTCGTTGTTGCGGTATTTATACGATGTATTATTGAGCATGTTGCGGCTCAAAAAATACTGGGTTTTTGACTGGGCGCCATAGTGCGTATAAACAGTACCAAATGTGTAATTCCATTGTCTATAAACAGGCAGATAGCCCAGAATGTATTTATTGCTTTTCAATTGAATGCTGTCGGTAATGTTGTCATTCACTTTCAAATTCAATCGGAAGAAATCCACCGCACCCACCATCAAAAAGGAAATATCATCCTTCTCATTCAATTTCACTTTTACTTTGGCTTGATAATCAATGAAATTCGGTAAAAATGGCAGTCCCAACAATGAAAACAACCCCTGCAGGTAACTTTGTCGTGCCGAGAAAATGTACGTGGTTTTTTTGCCTATCGGACCGTCGGCGGTAAACCCCACATCGCTACTTCCCAAGGTAAAGCGATATTTGGCTTTGTTGGCATTGCCATCCATCTGTCGAAAATCCAACACGCTACTCAAACCGTTTGCGTAATTGACAGGAAACGCACCGGTGTAAAAGTTCACTTCTTTGATAAAATTCACGTTGAGCAAGCCCACCGGTCCGCCGGTACTTCCTTGGGTTTGAAAGTGGTTGATGATGGGAATTTCAATACCGTCTAGGTAGAATTTGTTCTCCGATGGGGATCCTCCGCGAATGACTACGTCATTTCGAAATCCAGGAACGCTAATTACACCGGGCAAACTTTGGATAATTTTGGAGATATCGCGGTTTCCACCGGGATTGCGCTCGATCTCGCGAATGCTCAGTTTTTGGGAAGATACGGGGCTTTCTGCCTCGCGCTTCTGGATACTGGTTTTGCGAATTGTAACCTCTCCCACACCCGATGCCAATGATTGCATTTCCAGGGTAATAAAAGGCGACTTGTCGTAAGTGAACAACAGCTCCGAAGACGTTTCTGATTCGTAGCCGTCTAAGGTTGCGGTGACGGTGTGATAGCCTGGGTCTATGTTGTTAATGGCGAAAGAACCGTCGGCGGTAGTTTGTACAAACACCTCTTGTTTGTCGAGCTGAACCTTCGCCCCAACCAAGGGTTTACGACTCATCACATCCACCACTTTTCCTTGAATAACTACTTGGGCTGTGGCCACATGTGCCAAAAGCAGACCCAATACTGTAAAAAATACTCTCATGTTAAAGTTAAACAAAATAGCCCTGAAAGGGTTTTAAAATTCCACAAAATTGTGTAGCGGTCCGTTAAATGTGCATTAAATGTCGGTCATTTCGTCATAAATCATCCTTGGCAAGATTTTCGCAAACCCAAATAAACCGTATTTTCGCATACTTATCATGTTTGGCAATATCCTCAAATCATTCTCCAAGTTGCTTGGCGGCACATCTGCCGAAAAAGCGTTGAAAGAAATAGAGCCCATTGTGGCCCAAATCAACTCGTTTTTCGAAGAATACGCATCGTTGAGTAACGATGCCCTTCGTGGTAAAACGCAAGAGTTCATTGACCGCATCAACGCACACTTGTTGGAAATCGACACGGAAATCGCCGATTACAAAAAACAATTGGCAGAAACTGCAGAAACCGATGTTGAACTGAAAGACGATTTGTTCAACGCGTTGGATGAGATTGAAAAGAAGCGCGACAAAGAACTGGAAGATATTTTGGCAGAATTGCTGCCTGAAGCGTTCGCTGTGGTAAAAGAAACTGCGCGCCGTTTCACGGAAAATACGGAGGTAATGGCACAGGCCACAGAACTCGATCGCGCACTTGCCTTGAAGCACCCGCACATCGCCATCCAGGGTGACCAGGTATCATACAAGAACGAATGGACGGCCGCCGGTGGTAAAATCCGCTGGAACATGGTGCATTACGATGTACAGTTGATTGGAGGTATCGCCTTGCACCGAGGAAAAATATCAGAAATGGCTACCGGTGAAGGTAAAACGTTGGTGAGTACCCTGCCCGCCTACCTCAACGCATTGGGAAAACGCGGTGTACACATGGTTACCGTGAATGAATACTTGGCCCGTCGTGACAGTGAATGGAACGCCCCTCTGTTTAATTTCTTGGGACTGACCGTTGATTGCTTGGAATATCATCGCCCCAACAGCGAAGAGCGTACAAAAGCGTATTTGGCCGACATCACCTACGGAACCAACAACGAATTTGGCTTTGATTACTTGCGCGACAACATGGCCCATACGCCAGAAGAGCAAGTGCAACGCAAGCACCACTATGCGATGATTGATGAAGCGGATTCGGTATTGATTGATGATGCCCGTACCCCGTTGATTATCAGCGGACCAACCCCCAAAGGAGATATTCAACAGTTCGAGGCATTGAAGCCCCGCATTGAAAAATTGGTAGAGGCACAAAAACGCTACGCCAATACGGCTTTGGTAGAAGCCAAAAAATTGATTGCCGCCGGAAATACCGGTCACAAAGAAGGCGAAGGTGGATTGGCCTTGTTGCGCGCATTCCGTGGATTGCCTAAAAACAAAGCCGTAATCAAATTCTTGGGAGAAAGCGGCGTTCGCAGTATCCTAACCAAAACCGAAAACCACTATTTGCAAGACCAGCAAAAGGAAATGCCGTTGGCAGATTCTCCTCTGTATTTCACCATCGAAGAGAAAACCAACAGCGTAGAATTGACTGAAAAAGGGCTGGAATTAATCACCCAAGGTGAATCAGACGCCAATTTCTTCGTGTTGCCCGATGTGGGCTTTGAAATGGCAGAAATTGAACGTAGCAGTGATGGCGAAGCCGACAAATTGAAACGCAAAGATGTGTTAATGCAAGATTTCGCTGAAAAAAGCGAGCGCATTCACTCCGTGCAACAGTTATTGAAAGCCTACACTTTATTCGAGCAAGATGTGGAATACATCCTCGCCGATGGCAAAGTAAAAATCGTGGACGAACAAACCGGTCGTGTCATGGAAGGCCGCCGATACTCTGATGGTTTGCACCAAGCAATCGAGGCCAAAGAAAACGTGCGCGTGGAAGCGGCAACCCAAACCTACGCCACCATTACACTGCAAAACTATTTCCGCATGTACCACAAGTTGGCGGGTATGACGGGTACGGCTGAAACCGAAGCCCAGGAATTGTGGGATATTTACAAATTGGGCGTGATGGTGATCCCTACCAACAGGGGCATTTCTAGAACCGATCAAGAAGACTTGGTATACAAATCGAAGCGTGCCAAATACAATGCGGTGATCGACGAAGTGGTGCAATTGAGCACTGCAGGAAGACCCGTTTTGGTAGGTACAACATCGGTTGAAGTGAGCGAATTGCTAAGCCGAATGCTGAAGTTGCGTGGCATCAAACACAATGTATTGAACGCCAAACAGCACCAGAACGAGGCCGGAATCGTGGCCGAAGCAGGACTAAAAGGTGCTGTGACCATCGCCACAAACATGGCCGGTCGTGGTACGGATATCAAGATCGACGACGAGGTGAAAGCGTTGGGCGGATTGGCAATTATTGGTACTGAGCGACATGATAGTCGCCGGGTTGATAGACAGCTCCGCGGACGTGCAGGTCGTCAAGGCGATCCAGGAACATCCCGTTTTTACGTGAGTTTGGAGGATGATTTGATGCGAATTTTCGGATCAGAGCGCGTGAGCAAACTGATGGACCGTTTTGGCTATGGTGAAGATGATGTGATTGAAAACAGCATGATGACCCAAACCATCGAACGGAACCAAAAGCGCATGGAGCAGAACAACTTTGGTGTTCGTAAGCGTTTGTTGGAGTACGACGATGTCATGAACAAGCAGCGCACGAACATTTACCGCATGCGTAGCAATGCCTTGTTTGGCGAGCGTTTGAGCATCGATTTACGCAACATGTTGTACAATTGGTGTCAGGAAACCGTTGAGCAGTACAAAAACGGCGGTCAATACATGGAGTTGGAGTTGGAAGTGATTCGCACCTTGGCCATGGATTTGCCGTTCAGCGAGGACGAGTTTGATAGTGCTAAGTCAGCAGAGGAATTGGCCGAACGATTGTTTGATGATTTAACCCAGCGATACGCCCACAAAACGGAAAACATGCGCATTCAAGCATTGCCAGTATTTCAGAGCATTCGCGCCGAGCAGGGTGAACGCATCGAGAATGTGGTTGTACCGATGACCGATGGCACACACCAATACCAGCTTACCGTTAACATGAACAAGGCCTTGGAATCAGATTGCCGGGCCATGATTCATGAATTGGAGAAGAGTGCTACCCTATCCATTTTGGATGACGAATGGAAAGAGCATTTGCGGGAATTGGATGAATTGAAGCAAAGTTCTCACAACGCGCAATACGAGCAGAAAGATCCGTTGTTGATTTATAAAATCGAGAGTTTTGAGTTGTTTGGCAAGATGTTAACGCGCATCAACACCCAGGTATTGGGCATGTTGTTCCGCGCACGCATCCATGCAGAAAATGAGGTATCAGAAGCCCGTCCTGCATTGAAACGCCAAGATCCAAAAATCCAAACCAGCAGACCTGAAATGGAAAGCTTGGGAGGCGATATGGGCTCATCGGCGGCACCTTCACCGGAAATGTCGGCCCCGCGTCCAACCCAAAACCCAATTATCAACGATTTGAAGATTGGACGGAACGACCCTTGTCCTTGCGGCAGCGGTAAAAAGTTCAAAGCTTGTCATGGCAAAGACTGATCCCAAGGTTGAGAAACCAGCAGAGGCGGATTATTATTTCGAAAACGGCTTTTTGGTCTTCACTGGAGCCTACCACCAGAAGCGCGGATTTTGTTGCGGGAATGGTTGCAGACATTGTCCGTACACCCCCAAACACCGTCGGGGAGGTAGAGACATCGATCCAAACGCGGAGCGATAGATCGGACAATTAACCCATGCCTTTCAGGTTGTGAAAAACTTGGGATAAACTTCAAGGTTTTATCGCCCCTAATCGTGGCAATTAGCCCTAATTTTGTGCTGTGAATTCACCCATTCAATCTGCATTGATTTCCGTTTTTTACAAAGACGGATTAGATAAGATCGTACAAGCACTGCACGAAAAAAATGTAACCCTTTATTCTACCGGCGGAACCCGCAAGTTCATCGAAGACATGGGCATCCCCTGTGTGGCCGTTGAAGACATCACCGGCTATCCTTCTATTTTGGGCGGTCGCGTAAAAACGTTACACCCAAAAGTTTTCGGTGGCATTTTGGCGCGCAGGGAGTTGGATCAAGACATGCAAGAGATCGCACAGTATGAAATCCCATTGTACGACTTGGTGATGGTGGATTTGTATCCTTTTGCAGAGACGGTGGCTGCAGGTGGTAGCGAAGTTGACATCATCGAAAAGATTGACATTGGCGGTGTTTCATTGATTCGCGCGGGTGCCAAAAACCATGCACACACAACCATCATCGCCCACAAAAACGAATACAATACCTTCTTAGAAGCCTTCACTGAGGGCAATGGCAGTTTGAGCTTGGCGCAGCGCAAAGCATTTGC
>DBCP01000146.1:6218-6553 GCA_002293105.1 Bacteroidetes bacterium UBA955 | reverse complement strand
CCAGGCTAACTTTTGCAGTTTGTAAGGCTTCTCTGGCGCATGCTTGGTTGGCCGGGGTGAAGATCTTTCCTGAGAGTATGGTGGAGAAGAAAAGAGCGAGTGCAAAGCGGTATAAGCCTTGGTTGTACTGTTCACGCAACCTGGATAGGGCCATCGCCAAAATCAAGCACAAGAAGGGCAGCGTGATGGAGGCGTATCGCTCGGTGAACATCGGAATAGAAAATGGATGGTCTAAACTCAATAGCCACTGTCCGAAAAAGGGGAGTGCAAAAAGCCATAAAATGAGTTGGGCGTTTTGTTTTTGGGCGATGGATTTCTTGGCCGCGAGGTTGATG
>DBCP01000146.1:4250-6171 GCA_002293105.1 Bacteroidetes bacterium UBA955 | reverse complement strand
CCGCAATGATGGTTGCAATGGGTGTGTTTAAGTATTTCCAAAGGGTGAAATAGGGTGCGTCCCAGGGCGCTGGGTTTACCCAGGTGCCCTGGGACGCGCTATCCACAAATCGATACCACAAATTGGGAACATACCAGCCAAACGCAATGCCGAAACCCAACACGGCCCAACCCATTTTCTTAAATGCATTTGGGTTTCTCCAATTTGTTTTCAACCAAAAACTGCCCTGGGCCAACAAAATCCAAATGCCAAAGAAGTGCGACAAACACAAGAGTCCGCCAATTAATCCGTAAACAAGAAAATGCTTCGTTTTTCCCGACCGAATCGCCGTAACAAAACAGATCGTACTCAATACACCCAGAAACAAAGTGAGGTTGTAGGTCCTCGCTTCATGGGCCAAAAAAGTTGTGTAATTGCTCGCCAAAAATAGCAGCGCAGCTATCCCTCCAATGCTGGTGTTCCCAGCCGCTTTCTCGAGTTTTTCATTCCCTGCAGAAATTTGCGTCCCCAAAATGAAAATCAAAGCCGTTGTTAGGCTGCTGAAAATCGCCGAAGGCAATCGTACAGAAAAAGCACTGTCGCCAAACCAACCCATCCAGTAATGCAAAATCCATTCGTGTAATGGCGGGTTGTTTCCGGTTGAAAGGTGGTGGTATATGAGGCGGGGCGACATCTGGGCATGGTAGATGCTGAAGCACTCGTCGGAGGTTAAGCTCAACAAATCGATGCCGATGAGGTTGATGCCCATCGCCAAGAAAAAAAATAAAATCGCCAAGAAAATCGGATGCTGAAGGATCGAAACGCCTGTCGTTCGGTTCAACATCATGGGTGAAAATTAAATTCTGCCAAAAATTCGTTTGATTTTCAATTCGATCACCCCAAACAAGGCTTCACGGAAAATTTTGGTGCTCATTTTAGAGGTCCCCGCGGTGCGATCGGTGAAAATAATGGGGTGTTCTTGAATTTTAAAGCCCTTGCAATCTGAGCGAAACTTCATTTCAATTTGAAACGCGTACCCACGGAATTTGATATCGTCGATGCCAATGGATTCAAGTACTTGGCGCTTGTAACACACGAATCCGGCGGTGGTGTCTGCAATGTTCAAGCCCGTAATAAACTTTACGTATTTGCTTGCATAGTAGCTCATTAGCACCCGTCCCATGGGCCAATTGACCACGTTTACCACGCCACCATAATAGCGAGAGCCCACGCAAACATCGGCGCCTGCCTCGCACTTGGCGATGAGGTTGGGGAGTTGGTCTACCGGGTGGGAGAAATCGCAATCCATTTCGCAGATGTACTCGTATTTGCGCTCCAAAGCCCAATGGAAACCTGCGATATAAGCGGTGCCCAATCCGTTTTTGCCTTGGCGTTTTAGGATGTGCAATTTGGTTCTTTGGGTGTTGTACTGAGACATCATCGCATCCACTTGATTGGCTGTGCCATCGGGCGAATTGTCGTCAACCACCAACAGGTCGATGTCTTTCTCCAAGGCCATTACGGTATGGACCATTCTTTCGATATTCTCGATTTCGTTGTAGGTTGGAATGATAACTAGATACTTCGACATGCGATTCGGTGAGCGAAATTAAGTTATTTTGCAGGGAAATGAAAAAAATGGGTGAATCACTGAACGTAAGAAAAGCCTTATTCCTCGATAGAGATGGCGTAATCAACCACGATCCGGGCGATTATACCAAGTCGTTGGCTGAGTTTGAGGTGCTACCGAGTGTGGTGGAAACGCTGAAAGTATGGCACGATGCGGGGTATTTACTCATTGTGGTGACCAATCAGGGCGGCTTGGCCAAGGGTTTGTATGAGGAGGCCGATGTTCATGCGATGCACCAATATTTTCAAGGATTGTGTGTGCAAGCGGGTTTTTCCATAGCTCATTTTTATTTCTGTCCGCACCACCCGGATT
>DBCP01000146.1:0-4157 GCA_002293105.1 Bacteroidetes bacterium UBA955 | reverse complement strand
CTGAACAGTGTTTGATCATTGGCGATAAACAGCGCGATTTGGATGCGGCGGCGGCGGCGGGCGTAGATGGTGTTTTGATCGATACAAATGCCAGAATTCCTTTGCCGGAGGAAATTTTGTAATTGTTTCGAATGGATTTGGAACAGGTTTGCATCAGTTTTTGATGTATTTTTGTTTCAACAAATATTGGCGATAGCATGAAATACAAATTTCACCCAGCTGCTGAGCGCGGCGTTAACAAAATGGCATGGTTGGATTCAAAATTTAGCTTCAGTTTTGCGCATTGGTACGACCCTCAGAAGATTCATTTTGGCGCTTTGCGTGTTTTGAACGATGACATCATTGCCCCGAGTATGGGTTTTGGGATGCATCCTCACGACAATATGGAGATTGTGACCATTATGCTTTCGGGCGAGTTACAGCACAAAGACTCCATGGGGCATACGGCAGTGATCAAGGCGGGCGAGGTTCAACACATGACGGCGGGAACGGGTATTACGCACAGTGAGGTAAATAGCAGTTCGGTGGAAGAGAGCAAGTTGTTGCAACTTTGGGTTTTCCCGAGGGCTCACAATTTAACGCCGAGTTACGATCAGCGATATTTTGACGCAGCGGATCGAAAAGATGCTTGGCAATTTTTGGTTACTCCCGAGGGTGGTAGTTCCATCAAGGCTCAGCAAGATACGTATTTTGTTCGCCGCGAGATGACCGCGGGTTCTCAAGGTGATTACGAATTACACGGGGAATACCAAGGCGCCTATGTTTTTGTGATTGAAGGCTCAGTGGAAGTGAACGGTCACACGTTGGGGCGTCGCGATGCTGTGGGCATTTGGGAGGTAGATCAACTGAATATCATCGCATCTGAAAATGCAGATGTATTGGTGGTTGAGGTTCCTATGCGTTGATTGGGCGCTGATTATTTGGCCAATTCGGCGATATGCGCTTCTAGCTCAGCTTCGGCGCCTGGCGTATAACCTTGGTGTGAGTAAACCATTTTGCCATTTTTATCGAACACGAAAGTCATGGGTGGGTTGTTTACATTCATGGCGCGGGCCAAATCCATGTTCTCATCGAGGATGATTTGGTACTGCCAATTTTCTGCCAAGACTTTGGGCTTCACTTTGCGACTGTTTCTGGCATCATCGATACTTACTGCCACGAGTTTTACATTGTATTTGGTTTGCCAATCGGCATAAAGCTCGTCGATGGCTTGCAATTCTTTGATACAAGGTCCACACCAGGTGGCCCAGAAGGATACCACAGTGATTTTTCCTTTTTCAACGGTTGTATTGAAGTTGATGGGCGCGCCGTCGATGTCTTTCACTTGCACTGAAGGTGCATCTTGGTTGGCATCTTGAGCGAACATTTGGGGTGCAAATGCCATGAGGGCGAACAGCAAAGAAGTAATGTGTTTTTTCATCGTGGCAAAAGTATTTCAAATTTGGTGCCAAAACAGATTCATTTTTTGCAAAAATCGCAACTGATTTACGGCTTTGGCCGTTGGGTGTTAACTTCGCAACATGGAAAAGCCCAGTTTGCCGTCCGGAACCCGAGATTTTTCACCCCGTGTGATGCAGCGCAGAAAATATATCACTTCGGTGATGGAGCGTGTGTTTGTGTCTCATGGTTTTGGTGCCTTGGAAACCCCGTCTTTGGAAAACCTACGCACTTTACAAGGTAAATATGGCAATGAGGGTGATCAACTGTTGTTCAAAGTATTGAATTCAGGTGATTTTTTGTCGAAGGCCGATCCCGCGATGTTGGCGGCCAAAGACAGCAAAGGGTTAACGCCACAGATTTCGGATCGTGGGTTGCGTTATGATTTAACGGTTCCTCTGGCTCGTTTTGTGGTGATGAATCGCAACGACATTGTTTTTCCATTTAAGCGTTATCAGATGCAGCCGGTTTGGCGCGCAGATCGCCCACAAAAAGGTCGGTATCGTGAATTTTGGCAGTGCGATATTGATGTGGTTGGCGCGAATTCGGTGGTTTCGGAAGCGGAATTGGTGGAGATGTATTTGGAAGTGTTTGCCGCACTGGATTTGGGCGTAAAGATTCGCATCAATCATCGCGGAATTTTGGATGCATTCTTGGGCGTGTTGGAAACGGTAGAGAATTGGAATGCGTTTATGATTATCATTGATAAGGCCGATAAAATTGGTTTTGAGGGGGTGTCGAAGGAACTCGAAGAGAAGGGCCTATCGATGGCGTTGAATGCATGGAAATGGCTTTGGGATAGCAAATCGGTGAGTGGCAATGCAGAGAAAATGTTGTTGGCGGGCGGTGCTGATTTTTTACAAGGCGATGCCCTGAATAAGGGATTGGGTGAGTTGGAGAAGATATTTGGATTGTTGGGTGATTCAACCCACGTGGTGTTGGATTTTACGTTGGCCAGGGGCTTGAGTTACTACACGGGTGCAGTGTTTGAAGTGGAAGCTACAGATGGTCGATTGCCCGCAGATTTTAGATTGGGAAGCATTGGTGGCGGCGGTAGGTATGATAATTTGACGGGTGTTTTTGGCTTGAAGGATGTTTCCGGAGTTGGTGTGAGTTTTGGTTTGGATCGGGTATACGATACGATGGAGGCGGCGGGATTGTTCGATGCCATGGAGCAAGCGGTTGGAGGGGTTTTGGTTTGCGCGATGGATACGTCGTGTGAAGTGTTTGGGGCGGGAGTGGCTCGCGCGCTCCGCGCGCATGGCTTTACCGCAGAAATGTATCCCGGTACACCCAAATTGAAAAAACAGTTGGATTATGCCAACGACAAGAAAATGGGTTTTGCGGTGATCATCGGAAACGAGGAGTTGCAAGCAAATAAGGTAGCGCTCAAGAATTTGGTATCTGGTGAGCAGGTGTTAGGTTCGGTAGAGGAAATCGCTGCGGTGATTGCGGCTTCGATTTAAATTGGGAAAAGACTTTTATTAAACGATTGATAATTACAAAATGAAATCATTTTATACTTTGCAGGAAGCCATTGAGGCATTGCAGCAGCCCGTTGAGCTGTCGTTGGAGGTTCGTGAACGGATGGATCGCAGCGTGGCATTCTTGCAATCATATTTAGATAAAGCCACTTCACCCGTTTATGGTGTAAATACAGGTTTTGGTTCCTTGCAAAATGTTGAAATTTCGAGAGAGGATTTGAGTGCTCTGCAAGAAAATTTACTGATTACCCACGCCGCAGGCGTGGGTAATCCCCTCAATATGCACCTGGTTCGTGCCATGCTTTGGCTCAAAATGCTGAACATGAGTAAAGGGTACTCGGCGATCCGACCAGAAATCTTTGAACGCTTATCGGCCATGTACAACCAGCAATGGTATCCCGTGGTTACGGAGCAGGGATCGCTTGGTGCCTCTGGCGACCTCGCACCCCTGTCGCAAATGGTGCTTCCGCTCATCGGGAAAGGCTTTTTGCGTCACCCCCAGCATGGTGAAATTTCTGGTGAGCAATGGTTGGCCCAAAACAATTGGCAACCGTTGCAACTCGGTCCCAAGGAAGCGCTTGGCCTCATCAATGGTACCCAGTTCATGTTGGCACATTCGGTGGAGGCTTATAGGCGGATCCGACAGATTTTCAAGCAGTTGCCGATCGTGAGTGCATTGAGTATTGATGCATTTGATTGTAGGATGGATCCTTTTCAATCGCCAATTCATCGCGTAAGGCCTCATGCCGGACAGATTGCGGCGGCGGCGGAGATTCGGGCCATTTTGGAAGATTCACCCATCGCAAAGGAACCCAAAAAACAGGTACAAGACCCATATAGTTTCCGCTGTATTCCCCAGGTTCATGGTGCGTCTTACGATGCCTTGGATCATTGTTTGGATGTGTGGGAAACAGAGTTGAATTCGGTGACCGACAACCCCAATGTGTTTGAGGAAGAAAACATCGTGTTGAGTGGTGGCAATTTTCACGGACAGCCGTTGGCGTTGACGTTGGATTACGCCGCAATGGCGTTATCGGAGTTGGGAAGTATCAGCGAGCGCAGAACGTATTTGTTGGTGAGCGGACAGCGGGGCTTATCGCCGTATTTGGCCGATGGTGCAGGTTTGGATAGTGGTTATATGATTGCGCAGTATAGTGCGGCGGCATTGGCATCGCAGAACAAGCAGTTGTGTACACCGGCTTCGGTGGATAGCATCATGAGTTCGAACGGACAGGA
>DBCP01000079.1:8629-9751 GCA_002293105.1 Bacteroidetes bacterium UBA955 | reverse complement strand
ATTACCGGGGATCATACGAGTCACTCCGACAAAGAATATTTCTACAGTCAGAGTGGACATTATGAGGTGCCTGTATTGGTGTATTCACCTGGCGTAAATATTTCCGAAAACCTTATCCAAGGGCAACGAAAAAACAATGATGATGCAGTGTCTTTAATCCCAGAATCGCACGCCAGCACAACATCGCCTTGGGCAAAAAACCTAGTAGATTCAACGATCAAAATCGCCACACAAAAAACCATTTCTCAGTGCGACATCCTGCCCACGGTTTGGAGTCTGCTGGGATCGCCCAGTGGAAAATCGAACATTCAACCGCGTTTGGGTTTTGGCAGAAGCGCTTTCGACCCCAATTATCCGGGGTATTCTACGCACTTCGACAAAGACTTGTATTACATCATTCAGTATCCCTATGTGTTGGCATTGAACCAGCGCGGCGAAGTGGTGGACTACCACGAACAAAACCGCAATCAACCGAAAGGAACCCCTCTATCGCAAAAAGGACCTCAGTTTGAATGGATGCGCGCCACACTCCAGTCGCAAATGCTGGAATACAGCCACCGCATACGCAACAATCGTTGGGAATAACCCCTACACCCTGAATCCAATACCGCCCGAAGCCATGTTGGGTGTCACCTCAGTGGTAAATTCCTCTACGTCATCATACACAAGGGTTTCAATGGCCTTTTTTGTATACTTGGATTTCGACAAGTCGCTCAGCCGCAAATGTTGGTTTCTGATCGCTTCCTCAATCACCTTTCTTACAGCCCTACCATTGCCAAAATACTTGTCGCGGGTTTTGAACATGAAATCGATGTACTTCATCAAGTGATCCGCTGCTTTTGGCTCTGGTGTGATGTGATGATCCCGCAATTGATTCAGTGCGATGGTATACAAATCGTCTGAATTATAATCCTTGAATTGGAAAACACGATCGAAGCGCGACTTCAAACCGGGATTGCTCTCCATGAATTTCTCCATGTTTTGTGTATACCCTGCGGCAATAACGATAAACTCGCCCCTGCGATCCTCCATACGCTTCAATAAAGTTTCGATGGCTTCACGACCAAAATCGTTGCTCCCCCCATCGCTCAAGCTGTATGCCTCATCAATAAACAGTACCCC
>DBCP01000079.1:1620-8458 GCA_002293105.1 Bacteroidetes bacterium UBA955 | reverse complement strand
CCTGTTCCTGGATTGCCACTAAATACGCTGTGTAGCGAGAAGATTTTCCTCACGTCCTTACCCAAGCTCTTGTAAAAGCGCACCAATTTCACCAATTCTTCGATGTCGTGCTTCACCTGATCCAATCCTATCATATTGCGAAGCTTCAGCATTGCCTCACGGAGCAAATCCTCATCGATGGGTATTTCTGGAAGTATGCCCTCGTGCAGATCAAAAATGCGCTTCAAATCCGTTTCTGTGATGGTCGATAATGTAGCAGCATCCAAGGTTTCGGGATGCTCCGATTTCATAATACGCAAACCCAAATTCATTTTGGCTTCGTCCACCATGGAGTTCACCAAGCGTGCATTGCCGAAAAATTTATCGCGATCACGGTATTTGTCGGTTAGGTACTTTTGAAACACCTTTTGTGCCGCTTCATCGAAGTTAACGCCACGCTTTTCACCAGCAAATGTGGCAATTTTTACCAACTCTTGGGGTGTGTAATCGGGGAAATCATATTGCATCACAAAGCGAGATTTCAAGCCGGGGTTCGACTCCAAAAAAACGTCCATTTCCTCGGGATAACCCGCAACGATGATGGCGATATCAGTGGCATCAGACAGTTCCTTCAACAAGATCTCAATGGCTTCTTTACCAAAATCCTTGTTGTCTTCATCTTTTCTTGCCAACGCGTATGCCTCGTCGATAAACAACACCCCGTCTTTGGCCTTTTTAATGGCCTCTTTGGTTTTGGGTGCAGTTTGTCCGATGTATTCTGCAACCAGGTCTGAGCGATCTACTTCCACCACATGTCCTTTTTTCAGCAGACCCATTTCCTTGTAGATTTTACCCAGCAAGCGGGCTACCGTGGTTTTACCCGTACCTGGATTGCCTTTAAAGACAGCGTGTAGGTTGATTTTATCGTTCTCATCGAAACCTTTTTCTTTCCTCAGGGCCACGAAACGCAGATAATCTGAGTACTCTCGAATTTTCTTCTTGATGGGATCCAATCCGGTTAATTCATCCAACTCATGCATGATGTGCTCGATACCTACTGTAGCTTTTTCCGTATTTGTGGCAGTTTCCTCCGCTTTGGCCTCTTCTTCCGCCGCCAACAAATCATCTATATGCACATACTCTATTTGCGTGAGTGGCACAAAATCTTCCTCCGTAGCCGCCACGTAATCTTCGCCAATCTCGAACGGCACTTGCGCCAACATATGGTCCATGAATATCACTTCGGCGAAATAATCCCCGCGCGACCACGTGCCAATGACATCGCTTCCCCATCCAATGGTGGCGGTGAATTGATCATCCTCAGGTTTTACAAAATAAATCTTAGAAACGGTTCCTTTTAGGTATCCACTGGATGTGCGATAATTGAAAAGCAACTCAATGGCAATGTCTTTCGATTTGCGGGTAAGGTTATCCAAATTGAGCTCAATCCAGACATAGCGCGTGCTCATCGCATTGAATACACTGTAGTATTTTCGTTCGCCTGTTTCCGTATCCGCGCTGTTTGATTCGTACAATTTTACCGTGTCGATTTTGAAGTAGGGATTGGATTTACGAATGGCACCCACGTTTTGAATGTAAAACGTTTTGGTCGCGATCACTTCGTCATCAACAAGGGCCTCCCAGCGATATAAACCCTCTTTCCAATAAGCTCCCGGTGTTTTTACACCCCATCCTTCCCGCACATAAATAACCGCTTCTTCAGGGTTCACAGGGCGATCACAATTCAAGTAGCATATTTCGTTGTTTTTCTCATCGATGCATCGCATACGCAAATTCAACGACCACGCATCCTCATCAAACCGTTTGTTGTAAAGGGTCACCTCGCAATAGACATAAGCCACTTCTGTTTCTTCAAATACGGTGCGGTACTTTTTGGTATTGTTGGCCAACCACTCGATACTTGAATAGGTCTTGATGTCGCGAAATTTGAATAATGTAGAATTCATGATTTATAGTTTTTACCCCTCTGTGATTTACCGCAATATCTGTGATTACATTGAATTATTTGAGGCAAATGGATGAAATAAGAAACAAATCGACGGTCATCTGTAATTTTTCAAATTCAAACATGAATCTCATTTTTTTTTCTTACTTTTGCACCTCCGATACGGAAAGACCTCGTAGCTCAGCTGGATAGAGCAACTGCCTTCTAAGCAGTAGGTCACAGGTTCGAATCCTGTCGGGGTCGCCCAGTATTGTGAAATCTCGGGGAGTAGCGCAGGCCGGTAGCGCACCTGGTTTGGGACCAGGGGGTCGCAGGTTCGAATCCTGTCTCCCCGACCACTTTCAAAAGCCCCCTCGTTTAACCGAGGGGGCTTTTTTATGACCTCAGAAACCGAGTCTTAAGGTGTTCAATAATCTTCCCAGAACGTTTGACCAAATTATTCCAAGACAACCATTTTACCTATTGTAATTGCCCCCTTCCCTCTATACTAAACACCGAAATGAATGTTCCAAGGATCAATCTATTGATTTCGTCCATAGTCAATTAAATTTGTCCCATGATTACCTACAACCCCAAAGATTGGTTCACGTTCATTTTCCGACTGCACAAAACAGAAACCATGATAAAACTTTGGCCCCTGCTATTGGGGGTTGGTCTTTACAGCGCAGGCTGGGCATACATCGAAACGGTGCTGTTCAAGGACTACAAAAGCGTTGCCATGGCCTCCAACATTGGAATCATATACTCGATATTGGGCTTCACCCTGTCGTTATTCTTGGTCTTCCGCACCAATACCGCCTACGATCGATGGTGGGATGGACGTAAACTCTGGGGAGAGCTCACCAATGCCATCCGCAACTTGTCCATTCACTTAAATGCGATCCTTCCCGCCGATGACATCACCAGGAGGCGATATTACCAAACGCTGTTGGGCATGTTTCCAGTGGCCTTGCGATTTCACCTGCAAGACAGAAAAATCCCTGCACACTTCTTCACAGAAATCCCCAGCAACCACCCCGCTGCACCGGATTTGAAGGAGATTAAATCGGCCCGACATCAACCGCAGACCATCGCCAAGTTGTTTGTAGCGGCGCTAAAAACAGACATCAAACACGGACTCCTCACAGATCTTGAAATGGAACACTTTAAAGCGGAAATCAACAAACTCATGGATGTTTGCGGGGGTTGTGAACGCATCAAAAACACCCCTATCCCATTCACTTACTCGGTATTCATCAAGAAATTCATCTTTTTGTATGTCATGATTTTCCCCATCGTTTACAGCACGCAGTTGTACTTCTTAATTGCACCCGTAACCATGTTTGTGTTGTATGTTTTGGCAAGCATTGAGCTCATCGCTGAAGAAATCGAGAACCCTTTCAACGGCGACGACAGCGACCTCCCCACCGAGGCGATGGCTAAAAACATCAACATCAGCACCGAAGAATTGCTGCTAAACCGATAGTGTAATTTGCCAGAGCGAACCCACTATCACACCCGCTCAACACAATTATTCTAACAAACCTTTTCCCCAATCAATCCCCATCGGTTTCAATTTCAAGGCAACGGGTTAATTTTGTCATCTAACTAATAAAAACTTTGAATTTAGACGCATTTATACAACAACTGTCCTTTGAACGCATCGATATTTCCTTTGCCATTGTGGTGGGATTGGCGATGATTTTTCTTTTCATTTTTCTATTTGGTTATTTCCTCAAAGTCAATCGTACCGAAGTTCAATCTGTCAACAGCAACGCCCCCGGTGTTAGCATCATTATCGCCAGCAGAAACGCCAAAGCCAAATTGGAAAAGCACCTTCCGCAGTGGCTCGCCCAAGATTACCCCAATTTTGAAGTCATTGTAGCCAACGACCGCAGCACCGATGACACCCCTTTGTTTTTGATTGAGCAGCAGCAATTGCATCCCAAATTGAAAGCAGTTTCTTTGGATGCTGATTTCGTGAAAATGGGCGGTAAAAAATTGGCCCTCACATTGGCGATCAAAAAAGCACAGTTTCAACACTTCCTCTTTACCGATGTGGACTGTATTCCCAGCAGCGACCAATGGCTCAAGCATATGGCCACACAATTTGGCCGCGACAAGCACCTGGTCTTGGGCGTTTCCCCCGTTAGAACGGGCAAAGGGTTTTTGGCCGCCTTGGTCCAACACGAGAACCTACTCACGGCACTCCACTATTTGGGCTTGTCTGCCGCTGGTAAACCCTATATGGGGGTTGGACGTAACTTGGCTTACACCCGTACTGCCTACAATGGAGTGAATGGATTCAGCAGTCATCACCACCTGCCAGCGGGCGACGACGACCTTTTCGTGCAAGAAGCTTCCACGCCATCCAACACCGTTACGTGCATCAATCCCGAAGCATTCACCTATTCTGATGGCCCCGCTAGTTGGAAAGACTATTGGAAACAGAAAAAACGCCATATGTGGGTCGGCAAATCATACCAAACTGGCGTTAAACAATTGTTGGCCATTTACCCCATGGCCCAGTTGTTCTTTTGGCTTGGCATCATTTTGTGGTTCATCCTAGGTTCACAGTGGCTCTGGCCCACCATTGCCTTGATACTCAAACTCACACCCGAATGGATTGTGTTCCACAAGAAAGGAAAGCTATTGCAAATGAGCAAATCGATTCCTCTTTATCCTTTGTTCAATTTGTTTGAATCATTCTGGTACGTTGTTGTAGGAATCAATGCCTTCTTTACGAAAAAAATCACATGGTAGGACCTGAAATCATCTTCGAATATTTCCCCAATTTAACCCCTGAACAACGCGATCAAATCGCACAACTCGGGCCTTTGTACGCTGACCACAATGCGCGTGTGAATGTGATTTCACGAAAAGATATGGACATGTTTTATGTTCATCACGTGCTGCATTCCATGGCGTTGGCAAAGACCTGCGAATTCATCCCGGGGCAGCATTTCATTGACATTGGCACCGGTGGCGGATTCCCCGGCATCCCACTGGCCATCATGTTCCCGAATGTGGAATTTACGCTCGTAGACAGCATCGGAAAGAAAATCGCCGTAGTACAAGCTGTGATTGAGGCATTGGGACTCAAAAACGCGACCGCCATTCAAGAGCGCACAGAATCACTGCCCATGAAATTCGATGGTGCCGTGGCCCGCGCGGTGGCTCCTGCCCTTGAACTATGGAAGTGGATGGAAAACCATTGGAGTGGCAAGCCCCGTTTCTTCTTGCTCAAAGGCGGTGACTTGGCCGAAGAAATCAACGAAGTGATTGAATATTCGCAAAAAACAAAGATCAAATTGCACGCCATCGGCGATATTTACAACGATCAGCCTTTCTTCGAAACGAAAAAAGTGGTTAAGCTGTTCCACGGACAAATCTGGAAAGACTAGTCCGGGTACAAGCCCACAGCGTCATTCGTGCACCCGAATTAAAATCACTCCCGAAAGGCCATTAAGCCCCCAAGAGCGCCTTTGCCGATGCCAACGCAGCCGATAAGCCTTCTGCATTTTTACCGCCTGCTGTAGCAAAGAACGGTTGTCCGCCCCCGCCGCCCTGAATTTCCTTGGCGCATTCGCGAATCATCTGCGACGCATTCCAACCTTTTTCAGCAACCCATTGATCGTCGATGTAAATGGCCAAACCCGGCTTGTCATCTGCCAAATAGGCCAAAACCACCACCGGATTGCTCAATTCTTGCTTCAACTGGAAGCACAACTGTTTCGCGGCATCCGCACTGGGCAAGGTCAATTGCTCTAACACCATAGGCACGCCCGCTACGGTTTGTACTTTTTGCACCAACCCCGCTTTCAACCCCATCACCTGCTGCAATTCTAGCTGCTCCAACTGCTTGCGCATCGATGCGTTTTCCTCCAACACCTTATTCACCGCAGAAACCACATCTTTTGGATTGCCCAAAGCGATTTTCACCTGCGACAAGGCCTCCAACTCACCGTTGATGTAATCCAATGCCGATTGCTGGGTCACCGCTTCAATTCTGCGCACACCGGCAGCCACACTCGACTCACCCAAAATCTTAAAGAAGCCAATCTGAGACGTATTCGCCACATGCGTTCCACCACACAATTCCATTGAATAATCAGCGTTGAACTCAATCACGCGCACATACTCCCCGTACTTCTCACCAAACAAGGCCGTAGCACCCATTTTCTGGGCCTCAGCGATGGGCACGTTGCGATGTTCTTTCAGGGCGATGCCTTCGCGGATCTTTTCATTCACCCTCAATTCTACCTGAGCGATTTCTTCGTCGGTCATCTTCCCGAAATGAGAAAAATCAAAACGCAAAGCGGTCTCATTCACCAAACTACCCTTCTGGGCCACATGCGAACCCAACGCCTCTTGCAACGCACTGTGCATCAAATGGGTAGCACTGTGATTGCTGCTAATGCTATTTCTGCGATTCACATCCACTTGGGCTGTAAATGCCTGATCCATGTTTTTCGGCAGCTTATCGCAAACCAACACATGCAATTTGTTCTCTTTTTGTGTGTCTAACACACGCACAATCTCGCCATCCTCACCCACCAACTGGCCTGAATCGCCCACCTGTCCGCCACTTTCGGCGTAAAATGGACAAACATCCAACACCATTTGATACAGATTCTTGCCCTTGGCCACGATCGTTCTATGTCGGCTAATTTCCGTCACCGATTGCGTGGTATCATAGCCACAGAACGACTCTTCACTATCGGCCATGATGGTATGCCAGTCGCCAGTTTGTTTAACGGCATCGGCCTTGGATCGATCTTTTTGCGCCTGTAAAGCGGTTAGAAAACCATCCATATCCACTGAACATCCTCGCTCGCGGGCAATCAAATCGGTTAAATCGATCGGAAAACCGAAGGTATCGTACAATTCAAACGCGGTAGCACCATCCACAAT
>DBCP01000079.1:734-1531 GCA_002293105.1 Bacteroidetes bacterium UBA955 | reverse complement strand
GTACGGAAGAAGGAATTTTCTTCTTCTTGGATTACGCGCTGCACAAAACTCTCTTGGGCTTTGAGTTCGGGGAAACTGCTGGCAAAATAATCGGCCAATCCTGGAACCAACTGGTTAAAGAACGATTCTTGGAATCCCAAGTAAGAGTATCCATAGCGAACGGCCCTGCGAAGCACCCTGCGCACCACATAACCTGCGCCGGTATTCGATGGCAACTGTCCGTCTGCAATACACAAACTCACTGCGCGTAGGTGATCGGCGATCACACGGAAGGCAATGTCTTGCTGTTCATCATCGCCATAATTCTTACCGCACAATTGTGCAGTATTTTGGATGATGAATTGAAAAATATCGGTATCGTAATTGCTTGATTTTCCTTGAATTCCGCGCACCAATCGCTCAAAACCCATACCGGTATCCACGTGTTGGGCGGGCAAACGATCTAGGCTTCCATCGGCTTTGCGGTTGAATTCCATGAACACGAGGTTCCAGATTTCAATCACTTCGGGATGGTCTTGGTTTACCAGGGTTGCGCCATCAACGGCCTCGCGCTGCTCGGCCGAACGCATATCGAAATGAATCTCGGAGCACGGACCACACGGACCTGTATCGCCCATCTCCCAGAAATTGTCTTTCTTGTTTCCTTTGAGGATTCGCTTGGGATCAATGAACTGGGCCCAGCGATCGTGGGCTTCTTGATCGAACAGAATATTGGCGGAGGCATCGCCTTCAAACACAGTGACATACAATTGGTCTTTGGGCAAACCGTACACTTCGGTCATCAATTCCCAAGCCCA
>DBCP01000079.1:0-716 GCA_002293105.1 Bacteroidetes bacterium UBA955 | reverse complement strand
GCAATGGCGTCTTGCTTGAAGAAATCGCCAAAGCTCCAGTTGCCCAACATTTCAAACATGGTGTGGTGGTAGTGATCGTGTCCTACCTCCTCCAAATCATTGTGTTTTCCGCTTACGCGCAAGCATTTTTGCGAGTTCACAACACGCTTGTAGGGCGCTTCTGCATTGCCCAAAAAGTAGTCTTTGAACTGATTCATGCCCGCATTGGTAAACATGAGGGTTGGATCGCCTTTCACAACGATGGGTGAGCTTTGAACGAAAGTGTGTTGCTTTGATTCAAAAAACGACAAGAATTTCTGTTTGATTTCGTGACTACTGAGCGCCATACCGCAAAGATAGTGAAGATTAAAAACAAAAGGCGCCCTTGCGGGCGCCTTTTAATGAGGTTATTGTGATGAAAATCTTAACCTACAGCACTCACCTTTGGCGCTGCATGCTTGATCTCTTCGCTGGCACCGTCCTCAAACTTCTTGAAGTTATCGTTGAATAAATGCGCCAACTTCTCACACTGCTTGTCGTAAGCTTCTTTGTCGGCCCAAGTATTTCTTGGGTGCAACAATTCCGCTGGAACGCCTTCGCAAGCATTTGGCATCATCATACCAAACACGGGATGTGCGGTAAATTCGCCGGTTAACTTGCCTTCCAATGCGGCGGTAATCATGGCACGGGTGTAAGACAATTTCATGCGACTGCCTACGCCGTATCCACCACCACTC
>DBCP01000028.1 GCA_002293105.1 Bacteroidetes bacterium UBA955 | reverse complement strand
CTGCCAGCACTTCAAATCGTTGTGAAACGACTGCTTCACCAAATCGTAATTGAGGGGAATTTCATCGCCACCGCCGAAATAGGTCACCACGCGGGTGCCTTTGGGCATGCTTTGCAGTTGTTTGCGCACATAACCGCAGTAAATCTCGTAGTAATCGGCATCTAGCTCAATGGACTCGTCTATCGCGGAAAAAGGCTGCAAATGCTCATAAAACGGATTGTACAAATACACGCCTTGAAAATCCGCAAACCGCACATTCATGATGTTGCCACACAAAAATCCTACATTGTTCAAATCGCTGTACTCCAAAAGGACATCGGCCACATCACACAACCCTTTGCGCTGCTCCACACCGGTAAAATGCGCTTGCTCAAACATCGCCCCGGCCACCAAACAAAACTTCCCCATACCTGAGCCCACATCCAAAATCTTGGGGTTGGGCCATTCGCCGCTGCACAAAAACTGCGCTGCCTCCACCGCTACATCCACTGGGGTAAAATGGGTTGAAGTATGTCGCCTCGCCAACAATGGCATACAGGCATCGAACGCCAAATCGGTGGGCAAATCGCCACGCCGCAATTGCGCTAACACCCCCTTGATTTGTTGAATTTCTGCGCTTGACATTTCGTAGCACAAAGGTAATCTGTAATTTATCGCTTTGTTTTTAATTGCCATTCAATATCTTGCAGGCCATATTTTCATTTTTGAACCATGAATCCCTACTTTCAACCCAACAAAGATTTTTGCGCAGGGTCAACAGAACATGTGGTTGCCGTACTATTGGTGACGTGCTTGTGCCTAATCGCCACCCAATTGGCCAAAAAATCCACCCCTGAAAAACAAGATCAAATCACCAAAGGGTTTGCTTGGGCTTTGGTTTTCAACGTATTGATATGGCAAGTGGTAAAATCCTATGTGAGTTTCTTGCCTGAAAACGACCCTGCCTATGTGAAATACAATTGGGGCGAAGATTTGCCGTTGAACCCATGCAATTGGTTGGCTTTTGTGGCATTGGCTTACAGTTATACCAAGAAGGAATGGTTGTGGCCCATCATGTACTTTTTTGTGTGGGTTTTCACATTCAATGCCATCATCACGCCAGCTTTGTACGAAAATTTCCCCCATTTCAATTTCTGCAAGTTTTGGATCAGCCACACCGGTTTGGTAATGTTTGTGGTTCACTTGCTGCGTTTAAAAGCCCCCGAACTCCAACTCAAAAACTTATTTCATGCCTACGGAGCATTGCAAATTTTTACGATTCTTTGCTTGTTGATCAATTACATTGTGGGCGACACGGCCAACTATTTCTTCTTGGCTCACAAACCCTTTAGCGCATCCATTTTAGACATTCTTGGGCCTTGGCCTTGGTATATCATTCAGGGCGATGTGATTGCGTTGGGCTTATTTTTCTTGGCGTGGGCGCCATACAAAATTACCTTGATGGTGAAGCAGAAACGCAAAACAACGGTCTAAGAATTGACCTTGCTCTTGGGGTTAGAACCCCAACTCGTCCTTGCCACCGCCTGGAAGCATCGCCTTTTCATTGTTGTATTTCACTTCGTTGTCTTTGACGACGTATTCAGTGGCAATTTTACCATCCGATAACTTAGCACAATACAGTTTGAGGTTTGTGAAGTAGGTCATGTTTTCCCACGCAATTTTCTGTACCGAGGACGGAATATTGGTCGCATTCACCATGGTTTCAATGGCCACAGCCGTTGGATTTGCGGCCACTTCTGCGGGCAGTTTGCTAGAAAATCCCACCCGACTTCCATCGCTCAATATCAAGGTTTCCGGGATGATGTAACGCTTAGAAATTTTTGTAATTCTCATCAAGTATTCCGCGTGCACGCTATCGGCAGCATAAGCCTTTTGCGTAATCACAATACCTTTAAATACGACCCTAGAAATGGGGGTAAAGTAGAAACGCAGTTCAATGTTTTCGCCGGCCATTTTGCCTACCAAACGATAGTCATCGTTGTTCTTGGCGATAACTTTCAGCCCTGATTTTGTGAATGCGGCCGACACCGAATCGATGTTCCCGATAATGTCGATCATGTTGATGCGCTGGGCCGAAGCAGCATTCGCGAACATGCCTGCAACCAATACCATTATGAATCCCATCAACCGTTTGTGTAATTTTCCCTGCATTTGTCGAGTCACTATCAAATGCGATGCCATAAACGATTCGTACCTTTGCAGGATGTCAAAAAATCGCGCGATTTTCACTACTCTCCTACTTTTCCTCTCGTTAGCCCTATCCCTTCATTCCTTTGCCCAAGCGCCCAAATTGAAAAAGGTGCTCTTCATTGGAAACAGTTACACGGCGGTGAACGACTTACCCAATTGGGTTCGGTTAGTGGCCGAAAGTGCCGGTGACACCTTCGAAGTGGTAAGTATTGCACCCGGCGGCACAACTTTTTCCATGCATGTAAACAACCCACAAGTGACATCAGAATTGGCCTCGGGCAACTATGATGCCGTGATATTGCAAGAACAAAGTCAAATCCCCTCCTTTCCTCAATCCCAGGTTGAGTCGCAGTGTTTCCCCTATGCGGAAGCTTTGGTGGATGCCGCCCGTGTGGGAAAGCCCTGCGTCAAAGTGGTGTTTTACATGACTTGGGGAAGGGAAAACGGCGATGCCCAAAACTGCGCCACTTGGCCACCGGTATGCAAGTTTGGCGGCATGAATGAACTGTTACGACAGCGATATGTGCAAATGGCCAAGGACAACGGATGTGATGTTGCACCCGTGGGTTCCGTTTGGCGGGAAGTAAGAAATAAATCCAGCATTGGGCTTTATCAAGGCGATGGCAGTCACCCTTCAACCGCGGGGACCCATTTGGCTGCATTAACCATTTATCGGGCTTTAACGGGCAAGGCAGTGGACACGGCGATGTTTCGCGGTCCGATTGCCGATGTCGACCACAAACTGTTGGTTTCACAGGTGAACTTCATTGGTAAAGACTCTGCTTTTTTGTGGCAATATGATACCTGTTATCGCAAAGTAGCAGGACTAAACAAAGGCATTGATCGGGCGATGGGTCATGGAATAACTACCCGTTGGGAGGATGGACAATCGAAGTTATTGATTGAATGTGCATCGAATCCATCCATGGAATGTACGGTGGTTGACGCACTGGGTAGAACGATGTTCAGGGGATCAACCATTGGGAGCGAGAGCGCATCTCGAAACGGGCATAATTGGGAGATTTCCACGGAAAACTGGCCTTCAGGAATGTATTTTCTGCGGAGCAACTGTGGTGGGAGCCTGATTTGGAAAAATTAACTTTTGCGATTTTCCGTAAACTCAAGAATTATTTTTTGCGATTTTCCGTAACAAATGGCACCCAAGTGGTAACAATTTGGTAAAAAACGCAAAATTTAGCAGGAATGACGGTCTTGGCATGCCTATCGCTCGTTCGCGTTCTGTTGAATTACACCTGAATCAAATACCTTTGTTTTTTGGGGTAAAACCACCCAGCCATCTATGTCGCAAGAATTGCCCATCGTACCCGGAAGAGGTCTCAGCACACGCACAGCCACTGAATTGCGCATGGCGTTCCTGCAAAAACAAGGACTTTCTTTGGATGCCATTGGTCAATCACAGCTTGACATTTCCACCATCCAACACAACATCGAATCGTACATCGGAAGCACTGAAATTCCGGTGGGGATTGTAGGTCCTATGGCCTTCTGCGACGGCGATAAATCCGAATACGTTTACGCTCCGGTAGGTACATTGGAGGGCGCGTTGGTGGCCAGCATGAACCGTGGCGCCAAGGTGGTATCGCGCAGTGGCGGATTCACGGCAACCGTAGAATGGCAAAAAATGGTGAGAACGCCCATGTTGTTGTTGCGCGACGCTTCGTTTGCAAAGCCCATTTGCGATTGGGTACAGCAGCATTTCAACGACATCAAAAAAGCGGCTGAGGCCTATTCCAACCACGCCAAACTCATCACCATCGACACCCACGTGCTAGCGCATTGCGTGCATTTGCACTTTGTTTACACCACTGGGGATGCTTCCGGACAGAATATGACCACCACCTGCACTTGGCATGGGTTGTTATTTTTGGTGGATGAATTGCGTAGTGCGTTTCCTGACTGCGATTTTGAATTCATCATCGAGGGCAACGGGGCATCCGACAAAAAAGTATCGTCTCATAACATCGAACACGGCAGGGGCATCCGCGTCACAGCCCAATGCGATATCCCCAGACAAGTCATTCATGAGGTTTTGCGCACCACGCCCGAGCGCATGCTTGAGTTCATCAAACCGTCGCAAGAATATGCGAAGAAAATGGGCATCGTTACCTTCAATGTGAATGTAGCCAATGCCATTGCGGGGATTTTTGTGTCGACCGGACAGGATCTTGCCTCCATTCACGAATCGAGTTCGGCGTTGTTAGACATGCAACCTTTGGGCAGCGAAGTATATCCCGATGGCGTTCGCATCACCCTTACCCTCACCAACTTGGTCATTGGCACGGTGGGAGGTGGAACCCATGTTTCCAAGCAAGCCGAGGCGTTGGCCATGATGGACTGTTTGGGTGGAGGAAAGGTGCATCGCTTTGCCAAATTGATTGCGGGATTTTCATTGGCCTTGGAAATTTCAACCTATGCAGCCATCATGAGCGGCGAGTTTGCCAAAGCCCACGAGAAATTGGGTCGGAACAAGCCCGTTTCGTGGTTGTTGAAATCAGAAATCACCCCAGAATTCCTAGCACCCCACCTGCAAAATTGGTTGGGAAATCGGCTCATACAATCCCTTTCGTGGAAGGGAGATGCGCAATTAGAAAACGGCATCATCACCAACATTACGGGTAAGATCAGCAACAAACTCATAGGATTTTTACCAACCACGTTGCTGGTGGGCGACGGAAACCCGGAAAACACTTCTCAAAAGCAATTGCTGATCAAATCAAAGGCCCTTGACACGGAAGTCATTAAAGGCCTGCATTTGATTGCGGCGTCAATCGATACGTCACTGTCCGATTTGATCAAGCAGCACCAACAGGCGTTAGAATACCGTGGATGTCATATCAAGGAGCCGGCCATTTACGAACATTTACAAACCCAAGGATTTGTTGCGATGCCCAAGCATTATGGCAACATCATCAAGGCCGATCGCGAAATCTATTTGGTTTTGCAAGAGTGGATTACGTCAAAACAAATCGCCCTGCAAAACAGCGAAGACACGCCCGATTTATGGTCCCAAGAGTGGATTCAACTGTGTTTAAGCAGCATTGATGTGGCGCATAAAATGTTGGAGACCTTGCCTGCGGAAAAGCCGGGTTTGCTGAATGCCTTTGAACCATGGAAAGCCTTGAATTTGTATGGGAAGCTGATGGACATCCTCATTGAAGAATGTGCGGAGGCGGAGCAAATTGATGCTTTGCAATTGGTGAAAGAGGCGATGTTAAATTTCGAATCCGACCATGCCCAGCTGCGCTGGCCAAGGGTACCCATACACAACGATTTCAACCCACGGAACACCTTGATACGCAGCAGCGGGATGCCTTGCATATACGATTGGGAGTTATCGATGATTGATTTTCCCCAGCGCGACGTGGTAGAATTTTTGAGTTTTGTGTTGCCCGAGGATTTCGACCGCGAAGAACTCATGGCTTATTTGCGCGAGCATTATCATTCCATTCAACAGCGCAAGGGTCCAGGGCATCTACTTCCATTCGATGATTATTTGCGGGCCACCGAGATGGCTGTGAAAACTTATATTTGTTGTAGGGTGTCGTTTTACGAAGTCTCTGGAATCGTTGCGAAATACGATTTCTCCAAGCGCATTTTGGCAGTTTCGTTAAGAATGCTGGAAGTGTTGGAATTGGCTTTGGAAACAGCCCATTAAACCCAAAACCCTTGAACAAGGAACTCTCCATATACATGATCGGCGCCTTACTTCCGTTGATTGTCACCAACGTTGCACACATGGTGTTGGTGAAACGAAATGGTTGGGCAGGGTTAAGCATCCCCATTCATGTTGGTGCATTTGGTGCCAACAAAACCTGGCGGGGTGTGGTGTTTGTTTCTATCGTCAACGCGGTACTCTTTGGATTGATCAATTTTCCGGGTGGTGTGCTGCTTTCTCATTTGAACGATTCAGCCAATGACGCAATTCTCAAAGATTTGAGCACCATGCACGGGTGGGAAGACATTGTGTTCAAATTTTTCATCGGTTGGGTGTATGGTATGGCCTATGTGCTTTTCGAACTCCCCAATTCTTGGCTCAAACGCAGAATGGGCATTGCTCCCGGGGCCTCGGCCACGCGAGGCGCTTTTGTGTTTACGCTGCTCGATAAAACCGATTCTGCTTTGGGGGTAAGCCTCGTTTTTTGTGTATTGCGCGATTTTTCATGGGGTGATACAGCCCTGTTTTTCATCACCGCTTCCGGTCTTCATTTTCTTTTCTCTTGGATTCTATACCTTCGAAAAATCAAAAAAGCGTTTTAAACCCATACTTTCAACCCTCCCATGAGTCAAACAACCGCTACATCGCCCAAAAAGGAAAACATTTGGAACCTGCCCAATGCCATTAGCTTGTA
>DBCP01000072.1:6185-8545 GCA_002293105.1 Bacteroidetes bacterium UBA955 | reverse complement strand
TCCGTTGTTACCGAACGCATCATCGATTTACTGGTTTTAATGTCGCTCTGCCTCCTCTGCCTGGGCATTCAATTCCAAGAATTCTACGGTTTTTTTGATCAATACATCATCACCCCCTTAGGGAAGCATTATACCGCCATTTCAACAATCTTATTGATGGGCATTTTCGGCGTTAGATACCTGAAAAAACAGCAAGCCCGCAAGCCAAAAACCGAAGGCAAAGGTGAACCATCGCTCATCGAAAAATTCAGCGCCGGCCTTCAATCGGTACTTCACCTGAAACAGCCGTTGGTTTTCATCCTTTCTTCCTATGGCATTTGGATTGGCTACTGGTTGAGCACTTATTGTACCCTACAGAGCTTAGACATCACCGAGCACCTCACAATTGCCAATGCTTTGGGCGTGGTCATTTTCTCCTCGCTCGGTGTCATCATACCCATTCCGGGTGGAGCCGGTGTTTGGGGCACACTGGCTTATGGATTAACCCTCATTTACGGCCTAAGCGAAGTCCATGCCAACAGTTTTGGCATTTTTTCCGTGGCATTCAGTAACTTGCTGATGATTGTGTTTGGGGGAATCGCCTATCTCCTGTTTTATTTGGCCACCCGCAACACCGCCAAAAGCAATGACTGATCAAAAAATCTGGACCTGGGATCAAGCAAAAGAGCAGATTGCACAATTCCGTACTGCCGGTAAAAAAATGGTATTTACCAATGGCTGTTTCGATATCCTGCACGCCGGTCATGTTCACTACCTAGAAGCAGCGTCTCAATTGGGCGATGGTTTATTGGTGGCGCTCAACACCGATGAAAGCGTTCAGCGTTTGGAAAAATCACCCGCAAGACCTTTGCAATCGTCGAACTCAAGATCAAGGGTAATGGCCGCGTTGGGCTTTGTTACCGGCGTGGTGTTGTTCAACGAAGACACCCCCAAAGAAATCATCGAATACATCACCCCACACATTCTTGTGAAAGGCGCCGACTACGCCATTGAAAACATCGTTGGGGCAGATTGGGTTTTACAACATGGTGGCGAGGTCAAAACCTTGGAATTTGTGCCAGGCTATTCCACCACCCAAATCGAAAAGAAAATTCTAGCCGCCCACGGCTTAAAATAATCACTTCATGGCCAGCTGGGACCTACTTCTCATTTATACCAGCATCATTTTGGTGGGTTATGCCTACTGGTGGCAATCGTTTTTAAGGCCCTATCACCACTGGAAATCACAACCGGTGCACCCCATGAACAAAACACCGAACGTAGGATTGAGCATTCTCATTCCATTTCGAAACGAAGCCCATCGCATAGAACCCCTACTGAAAAGCCTACAACACATCCAATTCCCCCCATCCGCAGAGCTCCTTTTTTGCGATGACCACAGTACCGATTCAACCACCGCGATTATTGAGCAATACCGCGCACATTTTACGGTAGAATCGCGCATATTGGCCCTACCCACAAACCAAAATGGCAAGAAATCGGCCCTCCAATTGGGTATTAATCAGTCGAAATACCCCGTCATTTTTACCACTGACGCCGATTGCACCCTCCACCCCGCATGCATTTTAACCCTGTTGGCAAAAATGGAATCCGAACAGGCCCATTTGGTCTTGGGTAGTGTAGAATATTTGTGGTCTGATAGCACCCCAGAAAAATCTAGCCGCAACAGCCCTTTGCAAGTATATCAATGCATTGAGAATGCGGTTCTATCGGCGATCGGTTGGGTAGAAAGTCAAAAACACAACGCGGCAGTGGCCAATGGGGCGAATATGATGTTCAACAAAGCGTCATTCAATGAGCTCGGTGGATATCAAGGCCATGAACACATTGGCAGCGGCGACGATGTACTCACCCTCGAAAAATTCCTTTTATCACCCAACCATAAAGTGGTCCATGCATCGCACAGCAACGCGGTGGTTTATACCGCCTACGAAACAGAATTTCGGTCGTTTTTCAATCAGAGAATGCGCTGGATGAAGAAAACATTTTTGCAAAAAACACAAAAAACGGCCCTAAAGCAGACATTGGTGGGATTGTTTATGATTTCGGTTTGGGTGATAACCGGAATCTCTGTGTATAGGGGCACATATGAAACATTGGCCTTTGTTTGGCTGGGGAAACTGCTTGTGGATTCAGCCGGTGTACACATTCTTTGCAAAAAAGAACTTCCTAACCCATTTGTCGTTGCCCTGGTTTCGGCACTCCAAGTACTTTGGTTACCGCTACTGGCCGTGGCCGCCGCAACCATTCCCTACCGCTGGAAAGCCCGTCCTTACCGGGCCTAAAAATCTCCTTCAATTACTTGCACCGCTGCTGTTGCTCGCCAACGAACCCTTGTGGGCGCAGTGCGATTTAACCCT
>DBCP01000072.1:3462-6121 GCA_002293105.1 Bacteroidetes bacterium UBA955 | reverse complement strand
GCATACAAAGTCAAATTCCGGTTAGCACCGTAAAACAAACCGCCAACTTATTCTTACGGTGCAACACCGATACAACGCAATGGTTGGAGTCTACCCTATACTTGGATTTCAATCCCAGCAGTGCCAACTATGTGGATGTATTGTATCGATTCGACAGTACCCTTCAAAATGGTTGGATACTGAGGCTTGGCGATCTAGAGGACGGACTCAAACTCATTGAACGAAAAGCGGGCAAAGAGCGTATCGAATGCTCGGGTGAATTGGGCTATTTCAACAAATCAAAATCAAACATTACCCTGCGCTGGGTAAAGCAAAACAACCTCATGTTACTATTGTACAAGGACAGCAGTTGGGAGCAATATCGCACCCTGTGTGCTGCCATAGATACCTTGACAATGAACCAAAATTACGTGGGGCTATCCATCATACAAACCGGAAGTGGCGCGGCGGGAAAACACAGAATCACAACCTACACCGTAACCCCGCCGCGCCCCGATAAAACGGCCCCCACATTACAATCCCTACAATGGAAAACACCCGAGTGGGCTCAACTCAACTTCTCCGAACCCATCGCCCTGGAAAACAAAAACCAACTCATCTGCAATTTCCAACAAGCCGACACCTTTTATTTCACAAATACACGAACCCTCAGGGCCAAATTCCCCCCACAACCCTGTAACAGAGAGCATACCGTTTATGTCCAAAATGCCAAAGACAGCGCAAAAAACATCCAACCACTGCAACAACGCAAAGCCTTTGTAGAATGCACCACGCCCGTGGCCCCATACCAAATCACATTCACCGAAATCATGGCAGACCCCAACCCAACATTAGGGTACCTGCCACCGGCGCAGTACATCGAACTAAAAAACAACAGCAATGAATTACTCTGGCTCAACGAATTAACCCTTTCCGATGCCCAAACAACCATTCAACTCCCAAAATACCTCCTTCAACCCCAACAGCGAATTACCCTCTGCGATGTGAGTGATACTGCCCTCATGAGAACTGTACCCAACCTCCTCGCCTGCAAACTGCCCTATATCAACATCGAATCGGAAACCCTCACCCTCACCAATAACCAACAGCAAGTAGTGCACCAACTGCATTACCAACAATGGATGCATCACCCCAGCCATGAAAACGGAGGGTATAGCTTAGAACATACCGATAGCACGTCCCCCTGTTTGGACCTCTTTCAATGGTATTCCAATTCCCACGAAGGCGGCACCCCTTCCTTTTCGAATCAAACACCCAAGCCATTTCCCAGCGTAAAATCGCCCAGCCCGAACACCCAAATTCCCTTCCAAGTGGCCTATATCGCAGCCACCCATACCGATACCCTCTGTCTGCAATTTACACACCCCACATCACAAACCACACCGCAAGTTTATTCGGCCAACGGCGAAACAGCGCACACCTTTACCCCAATACCGAATACAGCCCAACAGTATCACATCCAACCACCCCTAAACCCTGGCGAATGGATTCATATTGTCATCAAAAACGCCATGAGTTGCAACGCGCAAACCTTGAAGGATACCCTGCAAAAAATCGCCTTCACAGTATCGCCGCCCCTTCCTGCCGACATACAATTCAATGAAGTCTTGTTCAATGCGTTTGACCACCTTCCTGATTATTTGGAAGTTGTGAACACCTCCAACAAAGCACTGCAATTGCAAGGGCTTCAACTGAAAGTATTAGAAAATCAACAAATTGCTACTCTAACAACGCTTCAAACCCAACCCTTTGTTTTGTATCCCCAACAAATTCGATGCTACAGCAACAACCCCTATCGATTGGCCTTGGCAAACAGTCCAACCCATTATTTCCAACACCAACAAGTCAAAGATTTTCCCAATTTACCCGCCGATGAAGCCACTTTACAATTGTTCTATCCCGCAAACAATGTCGTAGATGAAATGCACTACAATGAAAACATGCACACCCCCATTCTTAACAGCAAAAAAGGGGTAAGTTTGGAAAAAACCCAACCCAATGCACCATCCAATCAGCCCAATCATTGGGTGAGTGCCACTTTTACAGCAGGCTACGCTACGCCCGGTGCACCCAACAGTCAGACAGCCACCGCCCGCAACAACCCGCGAAGAAAACCTTTCTTCCTGGAGAAAACGATTTACTTGGTACAAGACGACGATTACATCACCCTACATCACCGCCTTCCAAAGCCGGGCTATGCAGTGACGGTATCGCTTTTTTCCATGTTGGGCAGCGCCATTCCATTGAACTTTCCCAAACTACAGGTTTCAGACGAAGGCAGTCTTCTTTTGCCACTGTATCAGCTAAAAAATCAACTCCCGAGTGGAAATTACATTCTACATGTAGACGCTTTCCACCCAGATGCAGACATTTGCAGGCAGAACTTGCGTTTGGTACTCATTCATCAGCCGTAAAAATTAATTGACCCAATGAATCTTCAGATGATCCAAGCCCATATCCAACAGCGATTGCAACCGCATTTTTCAGCAGATGAAATAAAGGCCTTCGGATTTTGGATTTTGCCACACTGTGAAGACCTACCAGAGAACGACCGAATGCGGGCCCTGGAGATGATTTGCGAACAACTCAAGCAGCAAATTCCCATTCAATACATTTTTGAAACCGCCTTCTTCGGTCCACTTACATTAAAAGTTACACC
>DBCP01000072.1:0-3397 GCA_002293105.1 Bacteroidetes bacterium UBA955 | reverse complement strand
CCAAAAAAATAAATCCATAGAATCAAGCAATGGTCCAATCATAGAAGGACTTGATATCGGGACGGGCAGTGGTTGTATCCCCATTTATTTGTTGCACCACAATCCCCAATGGAAATTCACAGCGGTGGATGTGAGTGAAGACGCATTGGATGTTGCGGCTGAAAATGCCTTCCATGTCGGGGTCCACGACCGCATTCAACTGAATCAATCCAATTTCTTGGAGTGGGAAAGCTTGCCCCACAACATCGATCTATTGGTGTCGAACCCACCCTACATAGAATTGAAAGAGGCAAAAGACATGGCAGATAATGTGCTCAAGCACGAACCGCATTTGGCGCTGTTCACACCGAAAAACGATCCGTTAATTTTTTATCGAAAAATGGCACAACTCGCAGAAACCGCCATGGCACAACGCACCAAACCATTACACATCTGGTTAGAAATTAACCAATATCTTGCTGAGGAAACCAAACAGTTGTTTGCCTTGTTCGCTGAGGCGGAGGTTATCCGAGATTTGTCTGACAACCCCCGCTTTATTCAAGCGATCGTGTTACCCAAAGGATAACTAAAATTTATGGCAAGGACACGATACCGTCGTCCTTTTTCAACAAACCTGCCTTGTACATTTGGGTCAGGGTTGTATACATTCCTTGTGAAAAACGCGTTTTGTCGCGCTCGCCGCTGCGCTCGTACAATGCCAAAATCAAGGCACCTGAGGCGATAGGCTGATTCAATTCTTTCACATAGTTCAAAATAATATCGCGTTTGGTCAGTTCGCCAGCCTTTCTGCGTCCACCCCCTTTGCGGTAACCAGTTTTGGGTGGTCTACCTCTGCGTCCGGCCTCTTTTTCGGCTTTTGGTTTTGCAGGACGGCCTCTACGACCGGTGCTCACTTTGCCTTTTTTCAAATTGGCTTTTGCGCGGGCTTTCCACAACGACAGTGACTTCGCTGCTTTGGCCTTTACCTTCTCGATATCACGAGATTGTTTCTTTTCTAACTTTTCAATTTCTTTTTCAGCCTTCAACGTGGCTTTTTTCAAAGCGTTCGAAAGCGACTGAATTTCTTGTTCTAAAATTGAAAATGCGCTCAGATAAGATACTTTTTTTGATGTTCTTTTTGTAGAAACCTTGTTCTTAGAACCCGGTTTTCTGCCCCTTTTTTTGGGCAATGCCGCTACAGAGTTATCTAAATTTTCCATGTTTATTGTGAATTTTTTCGAAACAATTTCTTGTCAGAATTTGTTTTCATGGCACAAAACTACAAAATATCATTAGGCACTTCCAAATTAAATTGCAATTTTTTCGTCTGTTTTTTATTGATTTTTTCAATTCAATAAACATTTTATCGGGGATTTTTAATACTAACGATTAAATTCATCGGTAAATCCAATGCGTTCATCCACAAATTCACATGAACATTCACTCAACAAATCACCCTATTTTTGCGCCCATACCCCTGAAAAAACATTGAACCTACTTCAAAAAATATCCTCTCCGAACGAAATCAAAAACTTCTCTTTCTCAGAATTAGAAATATTGTGTGAGGAATTAAGGGCCTTCGTTACAGATTCAGTACTTCAATCGGGCGGACATTTTTCGTCGAACCTCGGCGTCATTGAATTAACGGTAGCACTCCACCACACGATCAATTTTCCTGTAGATGCCATCGTTTGGGATGTGGGTCACCAAGCGTACCCGCACAAGGTACTCACTGGCAGAAAAGACCATCTCAGCGGTATCCGCACATTCAAGGGCATTTCTGGGTTTCCCAAAATCTCAGAGAGTGCCTATGACGCATTTGGTACGGGTCATTCAAGCACGGCCATTTCGGCGGCCATGGGCATGGCCGCCGCCCACAACATCCTGCCAAAAACCAGTGACACCGCTTCCAACACACGCAAACCCACCTTCGTGGCTGTTGTGGGAGACGGCGCCCTAACCGCTGGCCTATCCTATGAAGCCCTTAACAACCTATTTGAATCGAACCTGAATGTATTGATTGTACTCAACGACAATCAAATGGGCATCGACCCCAATACCGGCGCATTGAATACACAATTGCGCGCCAAACCCGCCGATGTAAAAGCGTGGTTCGAATGGTTTGGCCTGAAGTACGAAGGTCCGGTAGACGGCAACAACCTCAGCGAGCTGCTCCCTGCCTTAACCAAATCTTACGAACGCCAGGGCCCTCGCTTGTTGCATATCAAAACAATCAAAGGCAAAGGATACCTCCCGGCAGAAAAAGAACAAACCAAGTGGCATAGCGCGGCCAAGTATGTAAAAATTGAAACCCCCACCAAACCCGCCAAAAAATGGCAAGATGTGTTCGGTGACATACTGATTGCACTCGCAGAAAAATACCCAAACGTTTCTGGCATCACACCCGCCATGCCATCCTCTTGCGGCATGATCCACGCCATGAATCAATTTCCAGATCGATTCTTTGATGTAGGCATCGCCGAACAACACGCCCTCACCTTCGCTGCAGGGATGTCGACCCAAGGACTTATCCCAATCGTAAATATTTACTCCTCGTTTCTACAACGCGGATACGACCAATACATCCACGACATCGCCCTGCAAAACTTACCTGTGATATTGTGCATCGATCGTGCGGGATTGGTTGGAGAAGACGGTCCCACCCACCACGGTGCGTTCGATATCGCCTTTTTGCTCTGCGTACCCAATACCACCCTCATTGCCCCACGCAACGCCAACGAGCTCTCTGCAGCCATGCAATTTGGCATCACGGCCAACAAACCCATCGCCATCCGATATCCCAAAGGCAACATATCGGAAGTCTACTGGTCGATAGATTCAAGGGAACAGGTCATCAAGACACTGCAACCACAGTGGCTACACCAATCGCCCAATGCAAAACTGCTGGTTCTAAGTACCGGACATGCAAGCAACCTTTGTGCACAAGCCCATGCCTTATTACAAGGTGTAACTTTTGACCACCTGCACTGCGCAGTCATCAGTGAAACTGCCTCCCACATCGCCAATGGCAGCATCAACCTCGATGCATATACCCAGATCATTACGGTGGAAGACGGTTGTATTCAGGGGGGATGGGGACAGACAACGGCGGCCAATGCGCTCGACCACGCGGCGAAATTTACCTTGCATTTGGGCATACCAAACGAATTCATCGAACACGGTAACAACGAAGAAGACTTATATCCTTTGTGCGGCTATGCGCCTGAAAACATCGCCAACGCGGTGAGATCAGCCGTTCAATTGGGCGATAACCCTTAGTCCTTTGAGCGATTAAACGCGTCGGCCAGCTTCACCCAACGATTGATCATCGCCTGCCCTTGCGGTGTCAGCACACTCTCGGGGTGAAACTGCACAGCCCAAACACCCATTTCTGCATTGCTTAAGGCCATAATTTCTT
>DBCP01000150.1:11907-13102 GCA_002293105.1 Bacteroidetes bacterium UBA955 | reverse complement strand
GGCCTGGTAAACATCGGGTGGAGGAAATTGGAATGCAGGCTGGGCGATGAGATTTGCGCTGCCGAGCATCAAGCAGGATAAAAAAATCTGAAAAAATCCGTTGACTCCGGACCTCAAAATAAAATAGGATGTCAGCCGTTGTCCTATCACAGGGGCACCCCTTTCATGGCATCCACCATCGCCTTGAGCTGTTCCACATCCAATACCCCTTGGTGGTTACGCGACGATGTATGCACTTCGATAAAACCCAAATCTTTGTAATGCATCACATTTTCGGGCCGAATCCCGCCACCTGGCAAAATCTCGATGTGTTGGGCATGCCATTTCAGCATTTTCAAGGTCTCCATTTTCACCGAGCCCCAACCGGTAAGGATGCGATCAAAACCACAGCCCTCGGCGTCATCGATGGCATTGAAAGGGGTAGGCAATTCGTCGAATGCCCGATGCAACACCGCTTCCAAACCCAGAGAATGCGCCAACTCGCAGGCATGCGCACAAAACGCACGATCCAATCCCCATCTACCCGATTTTTTCTCCAATGCACCAAAAACCACACCCTGAAAGCCCAATTTGGCGATCAATTTGAGGGTTTCGACCATCCATTTCTTTTCCTTTTTACTGTACGAAAAATCGCCACCACGCTCACGAAGCATCACCACGGCGGGCACCCGAAGGCCCCTCAATCCGGTATCTTCATGGGCAAAAAGCGGACTCAATCGCTTCAAATCTGCCAAGGCGGGGGTAACGCCACCCACGTGATAATCGGCGCAAAGTTCAAGGCGGGCCGCGCCCGCCGCCTCGGCCGCAAAGGCGTCATCCACCGAAAAAACACAAACCTCAACCCCTTTCATCGCACTTGAATTTCATCTATGAAAATATAACCACTGCCGTTGTATGGATAGCCCAAATGTCCTTCCGGCAACTTTCCGTATTTGTCAGCCACCACTTTCACATAACGCGCCTTGATCGGCTTAACGCCCGCATTGCCATCGGTGTGTTGAAATGATAACTGATCGATCAGGGTTTCGTTGTTCTGCCAATCGTCTTTGAACACCACCGCTTGAGGCCATTTTGTATATTTTACTCCATCCGCGGAAGACCAAACCTCCACAGACCGTGGCATTAATATCCAAGCCCTGGAATCTTGCAAAAACCGCGCGTTTACCTCACTCACAGATCGCACCGAACCCATGTC
>DBCP01000150.1:10528-11780 GCA_002293105.1 Bacteroidetes bacterium UBA955 | reverse complement strand
CGGCGCTGTATTGGGGGTGAGGAATTACGCCATCCCCCAAAGCAATCGAATAATTATTTTCCTTCTTATTAAACACCCCGGTGGCCCAATCGCTCTGTCCCAAAGTAACCGAACCAAGCCCATCGCCCTTGCCAACGGCCGGATTCGACCCCGGCAAACCGCCATATACTTCCGTTTTGGTCAATCGCGCACTCACAACAGCGTCATAGGCCACCACAAATTCATATGGCTTGGCCCCATCGGCCTCCGCAGTGATGGTTTCCATTGTGCCTGGCTTCACCACCAAAGCCGATACGATGGCCGATGTCCCCGCACCCTTGCCCTTAGCCTGCTTCATGGGTTTGCCCTTTTTATCCAAGGCCACGCGCTCACGATTCGACACCCGGATTTCCAAAACCCCGCGGGTCCCTTTGGGCACCAAAACCCTAACCCGCAAACTATCCCTGAACGTGCGCTCGCCCTCTATCACCGGTACCGCCACAAACGACGTTGGCACTGTTTGCTTGGCTGTTTTCAAAATTAACTTATCGCGATCAGCCGAATCTACCTCGCTAAACACCAACCCGTCTGATTGCATCAATTGTTGATGTGTAACCGTAAGTTCCGCCGCGGCGTATACCTTGCGCATGCTGCGCAATTCCATATCGCGCTGCTCTTGCAGCTCCTTCAAAGCGGCCGCCCGCGCAGCGGGCGTGCCTTTCAAATCCTTCAACGTTGGCAATGCCGGCAGTTCCGAGGCCTTCGCCTTCTCCATTTGATGCGCCGCCCAAGGCTTCTTCAATGCTACAGGCTTCACAATAGCCCCAACGCCAGAAATACTTCGCTCCAACGAACCATCTGTAGCCCCCGCCGTTGTCATCGCGTCTGGATACATCCTCGGCCCAGCACGGTCCTCTTTCCTGTTGATCTCGCCCCGCGTAATCAAAAACCCCGATTTCCCCTCCCGCGCAATTTCCACCTCGTAAAACTGGGGAATCCCCGTGGCATAGACGTTACTACCCGGACAAACGGGATACAACCCCATCGCACTCATCACATACCAAGCACTCATCTGTCCGCAATCCTCATTGCCAATCAACCCATCCGGACTGTCTTTATAAAACTGCTTGCACACATAGTCAATGATCCCCTGCGCCTTTTCCGGCTTCCCGCAATAGTTATACAAATACGCCATGTGGTGACTGGGTTCGTTCCCGTGGGCATACTGGCCTATCAACCCGGAAATATCGGCTTGATCCCTGCCCGTAGTGCG
>DBCP01000150.1:8184-10395 GCA_002293105.1 Bacteroidetes bacterium UBA955 | reverse complement strand
TGGTTGTTCACCTCCTTCGGATCAAAGGGCGATAGCCACCCTCCGTTCACGCGCGGACGCATGAACCCGATTTTTTCATCGTACAGATTCTTCCACCGTTCGCTGCGCGCATAAAATTCTTGAACTACCGACTGCGGGGTAGATGGCAACGCCTGTGCCACCCTGGCGATACACCAATCGTCGTAGGCGTATTCCAACAACTTCGACACACTTTCTGCGGTATTTTCAATACCCATGTAACCCAACTTCTGTCCGCTCAAGTCCAAAAAAGCAGAATCCTTCAACCGTGCACTGTGTATCATTGCCTCCAAGGCCAACTTATAATCGAACGGATACTTCGGTTGTCCCATTGCATCGCGCGTTACCCCAATTTCCTTCATCATCACATCGGCAATCACGCTCACACTGTGATATCCAATCATACATTCCGTTTCGCAGCTACCCAGTTCCCAAACCGGCAACTTTCCGCCCTGTTTGTATTGCAATAAAAAGGCACGCACAAAATCAATGGTACGGTCGGGATCCACAATGCTCAGCAGTGGATGCAAAGCCCTGTAAGTATCCCACAGTGAAAAGACCGAATAGACCTTGTGATACGGCGGCGCGTTCTCTTTGTACAACCCGGCGCGATGTATCTGCTGATCTCTTCCCCGATAACGACCGTCAGCATCACTGGCCAAACTCGGATGGATCATACAATGGTATAGCGCAGTGTAAAATTTGCGCTTCTCGATATCACGCTTGGCCGATTCTGCACCCACCCGAAATGCTTGGGCTTCGTAATCGCTCGTGACTTTAATTTTTGATAACTCCTGATTCCAAGCGTCCTTGGCCTGCGCACGACACGCATCGAAATTGACCGCCCCTTTCGCCTCAGCACGAATCACCGCCATGTCCTTTTCGTAGATCAGGTTCCCGCGTGCGCCTTTGGCATCGGTGAACGAAATCCCCACCAACGTTTCCAGTTTTACTGGGTTTGATCGCTCCCCATCGCTGCGCTGAAAATCAAATTCTACGATGGCTTGTTTGCCGTCTTGACTGGTAACAATTCGCGCGATTTCATGGTCGAATTCCATGGTAAAATACACCCACTGATTATTGGCCCACGCCTTGCTCTGTCGCCATCCACCGATCCTGCGCTCATCCAATTGCTCGATGCCATGTGATATCAACTTGTCGCGATGATTCAAATCAATCAGCACCCTGGCGGTATACTTATTTTGATTCATCGAACCGTAATAGGTGTAGCGATGCACACCCATACGCTCTGTGGCGGTGAGTTCTACTTTGATTTCATACACCGGCAAATACACCGAATAGTAACCTGCTTCGGCCACTTCGGTACTGTGACTGTATCTGGAGCGATAGGCGTAGGGATTGAAACTGGGCAATCGCGAGGATGGACCGCCCGTGGGCATCATCAACACATCGCCATAATCGCTCACACCCGTACCACTGAGGTGGGTATGTGAAAACCCATAAATAAAACTGTCTTCGTAGTAATAGCCTCCACAACCATCCCAACTGTCATCGATGCGGGTATCCGGCGACAACTGCACCATCCCAAACGGCCAAACGGCTCCCGGGAACGTGTGACCATGTCCGCCCGTGCCCACCATGGGATTTACATAATCGGCGGGGGTGGCTTCAGTTTGGGCGTATAGATTTGATTGGCCGAAGGCCAAAAATGCAAACGCCAGGGTCGTGGATACGACCCTGGCGTTTGACAATATAGATTTCTTCTTGTGAGTATGACCAAGCATCACTCACGAAGATACAATCTGGGGATTACTTCACAACTACACCCACAACCACTCTACGGTCCAAGTTATTGGTACCAGTGTAAGCAGGTTGGGTAGTTACGATTTGAATTTTGGCGGCAGGCACATTCAAAGAGTTCACCATGAAATTTCTCACGGTGCTGGCTCTGCGCTCACGCAATTTGGCGTTGGTAACATCAGAACCGGTTTTGTCGGCAGAAGCATACACAACAATGGTGTAATCGTAAGCGCTAGCACTGCGGTCAGCACCCACTTTCCAACGGTACAATTCCTGCATACCATCGGTGGTCAACTGCGATGAATTCAACGCAAAGAACACGGTGGTTACATTGCTGCGCTCAAATTCCGCTTTGCTCTCCTTTTCCAAAGCTTCAACAGCAGCCAATTTGGCTTCCAACGCATCGATTTCTGCTTTTGATTGGGTTAAATC
>DBCP01000150.1:2780-8101 GCA_002293105.1 Bacteroidetes bacterium UBA955 | reverse complement strand
TTTTCACGTTGTTTTCCTCAATCATCAATTGGGTTTGGTCGGCTACAAAACCGCTCAACTTTGATTTCTGATAGGCGTCTTTAGACTTAATGCCACAGCCGGTGGTTCCAATCATCGCTGAAACCAAAACCGCGCCGATAAAAAGAATTTTCTTCATATTTTTTTTTGCAAATTTAATGTTCTTTCGACCCCGAGATATCAAAAACTATTCCACAGTATAAGACCTATGACTGAAATCCATCGGGTATAAGGAACTGTTCGTCGTTATTGCCCGGTTTTCTTCATATCCAAGGCCACGTCCACAATCATATCCTCCTGTCCGCCCACCATTTTTCTGCGACCCAATTCCTCCAAAATACTCCGAGTATCGATTCCGTATCGCTCTGAAGCCCTTTCAGCATGCAACAAAAAACTAGAGTATACACCCGCATAGCCCAAACTCAAGGTTTCGCGGTCTACCCGCACCGGTCGCACTTGCAACGGACGGATCAAATCATCGGCGGCATCCATCAGCGCATACAAATCGCTATTGTGTGGAACGCCCATCCTGTTCAATACAGCGATAAGCACTTCCAAAGGTGCATTTCCCGCGCCCGCACCCATGCCCGCCAAAGAGGCATCCAAACGGGTCGCGCCATGTTCCAAAGCCACAATGGTATTGGCCACACCCAAACTGAGGTTGTGGTGACAGTGAATCCCTATTTCCGTTTCCGGCTTCAACACATCTTTAAACGCTTTCATGCGATCGGCCACGTCATTCATCAACAATGCACCGGCACTGTCGGTTACATACACACAATCCGCACCGTAACTCTCCATCAATTGGGCTTGCTCGGCCAGTTTTTTGGGCTCATTCATGTGTGCCATCATCAAAAATCCACCCACATCCATGCCCAACTTTTTCGCCGCTTCAATATGCTGTGCCGCGATATCTGCCTCGGTACAATGCGTGGCAATCCTCACACTTTCCACACCCAAAGCCCGCGCCCGCTTGAGGTCATCGATGGTTCCAATGCCTGGCAGCAACAACGTGGTCAACCTAGCATGCTGCAATTTCCCAGCGATGCCCTCTAGCCATTCCCAATCGGTGTGTGCACCAAACCCGTAGTTAAAACTCGCGCCGGCCAATCCGTCTCCATGGGCAATTTCGATGGCATCTACCTTGGCCGCATCCAAGGCCAGGGCGATTTCCGTCATCTTTTCTTTGCTATACTGGTGCTTGATGGCATGCTGACCATCGCGCAATGTCACGTCTTGAATGTATACTTTTTTCATGCGTTGCCTCCTTGTTTACTTGCCATGCGCTCGGCGGTTGCCAGGGCAGCACTGGTCATAATGTCTAAATTTCCAGCGTATTCGGGTAGATAATGTCCCGCCCCACGCACTTGTAGCATCACCGTGGTTTTTAAGCCACTCACTTTGCCCAAACCTTCAATAAATACGGCATTTTCTGGTGCAATAACCTCGAACTGAACTTCTTGGTGAAGGCGATAGCCTGGCACATATTGTTGCACCTCAGCCACCATTTGATGGATACTTTCTTTGATGGCTTCGGTATCGGCCAAATCGCTCAGGGTAAAGACTGTATCGCGCATGACCAACGGTGGTTCGGCAGGATTGAGGATGATGATGGCCTTGCCTTTGGTTGCGCCCCCAACCTGTTCGATGGCATGGGCTGTGGTTTCGGTAAACTCATCGATGTTGGCGCGGGTACCCGGACCGGCACTTTTCGATGCGATGCTCGCCACAATTTCTCCGTAATGCACTTTGGCCACGCGATTCACCGCCGCAACCATAGGAATCGTTGCCTGTCCGCCACAAGTTACCATATTCACATTGGGCACATCTTGTAATGTATCAAAATTCACGGGAGGCACCAAAAACGGCCCGATAGCGGCTGGCGTTAAGTCAATCACACGCTTGCCGGCAAAGGCCTTAATTTTATCGTAATTGTATACATGGGCTTTGGCTGACGTGGCATCAAACACATATCCAATTTCAGGCCAGAGAGGGTGATTCAACAACCCGTCGATGCCCTCATGGGTGGTTGCTATGCCCATGCGTTCTGCGCGAGCCAGTCCATCACTGTTGGGATCAATACCCACAAAAACACCCATTTCCAGGTGCTTGGCGGTACGCATCACTTTGATCATTAGGTCGGTACCAATGTTTCCCGATCCGATAATCGCCACTTTGATTTTGGCAGTTTCTTGAGTCATAGATTTTTGAGCGATTTAACAAAACGAAAAGGAAATTTCACCGAAGGATTCAATTTTGGCCACAAAAGTGTCGCCGGCTTCGCCGGCGCACATCGGACCCAAAGCGCCACTCAACACGATATCGCCTGCTTTCAGTGGCGTACCCAATTCAGCAAACGTCTGTGCCAACCATGTAAGGGCTTTGATGGGACTCCCCAAGCAAGCGGCACCCACACCTTCAGAGACCAACGCGCCGTTTTTGTGTAATTGCATTTTCACCGCGGTAAAATCCACTTCCGAAACCAATTTTCTCACATCGCCCAACACGAAATGACTGCCACTGGCATTATCTGCTATTGTATCCGTGATACGGATATCCCAATTTAGTACTCGGGAACCCACAATTTCTATCGCGCCCACAGCATAATCAATGGCCGCAATGACGGCTTCTTCCGTGATGTTCACATTGAGATCCGATTTCATCACAAAGGCGATTTCGGCTTCGGCTTTGGGTTGTAGAACCGCTGACGCAGGCAAGCTGCCACCATTGGCAACGGCGGTATCAGCAAAAAGCAACCCGAAATCAGGTTGATCTACGCCCAACTGCTTCTGCACTGCAAGGGATGTAAGTCCGATCTTCTGTCCAACCACCACAGCCCCTTGCGCCACGCGCAAATCGTTGTTCACTTTTTGCACAGCATAAGCGGCTTCAATGTTTGCCTCCCCAATCAATTCCCGAACGGGTGCGCAGGGCTCTCCTTGCGCTTGCGCCTCCCGCAGCCGCTGCGCGGCTGCTTCAATCACGTCTTGTGAAATCATGCCCCAAAGGTAACACAACAATTTCATCTTAACTTTGCAACCATGGTTAACATCGCAGCAATCGCCCAATCGCTTCATCAAGCAGCCCACCAAGCCAAGCCCATCACACAAATTAGTTTGGAACACAGCATCACCTTGGATCAAGCCTATGAAGTACAAAAAGAACTCATCAACCTGCGACTCAAAGAAGGCGAAACCTTGATCGGATTAAAAATGGGTTTCACCTCCGAAGCGAAAATGCAACAAATGGGTGTGCATGATCTTATCTGGGGCCGACTTACCTCAGCCATGCTCATCCCCAACAACAACACCACTTCCCGAAGCCAGTATATCCACCCCCGAGTGGAACCAGAAATATGTTTCCGCATCGCCCAAGACATCCCCGGAGAACTCAACGAAACTGAAGTCATCGAATACGTAGACGCTGTGGCAACCGCCATCGAAATCATTGATTCTCGCTACCAAAATTTCAAATTCTCCCTCGAAGATGTAGTGGCCGACAACTGTTCATCGATCGGATTTGTGGTGGGTGATTGGATGCCCGTGACCAAGGACCTCAATAACTTACACATGGCGTTAAACATCGACCAAAATACCGTTGCTGAAGGTTCCTCCAATGACATCATGAACAACCCTTGGAAGAGTCTCGCAGCCGCCACCCGTTTGGCAGCCAAATACGGAGAACCCATCAAAAAAGGCATGTACATCATGGCCGGTGCTGCCACCAACGCCGAATTTATCCAAGCCAACCAAACGGCCGCAGCCACCGTTGAAACCCTGGGCGAGGCTACCGTGTCATTCCGATAAACCCATCGCGGCAATCTCAAAAATTACACACCCCTAAGCGTGCCAACGCACATAGGTCTCGAAGTCAATCACCTTTCGCGATGCCAGGTCCCCAAAAAGGGCTACCGCGGCAACACTCTTTTCGCAGCCACTGACGAACCTGCCCTCTAACACCTTGCCTTTACTGCCCGATCCATAGGCAAAAAATCCCGCCCGCTGTCCGGCCAAATTCAAACCCCGTTCATGGGCATCAGCCAACACCGAACACAAACTCATCAATACAGACCCCGTATACAAGTTGCCCAACAACGCAGAAGCGCGCTCGCCAGGTGCAATCGTCATAGCCACAAAATCCCTGTAAGCAACACATTTGGCAACGATTTTCTCCAAATCGGCATCGCCCCAAATCACTGACCACTCTTTGCCCTCTATGGCCTGAAGACCCATCGAAGCAAAATCAATTTCTTGGCCTGATTCCATGAGCGGACGTAGAACGGCATCCATCCAAAATCGGACCGACATCCTACGACCTTGAAACGCATAGGGTTGATGAAAAATCCAGGTTTGCCAGTCGCTCACCCGCCAACCATCCACTTGCTGCGCGTAATGCGCTATGGCCTCTTCTAAACGCGCTCTGTAGCATTCATTCGAAAAATAACCATCAAAAACTGGCTCGGTGCGATTCACTTTCAACGATTTTCCGGGTATCGACCACAGTGTTTGATCCGCATCCACATTCAGTTGTGTTGGATTCTGGGCGATGTTTGATGCGCGATGTGCCTCGGCCTCGGCAATTTTGGCTTGCAATTCATCCTCACTCACAGCAACTCCCAACAGCGATGCAGCGTCTTTCAACGCCTGAAGCTTATCAAAAACCCGCAACGGCTTATAAAAATCCAATTCGCTCTTCATCCCAATACCCACCGTTTCTCCCAACACCAGGATGCGCGGATCCTCTCTCAACAACACTGCCACAGCACCTGCTCCTTGGGTATATTCACCACTCGAACACAAATCATATTTCGCGATATCCGCCCCAACAACAATCGCCATTCTACCCGTTCCCGGGGCACTGCGAATCCAGTCAGCACACAACAACATTGCATCAAATGCCGCGATACATGCAAACGTCATGTCCACCACATCGGTATGTTGAAACACATTGTCGCCCTCAACACCCAAAGACCTCTCTATGTGGTCCAACGCATAAGTGATGGTGGGCTTAGCACCGTCTATTGCCGATTCTGTACCCAAATAAATCTTGCCTACAGCGGTTGGATCGAGGTTGTTTTGTTGAATTAACTTCACTACGGCATCCGCCGCTAATCGATCCACCGTCTCTTCGGGGGCGCACACCGCCATGGCTTCCAATCCCAAGCCCACATTGAGCTTACCATATGCGATACCCCTGGCCTCTGCCAATGCCGAAATGGGCAACTGGTGCACGGGCACACTGTAAGCGATCGCGTCGATTCCGATGTTTTTCATGTTTTACAGTTGAATAAACAAAGTTAAAGT
>DBCP01000150.1:0-2730 GCA_002293105.1 Bacteroidetes bacterium UBA955 | reverse complement strand
TTGTTGGTGTCGTATTGACACTTAGTCGACTTGTCGACCAATCCATTCAATAACACAATGCATAAAAACAAAAAGGGCGCCTTGCGGCGCCCTCCATGCGAATAATTAAACTGTCTTAGTTTAAGACGATCGTTTTCACGGCTATCTTGGCGCCGGTTTTATCGGTCAATTCCATGCGATAAACACCCACCGAAGACCATGATTTCAAATCAACGGTGTAAACCTTTTGATTGATGGCTTGGGTATAAACCACAGCACCTACGCTGTTGTATACGTTCACAGTGTATCCTGCGAAGTCCGTGTAGTTACCATTGTCAATGGTCAATTGGTTTTGAGCAGGGTTAGGATACACTTTGATCAACTGTCCTTTGTCCAAACTGCTAACCTTCACAGAGAAACGCACCAACAATGTATCGGTAACTTTTACGCTCTTGAAAGCAATACAAGAATCTTTGATGGTCATTTTCACTGTATTCGACGTGTCGATACAAACGTTTGTGAAGGCAACCACACGGAAAGGCTGATTGTGGTTTCTCAAAGAAGCTGATTTAACGGTCAATTCTTTGCCATTGGCACCCACATATTTGGCGGCACCTACAGGCAAATTCTGCATACCTAAATCCAAATCAGAAGCCCAAGCAAATTTGGTCGCAGTATCGTTCACTATAACACCAAACTTGGCATCTCCACCTACGTTTACCGCAGCATTCAAGGGCTGTGTAGTAATCAAAGTACAAGCCTTGAACAAAGTTGTCAATTTCGCAGAAGCACTTGTGTCCTTGCACCAGCGGGTGTTCACCAAACAACGATACAATTCACCATTGTTGCTCATGGTTACCGATTTTACAGTCAAGGTATCATTGGTTGAACCTATTAAATTGGCACCATCTGTGGTATTGGAGAAAGAAGCACCTTTGCTCATTTGCCAAGCATATGTAGCATCCAAATCAGGATAAGACACAGTGAAAGTAGCATCACTACCAGACTTTACCGTGATGGCTGATGGATTGGTCTTGAAATCCTCACACACGACAAAGGTTCCTGCATTGGCCAACAATGTAGCACTGTAATCGCTGCTACCAATCAAATCTTTATTACTGGAAACGGGACGGAAATCGGGAGAAGTACTGTTTTGTGGATCAACTAGAATTAATCCTTTGCTGTATTTGGCCTTATCAACCATATTTGCGTTTCCGCTCAACTTAATCCAAGCATCCAAACCTGAAGGGGTGTTTTTTGAATCTACTTCAGCCAAACCTGTATTGGTGGTACCTGCAGCGGCAGCAGCACCCGTGTTGGCGATATAGTTGTTGCGGAACAAGTTTCCTTTTTCGCTAATTGTATTGGCTTTTACACCGGCAGCAATGATTGTACTATCACCATCGAACATAATGAAGTTTCTGTAGCCCATGAAGATTGAGTTAACAATGCTCAAACGGCTGTTACGACGGATACGAGCTCCGCGACGGAAAGCACCTTTTTGGGTAGATGTCAAATCATTATACGTTTTGTCTAATTGAACGGGCCCCACACAGGTGATGTTAGAGAAGATCGCAGCAGTGTATGGCGTTTTACCAGAACCGGCAGCATCGTTATCACTTTCGAAAGTTTCAGATGTAGATGCGCCCGAAGTCGCATTCCAAGACAAATCATAGTAGTTGGTGTCACGCACAGCAATACCAAACTGAACCGTTCCACGGTAACCGAAATCCGTATCGAAATCATCATCGGTCGTTTTGTAAGAAACAATCTTCTTGCAATTCACAGTACCACCAAACCATTCAAATGCATCATCGTTACCGAAAGAAGTTTGCACACCTTCAATGGTTGTACCTGATCCTACAGAACCCATGGTCAATGAGTTTACTTCTTTATTGGGTTCAAATGCCAAACCAGCAAATTCAATACGAACGTATTTAATGCTACCAGAATTGTCTTTGTCGTCAGATCCACCAAACTTACCCAAGGTGTTGTTTACAGATACGTTGTTAAAACCTTCCAATTGAACATCCGTACCTTGGTTGTTTACCGCTTTACCACAAATCACCAAACCACCCCAATCGCCTCGGTCTCTTGAACCGGCAGCCTTGCTAGATGTCATAACAACAGGCTTGGTGTTGGTTCCTTGAATATCAATCATACCACCACGCTCAACTACGATGGTAGCATAGTTCTTAGGCGATTTGGTCAAATCGGCCTGTCCGCGAATCACCGTACCGGCAGGGATAATCAACTTACCACCACTTTCTACAACCAACATACTTCTCAACAAATAGACGATTTTTGCGTCCAACGTTACAGTTGAACTAATTTTCTTTACGCTACTTGCATCATTCAACGTTGTAGAATCTGTTACATCACCGTAGGTGGCGTTCTTGGGATTCCATTCAGTCCAACCTTTGGTCCAATCCTTTGAAGCATCGCGATGCAACGCACCCACGAAGTTCACTTTCTCCAGTGTCTGGGCAGACAAAAACTGAGTTGCTGCAGCACAGACGATAAACAATATTTTTTTCATAGATTTATTCGGGGCAAACAAACCCCAACTACTTTTACATTAAGTATCCCCAAGGTTATTTATTGATTACCTCAAGGTCACAACGGAGGTAAATAATTGCCTATTTTATATTGATAAATTAATGTCTTGTTAAAAGACAATACAGTTTTGATGAATTCGGGCAGCAGGATTCAACTCCAAGCCACATATGTATCACAGATTGGTCATGTGTT
>DBCP01000159.1:7046-9880 GCA_002293105.1 Bacteroidetes bacterium UBA955 | reverse complement strand
CCAGTTCCGCACAAAATGGCCCAAATGATAACAACGACCCCAACAGCAAAAATGCCAAATATACTTTGTCGTTGCTGCCCATCACCCGCTCATCGAATGGCGTGGCACAACCCTTGGCGATGCGAGATGACGATAGAAACATCGCTTTGAGTAACTGGTTTTTCCAGCAAGCCAAAATCAACAAAGAACTTAAAAAACAGATCAAACGCGACGGGGTAATTTTCCCCGCCCAATTGAAGATCAATGCCCAAGGCAAAATCACGGATGTGCAACTGCTGGATACTGGACAAGCGCAAAAAAGCCTCATCAGCCCCTACTTCGCTGAATTCCGCAAACTTCTGATGTCGGCCCCGCCCGTGCGTTTTCTCGACACCTTCCCGATGCCAGAAACCCTAACCATTCGATTCTCCACGCTCAATGAGAATTTTGCAACCATCAAACAGTTGCCCTTGCCTCCCGCCGTTGCTGGCCTCGCCAAAATGGCCACCGCACAAGATGGCAAATGGGTACTGGAATCCTACTCCACCCAGATGGTTAACTGCGACCGATTTGCGAAGTTTTCGAAGTCCGATGACAGCATTACTTATTCAGTGGATCGCGCCAAAGCGCTGGTTTATCTAAATTTCAAGGATTACAACGCCTTGCTTGGGCCGAGCAGCACCCGCATGGAAAACACAGGTTACAGCTATACCATGAAACAGTTTCCCGTTGGCGCCAAAGCAAGACTCATCGCAGTGGTTTACAACGATCAAGGGCAGGTTCATTTGGAAGTGGCCGATGTGAGCGAAGGCAATTATCGCATCGAAAAGGCGCAGCGATACCCCTTCAATCAATTGACGATCAAAGCGGCCTTTGAAATGATGCCGATGGATTTGTTTGAATCCAAAAAATAGGTTAATCGCGGGGTTTGAAGCGCGTAAAGGGCTTCGGAGGACCTTCGGTCTTGGGCTTTGGCTTGGGGGCGTCGTTGGCTGGTTGATCTCGGCGATCGTTCCGCGCCGGTGCTGAGAAGTTCGAATCTCTCCGAGCAGGTGCGGCAGATTTCCCTTCCTTGCGAAGGTTCTCTTTTTTCCTTGCCACCCGCTGGTTCCCATTGTTGCCATCGTTGTAGAAAGGTTTTGCATCGTTGGCCTCTGCCACATGTGTACCTGGCAAAAACGGATGTTCTGCTACAACCGGAATATCTTGCTTTATCAACTTCTGGATGTCGCGCAAAAACGGCACCTCTTCCCGGTCCACAAAAGACCATGCAACACCACTGTTACCCGCCCTACCCGTTCTACCAATGCGATGTACGTAGGTTTCGGGAATGTTCGGAATTTCGTAATTGATGACGTGCGTTAACTCATCGATATCAATGCCCCGAGCGGCAATATCCGTGGCTACCAACACGCGTGTGATCCTACTTTTAAAGTTCGACAATGCCAATTGACGGGCATTCTGACTCTTGTTCCCGTGAATGGCTTGTGCCGTCATATTCAACTTAACAAGGTCTTTTACCACTTTATCAGCGCCATGCTTGGTGCGGGTAAACACCAACACCGATGGAATCTCTTCAACGGAGGTATCCAATAAATGTCGCAACAAAAAGCGCTTGTTTTTTTGGTCAACATAATACACACTTTGAGATACTTTCTCGGCCGTGGTTGACACCGGAGCCACCGATACACGCACAGGATCTACCAAAATATTCTGACTCAATTTCACCACCTCGGCAGGCATCGTGGCTGAGAAAAACAGGGTTTGTCGCTTCGTTGGCAATTTCGCAATCACCTTTTTCACATCGTGAATGAAACCCATATCGAGCATGCGATCAGCCTCGTCCAACACGAAAAATTGTATATTTCTTAGATCGATGAAACCCTGCTGCATTAAATCGAGCAGTCTACCGGGTGTCGCTGTCATGATATCCACTCCACGCTTGATGGCATCCACTTGGGGATTTTGTCCCACACCGCCAAAAATCACCGCATGTTTCAACCGCACATTCGCAGCATACGATGCAATACTCTCGTCGATCTGCAATGCCAACTCTCTTGTCGGCGTGAGGATCAAAGCCTTGATGCCTTTGGTGCGTCCGGCATCGCCCATCAATTGTTGAATAATGGGAATCGAGAACGCCGCCGTTTTACCGGTACCGGTTTGCGCAGTTCCGAGGATGTCGTTCTGTGCCAAAGCTGCCGGGATGGCCTGTTCTTGTATGGGGGTTGGCTGTGTATAGCCTTGGGCTGAAAGCGCTTCGATGATTTCAGGCGCAATGCCGAGTTTAATAAAATGTTCCAATACTACAAAGGTAGTTCTTATTGAGGGCAAACCCCAACCAACGATTTCTGGGCGATTTCTGGGGGATGAAGCCCCTGAATTTTCACCGCGATGGTTAGGATACCGCCAAATTCTATTTATTTTGTTGCAGTGCGAAACAATTCAACATTTCTCGCGTCTAATCCTATCATGAAGTTAAAGTTAATTGGGATTTTTATCCTCGCAGCCTTTTCGGCTTGTAGACCCGATCCCGCAGATGTGATTGCAGGAAACAACAACCCCGATTGGACGGAAGCATCGCACGGAAACGCATCACCCAACTACAGCACCGTTTTTCCGCAAGACCAAGTCAATGAGCTTGAAATCACCATCGGAGCAGACAATTGGTCGGCCATTCGCGCCAACATGAAGTCGCTGTTTGGCTATGACTTTGGCGCCGGAGGCATGGGAGGACCTCCAGGTGCATTCCCCACCACCGAACCCGATTACGTTCAATCCACCATTAAATTCAAGGGCAAAACATGGCAACATGTAGGTTTCCGCCTCAAAGGCAACTCTACCCTCACCTCGGC
>DBCP01000159.1:4673-6948 GCA_002293105.1 Bacteroidetes bacterium UBA955 | reverse complement strand
AAAAACCAAAAGTTTTACGGATTCAAGGATCTTTCCTTTTCTCCTGGGGTGAAAGACAATTCCTTGATTCGCGAAAAATTGGGGTCCGACATCTTCCGCATGGCAGGCATTCCATCGGCACAATCGGCCTTTTATAAGGTATACATCGATTTTGGTGCAGGCATGAAATACTGTGGTATATATTGTGGTTTGGAACTGCCAGACGATAAAATGATTATCCAACAATTGGGCGAAGACGCCGGCAATTTGTATAAACCCGAATCCAAATTGGCCACTTTTGTGCAAACAGAATTCGAGAAGAAAAACAACGAGCTTGCCGGAGATTTTGGCGATGTATCCGGACTGGTCAAAGCGCTTCAAAATGGCTCTAGAACCACCAATGCGGCGGCATGGCGCACAGGCTTGGAGGCGGTTTTCAACGTAGACCATTTCACCAAATACCTGGCCATCAACAACAGCATCGTCAATTGGGACACCTACGGCGTGATGGCACACAATTACTATTTGTACAACCACAGCAGCAAAGGATTGATGTGGATTCCTTGGGACAACAACGAATCGTTCAGCAAAAGTCCGGGCATTACGGGTATCACTGGCGGACCGTCGGGCCCAGGCAATGCCATTTCATTAACCATGAACGAGGTAAGCACCGCGTGGCCGTTGATCAATTACATCGCCAACGATGCGGTTTATTTCGCCCAGTACAAAGCCCACATGAAGGCGTTTAAAAACGGCATTTTCAACGAGACCGAGATGCATGCAATGATCGACAAATACTATGATTTGATTACGCCTTTTGTCGTGGGCATCAATGGAGAACAGCCCAGCTATACGCATTTGAGCAGCGCATCGGCATTTACTGCAGAGCGCAGTGCGCTGAAGACCCACGTAAACAATCGCATCGCCTTGATCAACCAGTTTTTGCCTTGATGATTCTATCCCAATCCCTGTCACAATTTGAATCCATGAGCATTGAATCGCTGATGGATCGGGCTGAATTGATGGATCGCACCGATAGAAAGTTTGTCTTTCACCGCAAGTTGTTCTCAGACATACTGAATGATTGCGCCAATGAATACCGCATTTTGGAAATGCAAGGACAGCGGATGTTTGCGTACGAAACGGAATATTTCGATACGCCGGAGCGGTTGTTTTACTTTCAGCATCACAGGGGATTGGGCAATCGATACAAGGTGCGAAGGAGACTTTACGGCGGTACGGGGGAGGAATTCATCGAGGTGAAACACAAAACCCACAAAGGAAATACGCAGAAACTGAGGGTGGCCGGTCGAACGCTATCCACCGCTGAATTGCTGCTGCACGAACACATTGGGCCATCGGTAACCAACCAACTGCAACCATCGCTCTTGGTCCAATATACGCGCATCACGTTGCTACACAAGCAGAAGAACGAAAAGGTGACGCTGGATTTTGGCATCACCTGGGGATCTCCATCGAATGAGGCTGGCAGCGGCTTAAGCATACCCTTCGACAACTTGATCATCGCCGAGGTCAAAAGCACCAATTTGCATTTCAACACCTTTCAAGGCATCGCCAAGAAACTCGGCATTCGCGAGGGATCCTTGAGCAAATATTGCCTGGGCACACTGGCGGTTTATCCGGGCATCAAACAAAACCAATTCAAACAAACCTATAAACACATTTTATCCATTGAACATGCTTGACATACTTATACCCTATTTGATCAATTTTTCGGCGGTCTTCATCTTGATTCGCGGCCTATACTATCGCAGTTACAAGCGCACCGATTTGTTTTTGACCTTTTTCGGATTCAACACCATCATTTTCTTCGTGGCGATTGTTTTAAACCAAGTAAATCTGAGCACTGGCGCGGCTTTTGGAATGTTCGCGGTCTTTAGCATTTTGCGCTATCGCACCGAGGGATTATCGGCCAAAGACATGACCTTTTTGTTCTTGTCGATCGCCTTGGGGCTGCTTGGCGCCACCACACAGAACCTCCAATTACAGGCCACAATGGCGGGATTGATATTGGCACTGGTTTTCGTGTTGGAAAGCGGTTGGATTTTCGCCAAGGAACGGAGCATGGAGATACTGTACGACAATATCGCTTTGGCACATGTTGGGCAGCGAGCGGCGTTGATCGATGATTTGCGGGCGCGTACGGGTTTGAACGTGGTTCGTTGCGAGGTTTCTGAACTCGACTATTTGAAAGACGCTTGCAAAGTCACTGTGTTCTATGTGGACTAACTTGGGTGGGATTCGCGGGGCGATGTTTGTTCGTTTCTGGGCGATG
>DBCP01000159.1:971-4664 GCA_002293105.1 Bacteroidetes bacterium UBA955 | reverse complement strand
GGGCGATGGCGTTGCTCCTGAACGCTGGCATGGGCGAGATTCACGCTCAAGCTACGAAAGCTGACCCAGTGGATGTGCAGGGTTGGATGAGCTTGGGTTTGAACCACAACATAGGCAAAAAATGGAAGTTGGAGATGGATGTCCAATCGCGCTATTTTAACAACATTCAAAACTATAGTGGCACCTATTTGAGTGCGGGCGTACAGCGAAAGTTGAGCAAACATTTTGACTTAACGGGCGAGTATCGCTTGGCGATGGTGCAACAAGGCAATTACAACCGTTTTTCAGGGGGATTGCTGTGCGATTACAAATGGAAGAATTGGGAATTGGGTGGCAGGGCTTTGATACTGAACCAAATTCAAGATTTCGATGATGCTGCGCGACCGGATCAAAGCGAAGGCTACTGGCGGGTGAGGGTGCAGGCCAAATACAAGATCAACAAACGGTTGGATGTATATGCATCCGTTGAGCCCATCATGAAGTTTGGGGCAGATTTTGTGGTCGATAATTGGCGCGACGAGTTTGGTGTAAAATGGCAAATAAAAAAGGGACTCAAATTGAATCCCTATTTCATTTACCGTCCGGATTATGGCAAAGCCTCCTACAATCGGTTGTTTTACATTTACGGACTTCAGTTGGATTATTCTATCCGATAAGTCAATTAACCCAACAAGCGGGTTTTCAATTCTGGGTTTCTCCAAACAGCCACAATCCAAATAATGGCTTGAATCACACATGGAGCGGTGATATCCTGTCCGGTGGTCAAATGAACGGCAATGGCACCACCCATGTAGGCAGCAAGCAACAATGTACCCAACACGGCGGTTCGGGGAATCAAGAATAAAATGGCGCTGAGGATTTCAATCACGGCCAACGTTTTCGCAATTGTTGGGGTGATCCCTTGAGAGGCCATTTTCTCTACCATATCTGGGGGCAAGTTAAATTTCATGATGCCACTCATCACGAAAATGGCGCCCACTAATCCGGCAGCAATCCATTGGAGAAGGTTTTTGGTTTTATCTGTCATAATCACAAACTTACACAAATATTTAATTGTTGTAACAAATGATTTTCTGTAAACCCGTTTGCAAAAGAAAAAAATTAAACAAAAATGACAAAAAATCCTTGTTTGAGCCTTGAAACAATGCAACTTATCAAACTAATCTGCAAATTTGAAACATGCGCAAACCTCAGTCCATTCAAAGCCTCGAAGCCCGCAACCTTGCTTATCAACAAAGCATCGAAAACCCTGAAGCATTCTGGGGTGATATCGCCGAGCAATTCACATGGCAGCGCAAATGGGATCGGGTATTAGACTGGAATTTCGAGGAGCCCCGTGTGCGCTGGTTTGATGGGGCACAATTAAATATTACCGAAAATTGCTTGGACAGGCATTTGGTTGACAAGGCCGAAGACCTCGCTTTGATTTGGGAATCGAACGACCCCACTGAGCCCAGTAAATCATACTCTTATCGGGAATTACACGAAGCTGTTTGCATTTTCGCCCAAGCCCTTCGCAATGAAGGCATTGCCAAAGGCGATCGCGTTTGTTTGTATATGGGCATGGTACCAGAACTTGCCATTGCGGTGTTGGCTTGCGCACGTATCGGTGCGATCCACTCGGTCATTTTTGGTGGATTTAGCGCTCAAAGTGTGTCGGATCGTGTAAACGACGCCCAAGCAGTGGCCATCATCACCTGCGATGGAGCCTATCGAGGCGCGAAAGACATCGCCCTGAAATCGGTGATCGACGAAGCCTTAACCCAATGTACCTCCGTGAAAAAAGTATGGGTATACCAGCGTACAAACACCGCAATCAGTATACAACCCGGCCGAGACATCTTGTGGTCTGACTCGATTGACGCAGTGAATATCGCCCAAGCGCTATCAACCCCGGCCGAGACCATGGAAGCCGAAGACCCCTTGTTTATTCTATACACCAGCGGCAGCACCGGCAAACCCAAAGGCGTGGTGCATACTTGCGCGGGTTATATGGTTTGGACCAACTATACATTTACGCAGACGTTCCAATACCAACCCGGATGGATCCATTTCTGCACGGCCGATATCGGTTGGATTACTGGACACAGTTACATTTTATACGGACCCTTGTGTGCAGGTGCTACCACTTTGATGTTCGAGGGGATTCCCACCTACCCAAGTCCCAATCGATTCTGGGAAGTGGTGGAGAAGCACGAGGTCGACATCCTTTATACAGCTCCTACGGCCATTCGCAGTTTGATGGGTGCCGGCGATGATTGGGTTCACCGTCATGCCATGCCATCGCTCAAAGTTTTAGGAACCGTGGGTGAGCCCATCAATGCGGAAGCTTGGCATTGGTACCATGAAAAAGTTGGAAAAAGCAGGTGCGAAATCGTAGACACCTGGTGGCAAACCGAAACAGGGGGTATACTGATTACCAATTTGGCAGGTGTTACCCCGAGCAAACCCACTTATGCAACATTGCCATTGCCGGGTGTGGAACCGCTGCTGGTCGACGAATATGGCATTGAGATTTTAGGGAACAACGTGTCGGGAAATTTGTGTATTCGCAGACCTTGGCCGGGCATTTTGCGGACGACTTGGGGCGATCACGAACGTTGCAAGCAGACCTATTTTAGCACGTATCCTGGTTTGTATTTTACCGGCGATGGTGCGCTGCGTGATGAAAATGGTTTTTATCGAATCACAGGTAGGGTCGACGATGTGTTGAACGTCAGTGGGCACCGCATCGGAACGGCAGAGGTGGAGAATGCCATCAATTTATTCCCGGGCGTGGTGGAAAGTGCGATTGTTGGATATCCGCACGACATCAAAGGACAGGGAATTTACGCGTATGTGATTTACCAAGGGGATGTGAGCGATTTCGAGGCATTGACGAAGGGAATCAATGAGATGGTGAGCAAAACCATCGGGCCGATTGCCAAGGCCGATAAAATACAGGTGGTTTCAGGGCTACCTAAAACCCGTTCTGGTAAAATCATGCGTAGGATTCTGCGCAAAATCGCGGAGGGAGAATTGGCTTCAATGGGCGATACCACTACCCTTTTGGATCCAACTGTGGTGGATGAAATCATCGCAGGCAGGCTCTAACCGTGTTGGGATTTTGAGCAAACAATTTTCACCCGAAGCCAATCGGCCCCTGGCGATCAATAATTATTTGTTGCGAAGGGCGCGCTTCATGGGCGTCATTTCCACTTGTTCGTTCGCGGGTACGGGTTTGTTTTTGAATATTTCAAATCGCGAAGGCTCCGCGGAGCGGGGCCATGTGTGATTGCTCTCGTCAATGTCCGAAGTTTCCTTGAACGGATCCAACAAAATACTCGCCACTTCTTTGCGCTTGAGGAAGTTCTTGGTTACTTTCTGCTCATTCTTGCGCCAAATGTAAGCGTGGATATACTCCACTTCTGAGGTGCCATCTGTGTAATTCCATTGCAAAATGATGGGCATCACAAAGCCGCCTTTGTTGCTGAAGGTAATTTCATACAAGTAGGCATTTTCGTAGGGCTTCATTTCCGCCGGTGTCAGCAACGTATAATCTTTATACAAGTCACGCACAGAGTTGTCCGGCTTCGGCTGTCCTTGTGCCGCCATAGCCGCTTTTGCAGCATTACCCACGGTGTCTTTGGCGGGATTGTAGTAAAAGTAGAAATCGCGCAGTGATGTATCGCGATCCACGGCGAAATCAATGCC
>DBCP01000159.1:0-904 GCA_002293105.1 Bacteroidetes bacterium UBA955 | reverse complement strand
CGCACCGCCTCGGTTTCGATTCATTGCCAAACCACGACCACGACCGATACGCATGGTAGAATCCAATTTCACCGGCATCGATTCAGGTGTAAACGGACGGTAAGCCAGTACCGAATCCATGGAAATATCTACGGGCTGGATATCGAAAAACCAAGCACGCCAGAACCAATCCAAATCCACCCCAGAAGCGTCTTCCATGGTGCGGAAGAAATCAGCGGGAGCCGGATGCTTATAAGCCCAACGGTTGCAGTACTCTTTGAAAGCGTAATCGAACAGTTCGCGCCCCATGATGGTTTCGCGCAAAATATTCAATCCCGTAGCGGGTTTGGCGTAAGCATTGGGTCCGAAGTTGATGATGTTCTCCGAGTTGGTCATGATGGGTTCGAGTTGCTCTTTGGGCATCTTCATGTAGTCCACGATTTTGTGGGCCGGTCCACGCTGCGATGGGTAGTTGTTATCGAATTCTTGCTCTGTTAAAAATTGTACAAAGGTGTTCAATCCTTCATCCATCCAAGACCAGTTGCGCTCATCGGAATTGATGATCATTGGGAAGAAATTGTGACCCACTTCATGAATAATCACCCCAATCATGCCATATTTGGTGCGTGAGCTGTAGGTACCATCATCGTCGGTTCTGCCGTAGTTGAAGCAGATCATGGGGTATTCCATTCCGCTGGAAGCTTCTACGCTGATGGCCACAGGGTATTGGTAAGGCGTGGTGTATTTGCTGTAGGTTTTGATGGTATGGGCCACCACTTTGGTAGAGTATTTTCGATAGAGTCCGTAGGCTTCTTTTCCGTAATAGCTCATGCATTGAATGCGTTTGCCTTGAACAAATTCCGGCATGGCATCCCAAACAAACTTGCGCGATGAGCCCCAGGCAAAATCGCGTACATTGGTGGCT
>DBCP01000081.1:1300-3987 GCA_002293105.1 Bacteroidetes bacterium UBA955 | reverse complement strand
GCAGGCTGCCCGCAAAAGTGCGTTCAACCCTGAGGCTGCGGCCGAAGGCCGCAGCCTCAGGCGCTTGCGCCACGAAGAAGTTGTGGTTGGGCGTGGCGGCAAGGAGATTCATGCGCTGAGGGATTTGTGTGTGGAGGTGGGCCGCAAACAACGGTGCCGCTGGTTCAAAAATGAAAGCAGCCTCCAATATCGAAGACTTACTATTCAAATTTGCATTCCCAAGCGGTCTCAATTCCTTAGATTCAGTCAATCTTTTCCCATCCGCCCAAGCGCCGAAACGGTGCCACGTTAATACCATCTCCCCATCATTATTCACCCGATTTACCAGACAAAACGCATCCCATCCACCTTCGATCGCAGGCAAACCCGGATGAACATGCGCCAACAATTCCTTCGTTTCTCCGTTTAATCCCACTGCATAGATGTCGGCCCTGCACCCAAACTGTCGTTGCAGCCAAGTGGGGTCTACCATCGGACTTACCTTCACCAACCAAGATTTGCCCAGTCCCGGATACCGCCCAATCAAGGAAAATACATTCGGTAAGTACTCCGTGGCATCCATCGCCGTTCGCTGCCCCTGAGGCCTGCGGTCTGGATCCACATACACCAAATCGTAAAGCCCCAAACCCGCATCGACCAAATCTGCATTGTTCTTTGCCAGTTCTGCCAAATACCCTTCCGCCGTTTGCGTCAAGCGATCTACGGCAATCCCCAACCGCTGCGCATTGTATCGCACCCAAGTATTCAACGTTTCGTTCGGATCCAAACTCACCACTTCCGCTCCCGATACCGCATACGCCCAATCATCCACCCCCAAGCCACCAGTGAGCGATAGCAAACGCGATGCAGGAAACGCCTCGGCCTTCCATCTCGCCACAGCCTCCGAAGTGCTCTGCTCCAATGATCGCATATCAGCCAAACAACCTACCATCGCATGCTCTGGCAACTTCTTCGCGATCTTGCCCGTTAATGTGTGCAACTGCGACAGGAAAATGGCCCAATCGCCCCATTCTGCACGTTTTGTAGCAGTAATGAAGGTTAAATTGTCGTGATTCTTATACACTTCGTCCACCCACTGCAAAAAGTTGGGAGAAAATGGGTTTATTTTGTATTCAGAATCTATCATGAAGAAAGTAGCAAATCTAATCGCAATTGCCGTATTGTTGGCAGCCGTTTTTACCAGTTGTGGCGTTCGCAAGCAGGATCGTTGTCCTGAAGTGGGTCAAAAGACCACCGCGCGTCGTTAATTCATTCAGCATCCACACGCAGCCCACCCATCGCCATGAGTCCGAAATGGAAACACCTTGAACAAGTAGCACTCCTCGATGCCATCACCGAGCAGTCGTTCAGCAAGCCGCAAGTGTTGTTTAAGCACAGCACCCGCTGCTCCATCAGCACCATGGCCATGAACCGCTTGCTGCGTTTGGAGGATGCATTTTATCAACAGGCCGATTTTTATTACCTCGATCTTATAGCACACCGCGATGTATCGGCCGCCATCGCTGAGCGCTATCACGTGCACCATGAATCGCCCCAAGTCATCATTCTCAAGCAGGGCGATGCCACTTACGACGCCTCCCACATGGAAATTTCAGTGGCAGAATTAACGTCGGAAATCAGCGCCTAACCATGAAGGCCGTTTGCGCCGTGGGCGATATCCGGAAAATCACCAAAACCGTTACTGAAGCCGATTTGGCCACCTTTGAAACCGGCAATGTGCATCCGTTTTATGCCACTTTTTCGCTGGGAAGGGATGTGGAATGGGCTTGTAGGCAGTTTGTGCTCGACATGAAAGAAGCCGACGAAGAGGGTATAGGAACATTTTTGAACATCACCCACAAATCACCCGCGCTGCTGGGCGATGAGGTAGAAATCACGGCTACGCTCACCGAACTTCATGGCAATACCGTGAACTGCTCGTTTGTGGTGACAATCGCTGACCGATTGGTGGCGGAGGGTACGCAGGGACAAAAAATCCTCAAGCGCGAGAAACTCGACCGACTCATCGATCAAATTCGGGCCTGAGCCCCTAAAAATCGCTACCTTTGCATTTCTGAGCATGGCAGCGAAAGACAACAAAAAACGCGTGGAAATCCTCAACCGCAAAGCCGGTTTTAACTTCCATATTGAACAGCGTTACGAAGCGGGCCTATCGCTCTTGGGTGGCGAAGTGAAATCCATCCGAAACGGCAACGTGAATATGGGCGATGCCTATTGCGTGATCGACGATGGCGAAGTGTTTGTGTTGCATTTGCACATTTCTGAATTCAAGCAAGTGAGTTACAACGTGCACGAGCCCATGCGTCAGCGAAAACTTCTTCTCAACAAGCAGGAAATCAACAAGATCGAAGGCAAAATCAAAACCAAGGGGTATGCCATTTTTCCCATCCGATTGTATGAAAACGAGCGCGGGGTGCTGAAATTGGAAATCGGATTGGGGCAGGGTAAGAAAACGTTCGATAAGCGCGATGATCTGAAAGAGAAGGACATTCAGCGTGAGATGCAGCGCACCAAATTTTAAGGAATCTTCACGAATTGTGTGCGGTATCGGGGCGATGTGCTTCCGGCTGTGCCTTCACTCCATCCAAAATACACGCCGGCCGACCAGTTGGCAACATCCACAGTTTGTTGGGTAGTGGCGTTGGATTCGCTTGTATTGGCGGTCACGGGCCTGCCCATCGCATCGG
>DBCP01000081.1:0-1203 GCA_002293105.1 Bacteroidetes bacterium UBA955 | reverse complement strand
GGGTACCAATTTTTATGGGTGCGGGGATGTAGGGCTGGTGCACCACGGCGAGCTTTTCGAAACACGGAGGCCAGGCCCCAAGGTCATCGGCGGCTTGATTGGTGATCATGACGTGGTCGGCAGTGAGGCTCACGATGGACGCGCCGCCTTTTTGGAACCGCCCCACCGAGTTTATTCGCCCTTTTTCGGTGGCCAATCCTTTTCTGCCCCAGAAAACCATTTGCACATCTGAATTGCCGAAAGGACCCACTATCAAAGAGTCTGTATTGAGTCCGATGGGGGCAAACCGGGATTTCATGAGGGAGAGGGTGTACTGGTTGAAGGATGGGTAGCTCACCAGGGCCACATAATCGCCATCGGTGATGCCATTGATGACGGAATCGATGTGGGGGCCATCGCTCAGGGTAAAGCTATAATAGATTTGGGAATCTTTGGGGTATCCGAAGGCCGTGCCATATCGCCCAGAGGCACATTTTGGCATCACGCCGGCGGAGGTGGGTTTGAAGGTTTTTTGGTCGAAGATGACCATGAGGTAAAGGTTGGCGGTATTGCCAAATTTCTGACAAACGTCTTGAGCTAGGCTAAACCAAACGGGTGAGCGGTAGTGAATGCCGCTGGTTTTTGCGTAGCTTTTTAGGTAGATGCGTTCATAATCGCAGGAGGCACCTTTGGGGATGACCACTTCTTCGCCATCGCGTTCAAAGGAATCGTGATAGAAAAGGATGCCGTTGGCGGGCATGATGGTGTCGGTTTTGGCGACGTTGTAGTTCACCGAATAGAAGACGGGGATGCGCTGTCCGGGGTAGATGGTATCGGAGATGCCTACGCCTTGGGTGGATTTGTATTTGAAGGTAAGGTTGCCGTTTTTGTTGGTTTCGGTGATGCGGTTTCTGTACGATGCGGGGCCGGGGTTGGCGTCCCAGATGTAGAGATCGGGCTTGGTGTGAAACCAGTTGATGGTCATGGAGGTGGGCTTTACCCAGTGGGGGCCGGTATTGCGCACGAACCAAACCACGGAATCGGAGTGGTCTTCGTGTTCTATTTGAAACCGCTGGGCTTGTGCGGCTGATGACAGCAGCAGGAGAATTGCCAAGAGCCAGTGTTGCGTGCGATGTTTCACCAAACAAAAATAAGCCATTTGGTAGTATGACGCGATTTTGGCGATTGGTTGCGTGTTTATGTGGCTTTTTCCGACTTTGGCGG
>DBCP01000066.1:34160-35544 GCA_002293105.1 Bacteroidetes bacterium UBA955 | reverse complement strand
TGGTATTGCTTCCTTGAGCCATTAGTTGACATGCTCCCGAGGGGAGAAGTAAAATTGTCATCACAATAAATTGAAACCAATTTTTCATGTCTCTAGGTGGTCAGCATAATCCGCACATAAATGCAACTTAACAAAGTTATACTTAAAAACCATAAATTTTATCAAGGCCTAATTTTAGGTCTAGTCAAACAGAAACCGCCCAAACGCGGATAATTTTGTCGTCGCCGGCGCTTGCCAGCAAGCGCCGGCCCACCCGCGAAACATCGAGGCCATCAACCTCACCCAACCACGCCAAAGCATTCACGGAGTGGGTATGACCAAAATTCGGGAATTTCGATCGGTCAACCACCTTCAACAATGTGGTATTTTGAGCATCCCAGATTTTTATCGATTTGTCCATCCCACCACTGGCCAACCATCGTCCCTCACTGGGCTCCAACATCAACGCATGTATGGTATACAAATGCGCTTTGACCGTCTCCTCCGCCCCATCCCTGTGCCACCAAAGTTGAGCATCCCTGCCACCGCTCACAAATGAATCATCGTCCATCTTCGCCAAGCAAAACACCGATGGCTGATTGGCCGTTCGCACCGATAGCACCTCGCCCAAGGCATCCAATCGCCAAACCACACCGTCGCTGCCACCGATCAAACCCTCACTCCCAATGCAACACCGAAGGCTGCGCTCACCCAATTTGAGCCGAGAAACCACTTCAAAAGCATCGTCCAAAAAAACCAGTTCGCCGCTACCCAAACCCACCGCAATCCTTCCATCCATCCATCGCGATATAAAAAACACTGAACTCGTGCCCAATTTCATCATTCTGGGCGATGCACCCACCTCCAACTTAAAAACCAAACCGCCTTGCGTTCCCGCCCAAATCACGCCATCGCCGCCCTGCATCATGCAAAAAACTGGCTCTGGCAATTGAGCGTGCAACTTCCCCGTCACCGGCACCTGTGGTTGGATACCCGCCAAATCCCATTTCACCACCGCCCCATCGCCACCGGCACTCAACAAACAACGCTCCGATTCTAGCCACGACAAAGCATAAACCCCTTGCTTATGTCCTTCCAATTTCGTATATTCATTTACCGCTATCTTTGTACCCATGCCTTTGGATTTGAGTTGGTCTTGCGAATCAGGTGCCCAGTTGTTGCGCTGGCACATCACCGAAACCCGCGAGGATTTATCACAAATGTACAACCAAATATGGGGCGATGCAGCAGATCCCAACACCGCAGAAACCGGCTCTGTGCATAAATTGGCCGCCAGAAACACCATCGGCACGGCCTTCCCCAAACACCAACTGATTTTTACGGAGCACGGCAAACCAACCCTCAGCCCCAACACCGCGCATATCAACCACAGTCACGCCGGTGA
>DBCP01000066.1:30442-34085 GCA_002293105.1 Bacteroidetes bacterium UBA955 | reverse complement strand
CAATTGGCGAGAATTTACCCGCGATTTTGCAATGCAAAGGAATTGGCCGCGCTCGGACCCGACCCCAACCTCGAAACCCTGTTATTAATTTGGTGCGCGAAAGAGGCGTTGTATAAGGCGATCGGACAGAAAGGCACGGATTTCAGGGAGCATTTGCATTTAACGTTATGGCCAACAGACACCAATATTGCGGAAGGCAAGATGGAAGCAAACATTACATTGACTGATTTTGAACAAACGTGCACGCTACAATTCCTCCGTTGGGATGGCTATGCCGTTGTTTGGGTAGCCTTGGGTTAAAATCAGGCCTCAACGGCTGACTTTACCGAAAAACTAAATACTGAACCTGCGCCCTCGGTACTAATCACACTAATGGTCTCCCCATGGGCCTCCACAACGTGCTTACAAATACTCAAGCCCAAACCACTGCCCCCGGTAGCGCGATTGCGGTGCTTATCCACCCTGAAAAATCGCTCAAATACGCGACCCAAATGCTCTTGCGGAATACCAATGCCGTTGTCGGCCACCTCCACAATCACCTTGGTACCCGTGGAACTTAAGCGAAAGCGTGTATTGCCCGATTCATTCCCATATCGAATGGAATTGTATCCCAAGTTGGTGAGGACTTGCGATAAGCGTCCGCGATCGCCCATCACCTGATATTCACCGGCTGGCGCAAATACCTGCAATGTGATGTGCTTCTCCTTCGCTTGTAATTCCAGTGACTCCACAACCTCATTCACCAACGCCAACAAATCAAATGGCTGCTGATCCAACACCAAAAATCCACTTTCGTATTTGGTGATGGTATCCAAATCCATCACAATCTGTCCCAATCTATCGGCGTTTTTATTTGCCTTACCCAAGAAAGATTCTAGTGTATTTCTATCCAAATCAGGGTCATCGAGAACCGTTTCAATGTATCCCTGAATGGAAAATATCGGCGTTTTCAATTCATGCGCCACATTGCCAATATAGTCGCGGCGATAGTTCTCTAATCGCTGAAGCTGTTGCAGCTCCTCCTTACGGGTGTCGAACAATGCCTTCAACGCGGCTTCAATATCGTCATAGTTGTGCTTTACCGCCTCATTCTCTTCGGGATTCTCCTCGGAAATCATTTGTTGCAATCGCTTGAGCAACTGCTTTTCCCTGCGCAGCCACAACAATCCAACCGTAATACCAAGAAAGACGGTAACGACCCAAAGGATGAAAAACGACTGTGACGACAAACCCATGGTTGTGAGCAAATGAAGGGGGGAATAATTCACAGGTTGCAAGATACACAAACCAAGGTTTACAAGTTGTGAAAATCGCATCAAGTTTCGGTGGTATTTTTGTGGTTCATGCATTGGCCCGATCATTCCCAGCCCGACGAACTCCCTCCGTATTTGGACAAATTAAACCCTGCCCAAAAAGAAGCGGCGATGCAGACCGATGGGCCTGTGATGATCATTGCGGGTGCAGGATCCGGCAAAACGCGGGTGCTCACTTTCCGAATGGCCTATCTGCTGCACAAAGGGGCTGAACCATTCAATATTTTGGCGTTGACGTTTACCAACAAAGCCGCTAAAGAGATGCGTCACCGCATTGAACAAGTAGCCGGAGCGCAAGCGCGCAACCTATGGATGGGCACATTTCACTCCGTATTTGCCAGAATCTTGAGACAAGAAGCCGATCGCCTTGGATACCCTGCGAACTTCACCATCTACGACAGCGAAGACAGTAAGAACTTGCTAAAAGGCATCATCAAGGAGATGAACCTCGACGACAAAATGTACAAACCATCAATGGTTTTGGGCCGAATCAGCATGGCTAAAAACAACTTGATTGAAGCCAAGCATTATGTAGACAAGGAAGACCTCATGAACCAGGACAAGGCCGCCAATCGCGCCAAGTTCTCAGAAATTTTCTTGGCCTATACCACCCGCTGTTTCAAAGCTGGGGCGATGGACTTCGACGACATACTCCTCAACACATACAAACTTTTGAACAACCATATAGATGTTTGCAACAAGTGGCAGCACAAGTTCAAATACATCATGGTGGATGAGTACCAAGATACCAACCACGTTCAGTACATGATTACAAGAAAATTGGCGGCCGTTCATCAAAACATTTGCGTGGTGGGGGATGATGCGCAGAGTATTTACGCCTTTCGCGGTGCCAACATCCAAAATATACTAAACTACGAACGCGATTACCCCGATGTAAAAACGTTCAAACTAGAGCAAAACTATCGCTCAACCCAAAATATCGTAAATGCCGCCAGCTCTGTCATCAAAAACAACCAGAAGCAGTTGGAAAAAAATGTATGGACCGCCAACGACATCGGAGAGAAAATTAAGGTGGTTAGAAATTCTACCGAAGGGGAAGAAGCACGGAGGGTTGCAGATGCCATTTTCGATGACAAAATGCAATTGCACTTACCCAACAAAGCATTTGCCATCTTGTATCGCACCAACAGCCAGAGCAGAGCATTTGAAGAAGCGCTGCGCAGGCAGGGGATCGATTACCGGATATACGGGGGCATGAGTTTCTACCAGCGAAAAGAAGTCAAAGATTTGATTAGCTATTTGCGATTGGTAATTAACCCTTCCGATGAAGAAGCGCTCAAACGGGTGATTAATTACCCCGGCCGCGGCATCGGCGATACCACGATCAACCGAATCATCGTAAAATCATCAGAATTGGGCGTGCCGCTATGGGATGTAGTGGCTTCGGCGAGCCGTATCCCCGAATTGGGTGTGAGCGCAGGCAAAGTCGAAAACTTCGCAATGATGATCAAAAGCTTTCAAACCATGCTCGATGGCAGCAATGCCTATGACCTTGCAATGCATGTTGCCAAGCAAAGTGGGCTGCTAAAAATGCTGTACGATGACAAATCCGTGGAGGGCGTTTCGAGGTATGAGAATTTGACGGAATTACTGAACGGTATTCAAGAATTTGTGGAGGACGATGAAAGTGAAAAGGAAAAAACCTTGGCGAATTTTTTGGAGGATGTGGCGCTATACACTGACGATCAAAAAGACAAAGACCCAGACAGAGATTGCGTTTCTTTGATGACGATTCACGCCAGTAAAGGATTGGAATACCCCGTGGTTTTCATTGTCGGCATTGAAGAAAATTTGTTCCCTAGCCAACTTTCACTTCATTCGCGGGCCGATTTGGAAGAGGAGCGTCGATTGTTCTATGTAGCGATCACCCGCGCGGAAACCAAGTGCTATATGACGTTTGCCACCTCAAGATTCAAATACGGAAGCCTTGTCCCTTGCGAACCCAGTCGGTTTATTCAAGAAATCGATGCACAATACTTGGATATGAGTACCGCCTCGCTGAAGACGGCATCCCCGTTTAGCGGTGGTGGACCTGATTTTTCGGGCAGTGGTTATATTGGCGGACAGTATACGAGCAAGCGCGTAGAAGACAAACCCACAAAAACGGCCAAGTTGTTCAATGCCAGCAAACCACCTTCCCCGCCGGTTCCACCGGTTGACCCCAATTTTATAGAAGGCGATATTAGTGGATTGAAAGTGGGCGACAAAGTGCAGCATCAGCGATTTGGACTGGGGGTTGTTGTGAACATTGAAGGGGATGCCGCCAACGCGAAGGCCATGGTGAATTTCGACCAAATGGGACAGAAAAC
>DBCP01000066.1:29085-30373 GCA_002293105.1 Bacteroidetes bacterium UBA955 | reverse complement strand
TTTGTAATAACTTTGTAATTACACATTTGCATCATGGAAATCCCTATCATTAAAATCGGCAATTCAAAGGGCATTCGTTTATCCAAGACCATTTTGGAAAAATACAACATCACAGATAAGGTCACGCTGGTGATGGATAAGGATCAAATCCGTTTGGTCCCGGTCGCTCAACCAAGAGCAGGATGGGAGGAAGCCTTCAAATTGATGGCGGCGCATGGTGATGATCAATTGCAGATCAACGATGTCTTTGACGATGAGGATTTTGACGAATGGAAATAAGACAGTATCACATTGTATTGGTAAATTTAGATTCCACCCAAGGAAGTGAAATCAACAAAACACGCCCTTGCGTTGTGCTATCTCCCAACGAAATGAACAAATACTTGCGCACCGTAGTGATTGCGCCAATGACTTCAGCCAATAAACCCTACCCCACCCGAGTTGTTGTTACGCACAACGAAATCAATGGCCAGGTAGTATTGGACCAAATTAGAACCATTGATAAATCGCGGATTATTCGAAGTTTTGGAGAACTCACAAGCGAAGAAATTCAAGACTGCAAGAGCGTTATTAAACAAACCTATGTAGACTGACCATAGGTCAAATAATCAACGCAAAAGACAGTCAACGCATTGCGCTTTCAGGGCGATTCCGATTTCCATTGGTTATTCCATTCACTTTCATTATATTTGCACCCCCGTTTTGAAGAAACAGGGATTAAAAAATACACAATAAAGACATGGCAACCAAAATTAGATTGCAAAGACACGGCAGAAAGAAACGGGCTTTCTTTCACATTGTGGTAGCGGATTCGCGTTCACCAAGGGATGGTAAATTCATCGAGAAACTCGGTAGTTACAACCCCATCACCAATCCAGCTACAATCGTATTGAACGTAGACCGCGCAGCCCAATGGCTGATCGACGGCGCTGAACCAACCGACACTGCAGCTGCAATTTTAAGCTACAAAGGTGCTTCTATGAAGAAACACTTGCAGGTAGGTGTAAACAAAGGTGCGATCACGCAGGAAGAAGCTGACAAGCGCTTCGCTGCTTGGTTGGAAGAAAAAGCCGCTCGTATCGATGCGAAGAAATCCAACTTATCATCTGCTGCTCAGAAAGTGAAAGCAGAAGGTTTGGCTCAAGAAGCAAAACGCAGAGCTGCTACAGAGGCTAAAATCGCGGCGAAAATTGCGGAAGCGGAAGCTGCTGCTAACCCAGTAGAAGAAACCGAAGAGGTTGTTGCTGAAGAAGCACCTGCTGCCGAAGAAGCACCTGCTGCTGAAGAA
>DBCP01000066.1:0-28998 GCA_002293105.1 Bacteroidetes bacterium UBA955 | reverse complement strand
ACCTGCTGCCGACGAAGCTCCTGCCGCTGAATAATCTCCCGCCATGAGTGTACTACCACCGCCCCTCACATTGGTCGGAAAGATACACGCCAAACATGGTTTCGACGGACGATTATCCATCGAGTGCTTCGCCACTTCAAATAAAGTCATTTCCAAAGGGAACTACCTATTTGTCATCATTGACGGAAAAGGGGTTCCCTTTTGTATTACGGACGTCAACAAAACCCAAGAGCTAATCAAACTCAAAGGCATTGACACCGAAGAAAAGGCCAAAGCCCTCATCGGATTATCCTTTGGTATCCCTAGCAGCAAAAAAATGTCGGTCATCCCTAAAGACAATGCACTCATTGGTTTCAAGATCACCGATGAAACATCTGGTTTCCAAGGAACTGTTACCCAGGTAGAAACCCTGCCACAGGGCATGATGTTCACCGTAGTCGGCGAAGACAAAACCAACCCTGTTCTAATCCCCTTGGTAGAGGATTGGATTACCCGCATCGATGATAAGCATCAACACATTATCATGTCGCTCCCAATTGGATTGGTAGACCTGAACAAGCCAGACACGGACTTGTTTAAATTAAATTTGAATTAAATTTCTTCATCGCCCAGCAAATCTGGACGCAATCGCATTGTACGCTCCAACGCCTGCTCGTGTTTCCACTGCGCAATTTTGGGGTGGTTTCCCGTTGTGAGTACATCAGGCACGCGAATTCCTTGAAACACTTCCGGACGGGTATATAAGGGTGGCGCCAACAAATCGTCCTGAAACGAATCGCTTAGTGCACTTTCTTCATCGCCCAAAACGCCAGGCAGCAAACGAATCACGGAATCCACAACAGCGGCAGCGGCAATTTCTCCCCCACTTAAGACAAAATCGCCCAAGGAAATCTCCATTGTCACGTACAAATCGCGCACACGGTGGTCGATCCCTTTATAGTGTCCACAAATCAGCATCAAATTATCTCCCAGGCTCAATTGATTGGCCAAACCTTGCTTTAGGGGCATACCGTCGGGTGTTAGGTAAATGATCTGATCGTAATTTCTTTCCGATTTCAACGTCTCAATAACGATGCTCAATGGCTCGGGCATCAACACCATCCCAGCGCCACCACCGAATGGCGTGTCATCGATTTGCTTGTATTTCCCTAAACCGTAATCGTGCAAATTGTGCAGGTGAATTTCCGCCAAGCCTTTGTCGCACCCCCGCTTAGGAATGCTATAACCCAACAAACCCTCCAACAAACCCGGAACCGCAGAAATTATGTCGAATCGCATGCCACAAAGATACCCGATGTTGATATTTATCCGTTTAATTGGAAGGGCAAATTTGGAAAGCCACCACATCGCACCGAATTTTGAAAGATATGTTGAATTTGCGTAGGCCTTTGGTCGTTTTTGATTTGGAAACCACCGGTGTGAGCGTCACCCATGACCGCATCGTTGAGATTTGTTTGCTGAAGGTATTCCCCGATATGCGTGAAGAGATTCGCACCTACCGTATCAATCCTGGCATTCCCATTCCGGCTGGCGCAACGGCAGTGCATGGAATTTCGAATGCAGATGTAGCCGACAAGCCCTCATTCAAGGAGATGTCCAAGGAATTGTATACCTATTTGCAGGACTGCGATTTTGGCGGCTTCAACTCCAACAAATTTGACTTTCCTATGTTGGTGGAGGAATTTTTTCGCGCCGGTGTGGAGTTCGATGTCCGCGGATGCAAATTCATCGATGCCCAGCGCATCTATCACATGAAAGAACCACGCACCCTGAGCGCAGCATACAAATTTTACTGCAGCAGAGACCTGGAAAATGCACACAGTGCCGAGGCCGACACCGTGGCAACGTGGGAAATCATCCGAGCACAAATGCAGAAATACACCGATTTGCCCGAAGACATTGATGGCTTGCACAAACTCACCGGACAAGATTTATTGGCGGATTTGGCCGGCCGATTGGTCTTCAACGACAAAGGCGAAGTCATTTTCAACTTTGGCAAACACAAAGGCAGAACAGTGAAAGATGTTTTATTGAATGAACCTGGCTATTACAATTGGATGATGGAGGGCGATTTCCCCCAACAAACCAAGAATGTGATGTCGCGCATCAGACTCAGCCTCAAATCAAACTAATCGCAGTTTATTCGATAGCCTGAGAATGATCAACATAGACGATATTGAAATCATCGACGACGATGAACCCCTAGAAGACCCGCGCAAGCGCGGGCCCCATATCGGCAAAATTCAAATCATCCAAGAAACCGAAAATTGGGCGGCCATTAACAAACCCCCTTACGTCCCTTCACTCCCTGAACGCGGCAAATTTACCGCCGTATCCGTGCAAGAATGGGCCAAAAGCCAATGGCCGGATGCCATTTTGTGTCACCGCATCGACCGTGAAACATCAGGTGTGCTATTAATTGCCAAAAACCCAGAGGCTTATCGCCATTTTTCGATGCAATTTGAACATCGCAAAGTGACAAAAATATACCATGCTGTGGTGAACGGGCAGTTGCATTTCCAAGACCTATGGATTGACCTCCCCATCATTGCGGAACAAGTGGGCAAGATCAAAATCGACAGAAAAAATGGCAAGCCCGCACAAACCCGATTCAAATCGCTCCAAGTTTTTAGGCATTTCACACTGATGGAGTGCGAACCCAAAACCGGTAGACTGCACCAAATTCGTGTACATCTTCAATCTCAGAACGCCTGCATTGCCGCCGATACCCTTTACGGAAGCGATATCCCCATGCTTTCTTGGGTAAAACGAAAATTGCATGGCACCGATTCTCCATTGATTCCGCGCTTCGCCTTGCACGCCAGAAATCTGAGTTTGCAAGACCTCGACGGTACGGCGCTTTCTTTTGAAGCCCCCTATGCCAAAGACATGGAGGTCATGATCAAATTGTTGAATCGCTACGATGTGTAATGTTTAATTCCCAAACCCATGTCTAACCCCTTCAAACATCCCAACCAAATCGTTGCCAAACCGCTGGAAGTTCCATCGGTTGACGAATTGCGTAAAAAAGTTTTTCAGCAAGGGAAAGCCATGCGGGCCACCTTGAAAAAACTCAAGCAAAAACCACCGCGCGACTTGGATGAGCAGTTTGAAAAACTTCACAACCAAGCCTTCAAAAAAATCGACTGCTTGAATTGTGGCAACTGTTGCAAAACCACCTCGCCGATGTTGTTTGAAAAAGACATCGAACGGTTATCCACCCGATTCAAAATGAAACCCGGGGATTTTGTCACCCAATACCTCACCCTTGATACAGACGGACTATATTGCATGCAACAGACTCCCTGTCCGTTCTTGGGCGACGATAACGCTTGCTCGGTTTACGATGACCGTCCGAAAGCCTGCCGAGAATTCCCCCATACCAACCACCGAAAAATGCACACCCACCTTGCATTGGCGCACCACAACATCGAAATCTGCCCTGCTGTCTTTGCCATCGTAGAGCAACTCAAGGCTTAACCGCAAACGCTATCTCAACAGCGGAAAGTCTATCAAGAAATTCAAACAAAACCTTGCCCGCGAAGGGTTATATTTGCAGTTCTTTTTGAACGCTTCATGCAACACATTCGCAATTTCTGTATTATCGCCCACATTGACCACGGCAAAAGCACCCTAGCCGACCGTCTGCTTGAATATACCAATACGGTGAGTAAGCGCGACTTACAGGCACAGGTGTTAGACGATATGGACATTGAGCGAGAGCGCGGTATCACCATCAAGAGCCACGCTATTCAGATGAACTATGAGCTCGATGGTCAGAAGTATATTTTGAACTTGATCGACACTCCCGGCCACGTGGATTTCAGCTACGAAGTGAGCAGAAGTATTGCGGCTTGTGAGGGTGCGTTATTGATTGTAGATGCATCACAAGGCATTGAAGCACAAACCATCAGTAACCTATTCATGGCTTTGGAGCATGATTTGGAGATCATTCCTGTTTTGAACAAGATTGATTTGCCTGGTGCGATGCCCGAAGAAGTAAAAGACGAGATTGTGGATTTGATTGGTTGCGACCGGGACAGCATCTTGGCTGCCAGTGGTAAAACCGGGGCTGGTGTTCACGATATTTTGAAAGCGATTGTGTCCCGCGTGCCTGCACCCAAGGGCGATATCAATGCACCGTTGAAGGCGTTAATTTTTGACTCTGTTTTCAATTCGTTCAGAGGAATCATTGCGTATTACCGCGTAATCGATGGCAAAATCAAAAAGGGGCAACACGTTAAGTTCATGAACGGTGGCAGTGAGTATTTCGCCGATGAAGTGGGTATTTTGAAGTTGGATTTGAGTCCGCGCAGCGAAGTCTGCGCGGGCGATGTAGGCTATATCATTTCAGGCATCAAAGATGCCAAAGAAGTAAAGGTTGGAGATACACTCACAGACAAAATTCATCAAGCGGCCGTGGCCATCGACGGATTTGAAGATGTGAAGCCCATGGTATTCGCAGGGATCTACCCCGTTGACACTGAAGATTTTGAAGAACTCCGTGAGGCGATGGGCAAGTTACAACTGAACGATGCCAGTATTGTATTTGAACCCGAAAGTTCAGCCGCATTGGGATTTGGATTCCGCTGTGGATTCTTGGGTATGCTGCACTTGGAAATTATCCAGGAGCGACTTGAGCGTGAATTCAATATGACGGTCATCACCACCGTGCCCAACGTAAGCTATGTCGCCTATACCACCAAAGGAGAAACCGTTTTGGTGAACAACCCTACAGACCTTCCCCCTCCCGAGAAAATCGATTATGTGGAGGAACCCTATATCCGGGCCAGCGTGATCACAAAAAGCGATTACGTAGGTCCAATCATGACCCTTTGCTTGGATAAACGCGGTATGCTTACCAACCAAATTTATTTGACCAGCGACCGCGTAGAAATGAATTTCGAAATGCCATTGGCAGAAATCGTGTTCGACTTTTACGATCGCTTGAAATCCATTTCTAAAGGATATGCCAGTTTCGATTACTCTCCGTTGGGATACAAAGAGAGTAAATTGGTGAAGATGGACATCATGTTAAACGGAAAAGGGGTTGATGCGTTGAGTGCCATCATTCACCGCGACAATGCCCAAGATTTGGGTCGTAAGATTTGTAAGAAACTCCGCGATTTGATCCCCCGTCAACAGTTTGAAATCGCCATTCAAGCCGCTGTGGGTGCCAAAATCATCTCCCGCGAAACCTTATCAGCCATGCGCAAAGATGTGACCGCCAAGTGTTACGGTGGTGATATTTCTCGTAAGCGAAAATTGTTGGAAAAACAAAAAGCTGGTAAAAAACGCATGAAGTCAGTGGGTAATGTCGATATTCCCCAAAGTGCCTTCATGGCCGTCCTCAAATTGAACGAGTAAACTAACTTTGGGAAAGTATGATTTCCCTGGGGTATTGTGAAGAGACCATCGCGATGATGGAATTGGGCTTGTGTGAAGGCATCGGCCCGGTGGTAGGCAAACATTTAATCCAATATTTTGGCAGTGCCCAAGGCGTTTTCCAAGCCACAAAAATTGATTGGCAAGGACTTACGGGCCTGAGCATAAAACTGTCGCACCAGTTACAACTGAGCAAAGACAATGGATGCAAGGCGGCTCGCGAGCTCGCCGAAAACCATCAAGAACTGAACATTCGAGGTACATCCATCAGCCATCCGGATTATCCTCACCGACTACTCGAATTGGCCAACGCACCCCTCGTGCTATTTTCCGTGGGTGACACCCCTTGGAATGCACCCAGAATTATTGGGGTCATTGGCACCCGCAAACCCACCCCACAGGGCATTGCCTACACAAAATCTTGGGTAGAGAAACTGTCGCAGTATAATGTTGTCATGGTTAGCGGACTCGCCTATGGGATTGATATCGTAGCACACCAGGCAGCATTAGACGCAGGGATACCGAATTTCGCGGTGATGGCACATGGTCTCGACCATATCTACCCAACGCAACATCGACAAGTAGCGGAACAAATGCAATCGCATGGGGGCGGACTCATCGCGGATTTTCCGGCCCATACCAAAATGCACCCCGATTATTTCCCAAAACGCAACCGAATTGTGGCCGGTTTGTGCGACGCCCTACTCGTGATAGAAAGCGGCGTAAAAGGTGGCTCAATGATTACAGCAAGCATCGCACATGGTTACAACCGAGATGTATTTGCCATACCTGGTAGGCCTTCCGACAGCGCTTCGGAGGGATGCAATTTCTTGATCAAACACCAGATGGCGCACATGGCAAGGAATGTAGAAGACATTGTTGAATCCATGAATTGGACACGCAACCAACACAACAAACAGGGCAACAGCCAATCTGGAGATCAAATGCAGTTGTTTGGCAACCTCAATCCAATAGAAAAACAGGTCATGCAATGGCTCATGCAAGGCATACAAAAACCGGATGACATGCTACAACAAAATCAATGGTCGGCCAGTCACATTGCGATGGCACTATTGGATTTGGAAATAAAAGGACTTGTAACAGCACAATCGGGCAACTTCTACACCGCCCAATGCTGAGTGATTACTTCTTCTTTTGTGCAGAAGCGCGCTGTTGACTCACTTTCATGGCTTCCTCCATGCGTTGCTGAAACTTCGACTTGGTCACAGGCTTCTTGCGATTTTCAGCAATTTGTGCATGCAACTTGGTGTCATCTACGGTTCTGCGAATCGCCCACTGCTGTCCGAAAGTAATCATGTTACTCACAAAATAGTACCACGTAAGTCCGGCCGCATAATCATTCAACACACCCAAGAAGATGATGGGCATGAAGTATCCGATGTATTTCATCTGACCCGTAACACCCGACAACTGATTGTTGAAGTGGGTGTAGATGAGGGTAGAAATGGTCATTAAGATGGTGAAGAAACTCACGTGATCGCCATAGAATGGGATATTGAAGCCCAAGTTTGGACCATCGTACTGCGACAAATCCATTGCCCATAAGAATGTTTTCTGACGCAGTTCAAAGGCATTTGGAAAGAACTGGAACATTGCAAACAAAATGGGCATTTGCAACAACACAGGTACGCAACCACTCATGGGAGAAACCCCCGCTTTGCGGTAAAGTGCCATATTTTCTTGCTGCATTTTCTGCATGTCGTTTCCGTGTTTTTCTTTGATTACATCCAACTCGGGTTTGAGGATACGCATTTTTGCCGTACTGATGTATGATTTGTATACCAATGGCAACAAGGCGGTTTTGATAATGATGGTCAACAGAAGAATGATAATACCCATACTTCCAATGACACCGTCAAGCATATGAAACACAGGGATTACCACATAACGGTTCACCCATCCAAAAATACCCCATCCCAAAGGAATGATGCGCTCCAAGCCTGCATTGGTTTTACCCACCGTTGCTTCTTGCATCGTATAGTATTGGTTTGGACCGAAATAGTAGTTAAATCCGTATTCTTTGAAAGATTGACGCTCGTAATCGAGGTATACTTCCGCTTGAAGGTCTTTGATTTTTCCTGGCTCTTTGGTTTCTTTCCAGGCGATTTTGGCATCAGAAGAAAATCCTGAATCGGCCACCATGATGGCAGAAAAATACTGTTGCTTGAAGCCCACCCATTCAAGATTATTCTTCAATTCTTCGGCATCCGGACTCGCAACATCCAATTTATCAGCATCCTCACCCACCATTTTGTATACGACAGTGGTGTTTTGTGACTCCCACTTCATGTCGCGCTCCTGTTTGTGCAATTGTGCACGCCAGAACACCTTTATACCCGATGTACGAGACTTCACCAATTCATCAATGCCTTTCAGCGCTAGGCCATGCTTTACCGTAAAACCCTTTTCATCGAGGGTATAGGTTTGGTCTATGTAACGGGCTGAATCACCCAAGCGCAATGTTACGCTGCTGGAAGTTTGCTTGACAACCTGCCAGAAAAAGTCACTACTTTTCAGAGCACCATTGGCTGTATAAAGTTCGAAAAACCATTGGTTATAGGCGTCGAGGTTCGATAACAATTCCAGGGCAGAAGAATCGGAGCGCCTTTGGTTGTTTAAAACCACACGACCGATGCTACCCCCTTTGGTACGAATATCTACTTGTAACTTTTGGCTTTTCAGGGTGATAAATTGCGACTCACCTTTTAGTTGGGTTGCCATAGCACCCAAAGTATTCACCAAGGCAGAATCCGCAGCGGGCGTAGATTGGGCACTGGCATCAGCGGCCGAAGCACTTGCGGGAGCGGGTGCGCTTTTCGTTGCTTCAACTTTCGCCAAACTATCCTGCTGGCGTTGGAAAGCTGCTTGTTGCTCAGGCGTTGGTGCAGTATACCAATAGTATCCGATGAGGATAAGAAAAATGAGCGAAAATCCAATGACTGTATTGCGATCCATGAATAAAGACGCGAAGTTAACGATTTTTTGTATCGGTACGGGGAAATTTCCATGCGAACACACGCAGATTGGAGAGGATTAGATTGGTGTTTCAAAAACATTTCCCGCAGCAGCACAACTATTTTTCAAAACCTTTGGAGATGGGGAAACCTTTGTGTATTTTTGCACACCGAAAATTCACGATGGCCAACGTAGGTAAAATATCTCAAATCATTGGTCCTGTGGTCGATGTAAGTTTCAACGAACCCGGATCAATCCTCCCAAAAATTTACAACTCTCTCACCGTTACGAAAGACAACGGTCAAATCTTGGTGCTCGAAGTACAGCAGCACCTGGGCGAAAACATGGTACGCGCCATTGCGATGGATGGTACCGATGGTTTACGTCGCGGAATTGACTGCGTGGATTCTGGCGATGCAATTCGCATGCCCGTGGGTGAGTCTATCCGTGGACGTCTGCTCAACGTAGTGGGCGATGCCATTGATGGTATGACACAACTCTCTAAAGACAACGGACGTGGTATTCACCAACCTGCCCCTACTTTCGACAACTTGAGTACCAGTGCAGAACCTCTGTACACCGGTATCAAAGTAATCGATTTGTTGGAGCCTTATGCAAAGGGTGGTAAAATCGGTTTGTTCGGTGGTGCTGGTGTAGGTAAAACCGTTTTGATCATGGAACTCATTAACAACATTGCAAAAGCATACTCAGGTATGTCAGTATTTGCTGGTGTGGGTGAGCGTACCCGTGAAGGAAACGATTTGTTGCGTGAGATGATTGAATCAGGCGTTATCAAATATGGCGACGCTTTCAAGCACAGCATGGAACAAGGTGGATGGGATTTGGATTCCGTTGACATGGAAGAGTTGAAAAACAGTCAGGCTACCTTGGTATTCGGACAAATGAATGAGCCTCCCGGAGCACGTGCTCGTGTTGCATTGAGCGGTTTGACCGTTGCGGAATACTTCCGTGATGGCGACGGTACAGGTGCAGGAAAAGACATTCTTTTCTTTATTGATAACATTTTCCGCTTTACACAAGCCGGTTCTGAGGTGTCAGCGTTGTTGGGTCGTATGCCTAGCGCCGTGGGTTACCAGCCAACATTGGCAACAGAAATGGGGGCGATGCAAGAGCGTATTACTTCTACAACCCGTGGTTCTATCACTTCTGTTCAAGCAGTATACGTGCCAGCGGATGATTTGACGGATCCAGCGCCAGCGACAACTTTCGCACACTTGGATGCTACCACCGTATTGTCTCGTAAAATTGCGGAATTGGGTATCTACCCTGCGGTAGATCCTTTGGATTCAACCAGCCGTATTTTGAGCGAAGAAGTATTGGGTAAAGAACATTACGGCTGTGCACAACGCGTAAAAGAGTTGTTGCAACGCTATAAAGAATTGCAAGATATCATCGCCATTTTGGGTATGGATGAATTGAGCGAAGACGACAAATTGGTGGTTCACCGCGCACGCCGTGTTCAGCGTTTCTTGTCCCAGCCCTTCCACGTAGCAGAACAGTTTACGGGTATCCCTGGTGTATTGGTTGATATCAAAGAAACCATCAAAGGATTCAACATGATCATGAACGGCGAAGTGGATGAATACCCTGAAGCGGCCTTCAACTTGGTTGGAACCATTGAAGATGCTGTAGAAAAAGGTAAAAAATTGTTGGAAGACGCTAACGCATAATTGTCATGTTTGTTGAACTATTGACTCCCGATAAAACCCTTTTCAGCGGCGAAGCCGAAGTAATTACCTTACCCGGTGTAAATGGTAGCTTCCAGTTAATGGAAAATCACGCACCCATGATCGCAAACCTAAAAAGTGGAAGTATCGAAATCAAAGACAAACAAGAAACCCAAACTTTTGATATCAAAAGTGGATTGGTGGAAGTCTTAAAAAACAAAGTGGTGGTCTTGGTATAATCCAACAAACAACAAGGCAACGATTACTTTAATAAATAAGTGAAACAAAAAAGGCTCCACATGGGAGCCTTTTTTGTTTCACTTATCCACATCAACCCTAAACAAAATGATTGCAAACCTGATATCCGAAAAGCCATTCAACCAACCTGTCCAACCCTATTCAATCACCCAATCCTTTTAAAATCAACAACTTAAAGGAAATTTACAGAGAGAAAGTGTCAAATTGTCAATCTGACACTTAAACAAATTCCATTATCAACATATTGTTTGTTTATCTTTTCAGCGCCAAATCCTCAACAAAAAATTTGGAATAACCTAGACAAAACCGCAGATTTGTATAAGTTATCACCATGAACGCTACACAAAACGACTTCGACCAACTAATCGCGGCAGAATTGTTGCCACTGCGGAATTATGCATTGTCTTTGACCCACAATATGGACGAAACCAAAGATCTCGTGCAAGAGACTGTTTTGAAAGCGTATCGCTACCAAGCCAAATTTCAGGAAGGCACAAACCTTCGCGGCTGGCTATACACCATCCTAAAGAATAGCTTTATCAATAATTACCGTCGCGATATGAAGCGCAACACATTCTTGGATAGCACGGACAATAGTTATTTCATTGATTTACCATCGCACAAGATCGACAACGATGCAGAAACCAAGTTTATCCGACGCGACCTGGACCATGCCATCGATGATTTAGCCTTTGACCTACGCGTGACTTTCAAATTGAACACTGAAGGATACAAATACCATGAAATTGCAGAAGAATTGCAAATTCCCATTGGTACGGTAAAAACACGCATCTTTGTAGCACGTAGAATTTTGCGTGAGCGCCTGAAAGATTACGCAGATGCCTACGGGTACCAAATTGCATAATCTATCCATTTAGCGTGAATCTCCTACAAAGCCATTACACCTACATCATCCTCATTGCCTTTACGATAAGCGGACCTTTTCTGCTATCGTTCGACAAAAAAGTAGCGTTCTACAAAGAATGGAAGCACTTCTTTTGGGCAATGCTTCCAACAAGCTTAGCCTACATCCTGTGGGACGTTATCGCAACGAAAACTGGCGTTTGGAAATTCAATACAGAATTTTTGTTAGGCCCGTTCATCGGTAACCTTCCCCTAGAGGAATACCTATTCTTCATTGTTGTTCCCTATGCCTGCCTATTTATTTATGCGTGCTTGAAAGCTTATTTCCCTAAACTCAGCAAACCCAATTGGCACAATGCCATTTCAGCGATTGTGATCATTCTGTGTTTGGTTGCACAAATCAAGGCACCCGGACATGCCTACACATGGAGTACATTCGGATTATTGGGCATTACATTCGTCACACTGCAAGCCATTCGTTTTACGGGACACCTTTCCTATTTGATGGCCGCCTGGACCGTTGCATTAATCCCTATGGCGTTTGTTAATGGAATACTCACTGGCAACCCAGTCTTGATCTATGACGATGCCGAAAATCTCGGAATTAGAATAGGAACCATCCCATTTGAGGACTTCTTCTACAATTTACTTTACATGACATGGATGATTAGTTTGTATGAATGGTACAAACTACGAGAAAGACGCACAATGCATCATCAGAATTAATACTACGGTTTATTAATTCCACACTGCGGTATCTCTGGCACTCAACTTCTTCGCTTTCTTTCGTTGATTTCTTGTACCAGGAACTGGGATATACTTCTCAGGATACTTTTTCAAGTCAAGCATTACCTTTTGCAATTCCAAATTGGTCTTCACGATATCGGTATACAACTGTTCATCGTTCAACAATTTACCAGCACTGCCTTCACCTGCATCCAAGCGCTTCAACATAGAAGCCAATTTACCGCTGGAAACACTGAGATTGTTTAACAACTCATCCACACGAACAGAATCTACTTGTCTACCTACTTGGTTAAAGTGGCCTAGCCCCTCTCGCAACTGTTTATCATACTCCGGCAAATTATTTGAAAAATCACCCATGCCTTTGGCGGTAGCCGCTAAACCGGGCTGAATCAAATCTACGGTTGCACGCACCTCAGCAATGGTACGTGTCAATTCGCGCAATACAACGGGTAATTCGCCAATTGCTGAATTCAAACCATCTTTATGAAAGAAATCATTGAGCGTAGCCAACACGGAATCAGCGCTATTGGTTACATTCACAATACGACTATTTATCATATTAAAAATGTCGCTACTATATTCCGCAGCGAGTTCACCTTCATCTTCAGCCAAATCTTTTGACGTACCCAAAATCAACTTCAATGTAACACCTCCCAACAAGGCGGATTCCAATTTGATTTTAGAATCTTTGGGAATTGGCATGTCGGAAGTAATTTCCAATTTGGCTACTATCATCTGATCATCATCCATCTTCAAGGAGCGCAGCATGCCCACTTTAAAGCCGTTAAACATGACTTTGGTACCCACCGAAAGACCTTGTGTATTGTTGTATCGAACATAAAAATCGCGACCGCGGGAAAAGAAGTTATCTCTTCCCATCATGAAATTATAACCCACAAAAAAGATGCAGATCGACACTACGGCGAGAACGCCTACTTTGAATTCGTTTGAAAGACCTTTGAACACAGCAGTATTTGATTCAAAAATAAGTAAAAATGTTCTAGCTTATAAAAAAAGAAAGGCCCCGCTTTCGCGGGGCCTTTCTCTATGAAATCATTTTAAAATTAGTGCTTCACAACGATACGCTTTGTAACGGTTTGACCATTGTTGGTCAAGTTTACAAAGTAGATACCTTCGCTTACATTGGTCAAGTCGATTTGGCTTGCACCGAATCCACCCTGAATGTTATCCAATTTAGCAACTACAGAACCCATTGCATTTACAACTGTCACATCCAAAGGTTGGGTGTTGCTCAAGTTGTAACCTACAGTTACGATGCCTGAAGTTGGGTTAGGATAAACTGATACCGCATCTTCCAACTTCACGTTTTCAGTACCCATGTAGGTGTTGAAACAGTTAGGAGGATAAGCTACGAATACAGGACGAGATACAGTTACCGCTTCGTTTCCAGAAGGATCAACCAATGAGTAGTTGATGTAGTAAACACCAGCTTCCATTACGTTTACGTTGTGGCCCAATACTTTAACCAAAGGATTCAAATCAGTGGCAGAGTAGTAGTTGTCACGAACGATCAAACCTGACATTGCCCAGAAAGGAGTTCCGATACATACTGACACTGGAGGTGCAGTGATGGTAGGAGCAATTCTGTCAACAACTTTGATGAAACGCTGCTTAGTGGTCACGTTTCCGCTACCGTCAGTTGCAGTGTAAGTTTCAACATAAGTACCCAAAGTGTAAGCATCTACTTTACCAACCTTTGTCAAAGAGATCTGAGACTTAGCGTAGTAGTTATCAGTAACAGTTACTGAACGTGAGTAGTATGCATTGTTAACATCATGGATTACAGTATCACCAGTGTTCAACTCAATCTCAGGAGCGATAAAGTCGTCCACACGGTAGTTGATTACAAATCCATCTTCAACCGCTTTGTTACCTGATGGGTCAACAGCGTTGTAAGTTACAGGGTAAGTAGCACGAACGTTGGTGTTTACTGGACCGTTGAAACCAGGATTCTTAGCAACGAAGATTGAACCGTTACATGGATCGATGGCATAGATATCATCAACAAATACAGAACCAATTTGAACATCAAGTGTAGTACCATCAACGATGGCTTTAGCCAACTTCAAAATGCTAGGAGCTTTGGTATCTTTAACGATAACCAAACGAGTGATTGAAACGGCGTTGGCTTGTGCATCTTTTACAGAGTAAGTCAACAAGTAGCTACCTACTTTTCCAGCCTCTACAGTACCAGCAATTTTGATAGCAGAAGTTAAGTTACCATCGTTAGCGTCGATTGCTACTGCACCGGGCTCGGTGTAAGTATCGCACTGTTCCAATACCATGGTGTCATTTCCGTTCAAAGTCAACTTAGGAGCAGTTTTGTCCAAAGCAACTACTACAGTACGGAAACGAGTGATTGCTTTGTTACCAGATGCATCTTCCAAATCGAATTGGATGGTGTAAATACCTGGTACGGTACAATCCAAGTCAGAAACAACCTTCACGTTGTTGGTCATATCACCTTGGGTTGGATCAGACGCTTTGTATGTTTGACCAGCAACTTCAGAGTAGCAAGCGGTTTTAGTACCGGCTTTTTCTACACGAACTGTATCAGCACCTACCAATGTAATGCTAGGAGGCAAATTATCGTTGGCCAATTTGATGGCGTAGTCTTCAAACTCACCAACAGTGTTCAAACCGCAAGGTGTGTTAGAGAATGCACCGTAAGAAACACCTACACGCAAACGAGTCATACCTTCAAAGCTGTTTGCCAATGTTGGAACGGTGAAAGAACCAGATACGCTAGAAGCTGCAGTAGAACCGCTGCTCATGATCTCTTCACCAGCATCGTTAAAGTCACCATCGATGTTAAAATCGATCCATGCTTTATAGTTTACGTTGTTCGCAATCGTGTTACGAGATACCGATAAGTCGTAAGAAGCACCGAAAGTTAATTCAGCTGGAGCGTAATCCTCAGTGTTGTTGCTGAACATATCAATACCTGATGTGCTCGTAGCGTTCAACAATTCTTTAGAACCTTTCTTCAAAGTCACGTTGTTGATTCCTACGTCAGCAGACATTAGATCCACCAAAGGAATGCAATAATCCAAAGCAATTACATACTTGTTCTTGATCAACTTCTTCTCAGTAGCGGCTTTACCACCTACACTGTTCCAAGCGCTCAAAGTGAAAGTATACGCACCACCCTTTTGGAACTTAATCTCTGGGTTTTGACTATTCTTAGAGGTACCATTTTCGAAAGTGAAAGTGGTTGGGAAGATGCTCCACTCAAATGTGTTGGCATAGTCAGTCTTCGTAGTGATTTTTACAACATCACCCAAGTTAGGACGAACGTTGCTCGCGGTGTAATCCAAGAAACCAGCGGCAGTAGGTGTGTTGATTGTGATTGTGTTGCAGAAAGTATCTACACCAGTACAAGTCAAGGCAATCAAACAAACATCGTACTGACCATCGGTGTAAAACGCACGATTGAAATCAGTTGCTGAAGACTCAGGGTTTTGATCAACCTGCCATTCGTAGATTGGCAAACCTTGAACGTCTTTTGAAGCATTTTTGAACTCAACAGTCAAACCGTTGGCGGCAGGATTGTAGGCAGTTGTCCATCTTGCAGTTGGTTTAACTGGAGGACTCAACTTAGATTCCCAGTTGATAATGAAACCTGCAGCATTCCCTGCACCGTCAGATTCGAAAGTGATGTACACAGCACCGCTGGTACAAACAATCTTCGCAGTATCGTAAGTAGAAACATTGTCGCCAGTGATTGTAGCGATCAATTTGTTCGGAGTCGCTTCTTTCGCATCGTAGATACGCAATTTGTCATTTTTGTCGTTCAATTTCAATTGAGCAAATGACAAAGTGATTTTTTCAGCACCACATGGCAAAATCTTGAAGTAGTCAATTGATGTCTTACGGCTGTTGCCATAATTCGCATTTGGTCCACCGTTGTCGAACAATTTACCATTCTTAGAGGTACCCTCTTTTGAAGGACCCATATAGTATTCAGTTGGAGCGATACATTCGATGTAACGATCTTTACATACGCGGGTAGAAGGTCCGATATCGTTTGAAGATGTCAAACAAACCTTGTACCATCCAGTTTCACTCAAAGTCAAACGTGGGTTTTGTGCAGTAGAAGTTTGGTCATCCAAACCAGTTGGTGACAACAACTCCCAAGACCAACTATAAGCACCGTTGTTACTCAAATCGTACAATGTAACATCATAGTATATCTCTGTTTCATTCGTAGAAGATACGAAATCAGCTACAGGCGCTGCCGTCGGTGCCGAAATGGTAACTTGTTTGGTTATGGAATCCGAGATTCCGCAATAATTCACCAACATTTTCACGTCGTACTTACCAGCAGACGCCCACTTGGCTACACCCTTTTCAGAATTGTTAGAATAACCAGCATAAGGCGGCGCCACGGCTTGGTCAAACGTCCAAGTGTACTTGTAACCACTACTTGGGTTCAGTGCGTTGAACTTAACGTTGGTTTTTACGTAATTGGTAGAAGTTGGAACAATGAAATTAGCCGTTGGACTTGCACCCAACTTCAAGTTTATTTCCAAATCCATAATGTTACCATAAGTATTGGCAGTACCACAACCATTGCTGCTGCTCAACGTATAAACGGTTGCACCACCGCGGATACGCATGTGGCTCAAGCCGGTTGTTGACCAACAAGGCATTTTCAAGTTGAAAGTAGTCAAACCCGATGCGATGTTCGAAGCAGGATCTACCAAGCACTCTGAAGTACCAAACTGACCGTCACGGTTGGCATCAATCCAGATACCTACGCGAGTTCCCCATGACTGGGTTGCCCACGTACCGCCGTTAACAGTCACGGCAATTTCTTCGCTGGCGGTCAAATCGAATCCTTTACCAGAATTCAGAACCCCTTTGTAACTTGACGCAGTAGACGTCGATTGACAGCCCAAACCACTGTAAGACGCCAAAGAGTTACCCTTTTTGTCCTTCACAGTCAAGTCAAGAATGTCACCCGGAAAGTCCACCCCGTTGTTGAGGATAGCACCACCACATCCCCAGGAGTTTGCTCCTGCGCATGGGGTTTGCGCTTTCAGTGCACTAGCGGAGAAAAAGCCTCCCACCAGGACACCCAAAAACGCAAGCTTTTTGAGTTGTGTAATTGTTGATTTCATAGATTTATTTTAAAGTTATTTTCACAAATGACGCGATAATTGTAAAAGGTTGCAAGGAATTCCCCAAAAAAATTGAAAAAAATTAAAAAAAATGGTCACTTCCCATAACACAGACGGGCAAAGACTTTCTTGGAGCTGAAAACAGCCTGAAAATTATCGACTACCCGATACGCCCGCGTTCACGGTTTCCATGTATCGCTTGTAATCCCGAACTGCCCGAAACACACCCAAAGCAATTTTCTGCTGTCCCTCCGTTGTTCTTAAATAACTCCTGTCCGTAGGATTGGTCAAGAATCCAGTCTCCACCAATACACTAGGCATCGATGTTTGCCACAAAACCAAGAACCCCGCTTGCTTTACCCCCCTACTCTTGATGGCACTGATTTTATTTGTATGCGTTTCGATGCCAGAAGCCAATTTCAAACTTTGTTTCATGTAGGCATTCTGAACCAAACTGAATATAATATGTCCCTCCGCCGATTCCGGATCAAATCCACCATACCGAGAATTTTCGCGATAGTCTGCCTCATAAGTTATCGCCGCATTCTCACGCTTCGCAACATCCAGATTCCCTTCCGATTTGTGTAACCCCATAAAATAAGTCTCGCTACCCGCCGCCGCACGGTTGTTGTTTGCGTTACAATGTATAGAGATAAATAAATCGGCCCGATTATCGTTGGCCAAATTGGGTCGCTCCCACAACTTTAGCGTTTTGTCGGTTGTCCTTGTATATAACACTTTCAGTCCAGGCATGCTGTCTTTGAGAATCTTTCCCAATTTCAAGGCCACACCCAATGTCACATCCTTTTCAAATATTTCGTTGTTTCCGTTACAACCCGGATCCAACCCACCATGCCCAGCATCAATCACCAAAGTGCGCAAACCCGTCGATACCCGCACCGTTTTCGCAGCGGGCAACCCCCACATAAGTATGACCGACAAACAGGCAAATAAAATACACCGACTGTATTTAGGAACATATTTTGTGATAAAAGGCATTCTTTCTGCTGTCATATGGCAATCATGGCAAACTTTTTGCCGAAATTCGCCAAACTTCTTGGACTCTTGTAATTTTCATAAAAAAACATCCCTACACCCCTTGTTAACATTGGTGGTTGTATACCTGTGCGGCTTATGGAGTCCCTTGAAGGCACAAGACATTGACTCATCGTCCATAAAAACAGACAGCAGTAAGACAGTCGCGCCCGCATCCAAACCTTTTCAGTCGCCCATACGATACGAAGCCAAAGATTCCATCGTACTGCAAATGAAATCGGGCAAAGCCAACCTATACAAAGAGGCGGCGGTCAACACCGATAACATGGAATTGAAAGCACGTTATATTGAAGTTGGATTATCCAATAAATTGCTTTTTGCAAGAGGCGGACAGGATTCAGCGGGAACATATACAGACCTTCCCATTTTCAAAGACGGAGCCGATCAATATGTATCGGACAGTCTTAGCTACAATTCTGGCACAAAGAAGGGCAAGGTTTATGGCCTCACACTGACACAGGACGAGGCACACATTCAACTCAAGCAAGTAGTAAAGCAGCCCGATGGCAGTTTCATGGGGCAAAGCGGAAAATTAAGCACCTGCTCAGACCCCCACCCTCACTTCTACCTAAACACCAGTAAAATCAAGGTCATCCCAAACCAAAAAGTACTTTTCGGCGCTGCAAATTTGGTTTTTGCCGATATCCCTACGCCGCTGGCCTTGCCGTTTGGCATCGCACCTTTGCAAAAAGGACGGAGTAATGGCTTAATCATGCCAAACCCCGGATTCAACGGGGCAAACAACAGCTTTTACTTATCCAATCTGGGTTATTACCAAGGTCTAGGAAAAAACGCCGATGCCCAATTGAATACAGATTTATACTTCAATGGCGATTTTCGGGTGGGATTAACCACTCGCTACCTAAGGCGATACAAATACAACAGCGAATTGAGTGTAAACATGAGTCGCTTTGGCAACGGACTTGATCGCGCCAATCCAGAATTCGCCAGATCCAATGACTTTAGTATTATTTCACGATTTGGGTTCGACAACAAATTCTTGCCCGGCACCACTTTGAACGGTAATATCAACATCGTTTCAGGCGATTTCAACAAACGCAACTCCCGCAACATCCAAACATTGTCGCGCAACGAATTTCAATCCAGCGTAAATTATGGTCGTAGTTTCTTTGCGAACAAGGTGAATTTGTCGGCTTCTGCCCGACATACCCAAAACGTACAAACGCATGATTTTCGCCTTGAATTACCGAATGTAAACGTGGGTGTTTCGAGTCTCACGCCTTTTGCAAAAAAGAACGGAAACAATACATCTTGGTATGAACAAATTCGATTGTCATACAATTTAAATTTCACCAATTCTTTAAGTACCAAAGACACCTTAATTTTCAGTGATCGATACAAGGATGTTTTGTCAACCATTCAATCCGGTGTTCGTCACTCAATCCCAATTAGCACAAATATTAAGCTATTCAAAGGCGCCTTGAATTTAACCCCATCGGCCAGTTATCAAGAGAAGTGGTTATTCAAAGGACAAACTAAAACTTATGACGCCGTCAATAAATCTTTGATTATTAAAGACACATCGGGATTTTTTCGATTAAATTCTTATAATATTTCTGCGGGATTAACCACCAACATTTATGGAACATTCACCGACATAAAACTCGGAAAATTGCGTGCAATTCGACATACAATCACCCCAAGTATTGCGATGGGCTATCGCCCAGAAATCGATGGATTTAAAAAGGGATGGGTACGTTCATACATCGACTCACAAAGCAAAACCATCAACTACAATTTGTTCGAGAAAAGCGGAGGATCTGAATTTGGACAAAGAAAATCGGGTTCTGTGGGCTTCTCGATGGGCAACAACTTACAAGGCAAAAAGGTGATCAGCGTTGACAGCCTGGGCAAAGAAAAAACTGAAAAGTTCAACCTAATCGACCAGCTTTCACTCAATGGCAGTTATGATTTATCGGCAGATAGTTTTCAGTGGTCTGATATCAACATTGGGTTCAATACAGTTTTGGCCAAAGAGGTTCGCATTGGGTTGAACGCGGGGTACAGTCCTTATGAATACAAGAACGGACGTCGCCTATCATCGCTTTATTACCAAAACAACAAAGGGGTTTTGCGGTACAGAAACATTGATTTTAACGTGAATTCGCGCATCACGCCAGAAATGTTCGGGGGCAAGAAATCCAAGGAGGACATGCCAGCGCGCATCACAAATCCTCTCGCCACGGATGATTTAGAGCTTAGGCAAATTCAACTACAGCCTTGGAACTATTTTGACTTTTCCATTCCTTGGTCATTGAACGTCACATACGCCGTGGGATACAATGCTGAAATCATCAATGCCACCCAGCGATTGAGCAGGAATGCCCTTACCCTTCGCGGCGACATCAGCATCACGCCAGAATGGAAAATCTCCTACAACACGGGTTACGATTTCAAAAAGCGCAGTTTAAATGCCAGTGAATTCTCGTTGGTTAGGAACTTGCACTGCTGGCAATTGGAGTTCATGTGGGTTCCGAGTGGTTATGGAAAGCAGTGGCTCTTTACATTGCGACCGAAGAGTGCGTTATTGCAAGATTTGAAACTCAACAAGCGCGTTTACAGTAATCCAGCGTTGTTTTAAACTCCGCGGTACTCCAACAAACTGTAGCAAATCCATGATTCTAACGATTTTCAACCAACCTTTTTCGTGTAACTTTGTTTATCAATACATACAAATATGAGCATACAAGTTGGATCTCCCGCCCCCCAGTTTACTTTATTCAATAGCGAAAAGCAAGAAGTTAGCCTTTCGCAGTTCTTAGGCAAGAACGTGGTGATATTGTTCTATCCGCAAGCATTTACCAGCGTTTGTACCGTTGAATTGTGTTCAGTGCGCGACAACCTGAAGGATTACGAGGCTTTGAATGCTGAAGTATTGGCGATTTCTGTGGATTCTGTTTTCACCTTGGACAACTGGAAAACCCAACAAGGTTATAACTTCCAAATGTTGAGCGATTTCAACAAAGACGTAAGCACCGCCTACGAAACCATTTATGAAACCTTTGCTTTTGGAATGAAAGGTGTTTCTAAGCGATCTGCTTTTGTTGTGGATGCTGCAGGGGTTATCCAACACGCTGAGATTTTGGAAAATGCCGGCGAAATGCCCAATCTCGACGAGATCAAAGCGGTCTTGTCGACCTTGAACTAATCCCCTATTTTTGAAGAATGCGAAAGAGCATTCTCACAGGCATATTATCCCTGCTTGTATTCACGGCTTTAGGTGCACAAAAAACGCCCCATCCGGAATACCTGATGAGATACTATTTTACCGCTGTTGAAGGAGCTAAGCAATCCTTGGTTCCTCCAATTTCTTTGTTAAAATCCAAGCAAAACAAACTCAACAACTACTTCCCCTGTTTTCAACCCGAAGGATTGCGTTTCAATCAATTTCCATCGCAAGCCCAAACAGGTTATGACACCATCTTTGCCATTGAAGAGATGATTTCTTGCGGTCCATTTTTGGCCCATCGCACGGAAACCACAAACGGAGAATACAAAGACTTTTTGAGGGATAGCCAATGGATCAAAGAAAACCTTGGATTCACGGTATCGCAACTCAAACCAGACACCACTGTTTGGGCCCCTTTTGCGGCTAACGCGGAGCGCTCCGCGGTCACCAACCCATATACTTGGCTTTATTTCCAGGCAAATACCTACGACCAATACCCAGTTGTAGGGGTGAGTCAATTACAAGCAACGGCCTACTGCCAGTGGTTAACCCACGAACTAAATACATCTCCCGAATACGCTTCGCTCCAAGCCGCGATGCGCAAAGCGGGCCTCACCGTGATTGCCGAACTCCCCACCACCGCTGAATGGATGTGTTTATACGAAATGAGCATACAACAACCCAGTCAAATTGGGGTGGGCAAGGATGAAATTGCTGGAAGTTATTTTCGCAACAATCAAAAAATGGGCGGTGGATTGTTCACATTTATCCAACATCAAGAAAGTAAAAATATCCCGGTAGCCTATGCAGGCACAAAAACTGCCCGTGGACTAAATATCCAAAATGAGTTGTCGGAAACATTGCTGAAACCCCTCCCTGCAAGGCAAATTCCAGCAAAACCCTACCCCAGCGTATCTCACCTAGTAGGGAATGTTGCCGAATGGACATCTACATCGGCTTACGGACATTTGTTCAACAACAAAACCACCATTCTGAATACGAACGGACAGTTGATTGAAAACGCATACCAGCAAATGACTGTGTTTGACTTTTCCGGTTACTTGGTTGATGCGGAAACATTAAAACAGCATTATGCAGTGAAAGGTGGCGCATGGTCACAGGACTTTTACTATTTGGATCCGATGGCGGTCTTTTTCATGCAGAGCAATCATCGAAACAATCATGTAGGGTTCAGAACGGTATTGCATTTTTATCCAATCAGAGAAAATTCCAAGGATTAACCCCATTGCTTTTGGGTATTCCAAAGACCACATATTCTGCAATGTGCAGTCGTTGCGCAGTCATTCAAAAACTAAATCGTCATATTGACACTTTTTGTAATTGTAGAATTGACACTTCTTTAAATTTTCTTTATATTGCTGCCCTAAATTAAGCCTATGTTTACATTGATACCCACGCGTAAAGCCATCATTACTGCCGCCATTGCCTTATTTGGTGCGGTAACGGCCTTCGCGCAAACAGGATCCTTGGCTGGTTTGGTGACCGACGAGTCTACCAAGAAGCCCATCGAAGGGGTCACCATTGAGGTGTACAAAACCGATTTCAAAGCCAAATCACTGGCCGACGGTTCGTACAACATCGGTGGCATCGCCCCAGGAACGTACAACGTCATTTTCTCCAAAGACCAAATGGAGGATGTATTGGCAAAAGTTGAAATCAAACTCAACGAGACCACAAACCTCAACGCAGCCCTAAAAAACGCAATTTCCAGTATGGGCGATGTGGTGATTGTGGGATACGGACGTCAGAGTCGCCGAAATGTGGTTGGCTCAATTGCCACCGTATCGGGCAAAGAAATTACCGACATGCCAGCGCCTTCATTCGAAGCAGCATTGCAAGGTAAAGCTGCCGGTGTACAAGTTATCGTTGGTAGTGGTATGGCGGGTTCGGCATCGTTGATTCGCGTTCGCGGAGCTTCTTCTATTTCTGCTGCGGGCGATCCATTGTATGTCATCGATGGAATACCCGTTTCACAAGATTATTTCATGAACCGTGCAAATGGTTCAAACTGGGGTGGCGGATTCAACAACAACCCGTTGGCGAGCATCAACCCAGACGATATTGAGAACATCGAAATTTTGAAGGACGCAGCTGCCACGAGCATTTACGGTTCGCGCGGTGCCAACGGGGTAATTTTGATCACGACCAAACGCGCTCGCAAACAAGGATTAAAATTCGATGTAAGCGCCCGTTGGGGAAGTTCAAGTCCAACCCGCAAGCCCGATATGCTTTCAGCGCCCGAATGGTTGCAATTATACGAAGAAGCATGGTATAACGATGGTAGAACGGGAACACCTGATTTGTCGCTCAATGGCATCCGCATGAGCTGGGCACAGGCCAACGACCCGAAGAACCACACCAACTGGATCGATCAAGTCATCGGCCATGGCTTCAAACAGAACTACAATTTGTCGACCAATTACATGGGCAAGAACTTCGCCGTAAAAGGCATCCTGTCTATGGACGATAACGGTAGTTTCATCATTGGCAACAAATACAACCGTGTTTCTGAGCGTATTAACTTAGACTATCGCCCCATCAAAGGATTGAACATTCAATTGTCGCAGTCGTTGAGCCGCGGTACAAACACCCGTGTAGACGCGTCATGGGCCGGTGGATTGGGCTCTGCGATGAGTACCATGTTGCCCATCTACCCTTTGACCCCTATTTATGATAGCGCGAGTAAATCCAATATCACCCCCGTTGGTTTGCAAACCGTACGCGATTTGAAAAATTGGCGCACCATTGAGTTACGTTCGATTAACAATGCGAATGTGAGCTACGAGATCAATAAGAATTTGACCGTCAACTATAGCACAAGCATCGACTACATGGATTACAATGAGTACTTGTATGAACCTGCCGCGTTGATCAAGTTGTACAATGGCAATTACCAGCAAAACGGAAATGCAAAATGGTACCCAAGTTGGACCTTTAACCGCAACCAATTTCTAACCGCACAGTGGAACAAGGAATTGAGCAAAAATCATTCAGTTAATGCAATGGCCGGCACGGAGTCACAGCATAGCACCACGAAGAGCAAATACGTTGAAAACTTTGATGCTACGGGACCCATCGATGAAGTGGCCATCCCTGATACCGCATTGCAAGCATTCAGCAGAACGCCTTACGAATGGGCCTTCATTAGTTATTTCGGTCGCTTCAACTACAGCTACAAAAACAAATTGAACTTTCAGTTAACCAGTCGTTGGGACGGAAGTTCTCGCTTCGGTCGCAACAACCGTTATGGCTTCTTCCCTGCTGCAGCAGTTGGATACATTCTTAGCGAAGAGCAATTCATGAAACAATACAAATGGATCAACTTCATGAAATTGCGTGCGGGTATTGGAAAGTCTGGCAATGCCAACTTCGACAACTACGCGCGTTGGGGTACCATTACACCTAGCAGCAACTTGCCTAGATACAATGGCCAGCCACAATTGGCACCTTCACGTTTGGAAAACCCGAATTTGCGTTGGGAGAGCACAGTCAACTTCGACGCAGGTGTTGAGATGGCTTTTGCAAAAGGTCGTATTAGCACCGAAATTACCTATTACAACAAGGTAACCAGCGATGTTATCATGAATGTTTCGATTCCAGTTTCTACGGGTTTTGGTAGTTTCTACGACAACGTGGGAGGCATCACCAACGAAGGCGTTGAATTCAGTTTGAAAACGGTGAACATCCGCACCAAGCGCACCAACTGGACCACCAACTTCAGCATCGCCCGCAACGTAAACGAGATTACCAGCATTGGTGTTTACACCCCCGATGCAATCAGCGGTGGAACCAATGATACGCGTGTGGTATTGAATCAACCAGTAGGTACAAACTTCTTGGTACGTTTCTCACATGTAGACCCCGCCACTGGAGCCCCTGTTTATTTTGACTTGAATGGTAACCAAACCACCAAGTGGGACCCAGCCAATCGCGTGGCCGTGGGTAACGTTTTGCCAAAGGCCTTCGGCAACTTGGCAAACACCATCTCCTACAAAAATTGGGAATTGAACGCAAACATCTACTTCAATTGGGGAGGAAGTATTTTCGAAAGCTCAGTGAAACGTCAGTTGAGTTTGATGACCGATTGGAACATGGACCGTCGTGTATTGGATCGTTGGCAGAATCCTGGCGACGATGCTTTGTATCCCAAAATGACCTTGAGCACTTTCAATCATGGATCTACAACCCCATGGGTCAATACTGATTTGTGGTTGCAAGATGGATCTTACATCCGTTTGCGCAGCGTAAACATCAGCTACAAATTACCTGCAGCTTGGTTGAAAAAATCCAAGTTCGATGCAGCACGTATCATGTTGGTGGGTACCAACTTGTTGACATGGACGCGCTACACAGGTATCGACCCTGAAATCGCCCGAGATTTCGAAAACCCAACCGACCGTAACATGTCGGGCAGTATCACCTACCTCACCACACCCCAAGAAAAGAGTGTGAGTGTGGCCCTAAACTTTAGCTTCTAATCATGAAAAAGAACTTATTTTATTCCTTCGCTATGTTACTGTCGATGGCCATCATGGGTGGTGCGATGGTCTCGTGCGACAATATGATTGAGACACCCCCACCCAACGAATTGTTGGTGGATGATGCCATCAAGACCACGGATGATTTGCAACGATTGTTGAATGCGTCATACAATGAAGTGGCCAACACATTCGGCGGATTCTCTCAGATGATGAGCGAAATGCAATCAGACAACTTGGCAAGCCCAAACAATAACGACTTGCGCGAACTCCACAGCCACAACGTTTTGTTCTTCAACAGCACCTGCGGAGGTTATTACAGCATCCTTTATCGCGCCATTTTCCGTGCAAACTTTGTTCAAGACAACATGGATAAAGTGGCTGATTTGAGTCAGGCCGACAAAGACCGAATGACGGGTGAAATCAAATTCATTCGCGGATTGTGTCACTTTACGGCTGTGCGCATGTTTGCCCATCCTTATGGATACTCCGCCAAGAACGACCATCCGGGTATCGCCATTGTGAAAGCGGCTTCTACCAAGCCCAGTCCGAGGTTGACTGTTGCCGAGGCTTATGATGCCATTTTGAGCGATTTGAAAGATGCAGAAACCAATTTACCTGAATCGAATGGTGACTATGCCGACAAAATGAGTGCAAAGGCCCTTTTGGCGCACGTATACTTCCAAATGGGCAAATACACCGATGCGGCGACCTACGCGAGCAGTGTGATTGACTCAAAGAAATATACATTGAGCGATACAGTGAATGTGTTTTCATCGGATGCAAGCAGCGAGCACATCTTCAAAATTGTGAGCACAGGGATCAACGACAAACGCAGCGGTGGATATTCAGACAACTACTCTCCTGGAAACCCAACCTGCCAAATGTCTCGCGAATTGTGGGCCAATTTGAATGTAGACTTGGCAATCGACAAGCGTTTGAAATTGTTAACTGTGGTAAATGCCGGAGCACAAAACGAATTTGTGAAAAGCGAGATGTTTAACGCGCCATTCTTCAACGTGCCCGTATTGCATTTGACGCAGATGCATTTGATTCGTGCCGAGGCCTTGGCCAAAAGTGGTGGCGATTTAACAACAGCCACAGCCGATATCAATGCAATCATTACCCGCGCTTATACTGACAACAGCAAAGTGGTTGCTAGCGGATCTACCGCCCAGCAGATTATTGATGCAACGCGCGTACAGCGCCGAATTGAATTGTTGTTCCAGGGCGACCGCACCCCAGAAATTAAACGTTTGGGTGCCGTGGAAAGTCAGAATATTTTTGTGCGGGGCCATCGTTGGGACTGTCCAGGATTTTTATTGCAGTTCCCGATTACTGAAAAAACCACGATTTTTGAAATTAACCCAACAGGAGGTTGCAACTAATGAAACGAATATTTAACCTAGCCGCAATGACCATGGTATTGGTCTTGGGCATATCATCTTGTCGTCCCGAGAAGAAAGTATTGGGTCCGAAAGCCAATCAAATTGACGGTATAAGCACACAGTGGATTTTGAGTAGGGTTGACCAAATCGATGTAAACGTGCAATTGGCTTTTGTTGAAAGCGATACACTAAGAAATGTGACGGAGGCCTACATCGATGGAGCACCCATGGAAATCAGCTTTGACAAAAGCGGTAGTTACACCATTACACCCGGTGCCGGAAGTTCATTGTTTAAAAACACCACAGGTAAATGGGCATTTGACAACGACGAATATCCGAGTTTTGTCAATTTCGATGCGTCAAGTCCTAATGAAAACAGCATGAAAATGATCCGTCCCGTAAGACCCCAAGACAATTTCTTGGTTTTGAAATACAACAAAATTTGCGGTGGCAAACGCACCGTGAGCTATCACTTAACCTTTAACCGCAAATAAGCCACACCATGAAAAAGTTATTATTTGTTATTACGGCTGTATTGATGAGCATCGGCAAGTTGGTTGCTCAAAAAGCTTGGGCTACACCGGACCCCATCAACCCAAACGATTCCATTACCATTTGGGTGGATATCAAAAAGTGTGATCGTCAACAATTGGCGGGAACTACTGATCCTTTGTACATGTGGACATGGACGCCCAATGAGCATGCGGTTGGACATCCTTTAAACAATGGAACCTGGCAGGCGAGCAACGATGCTTTGCAAATGCGTTCAGCAGGGAATGACTTGTATTTCTACCGCATGGTTCCTACCCAGTTTTATGAAGTAACGGCTGCCGAACTCTATAACAACGATATCAGTTTGTTATTGAAGAAAAAAGACGGTACCGGTGGTGCTGCAGGTGAAGATAAGACCGAGGATTTGAAAATTGATTTGGCACCGCCAGTCGTTGGGCCTCAAAAAGTTGCCCCTTTCCCCAAATTAGCCAAAAAAGATACTTTGTCGATTGGTGGCAGCGACGTATTGACAATCCTTTACGATCGCAATCTGGAAACCAAGGATACATTGAAAGACAAAGAAGATTTCTACGTTTACGCAAAAGCCAGAATTGGCGCTGGCGCTGCTGATTTCGTTCAAATTGTATCCATTACGAAGGTGGCTACTGCTCCGCAGTTGGCGATGAAGAACAATGGCAACGGCAAGTTTTCATTGAGTATGATACCGAACAAGTTTTTTGCATCGGTGAATCCAGGTGGGCAGAAAATCCTGAGTGTACAGTTTCAGATTGTACGTGGCAAGATTCGCAACTCCAACGACACAGTTGACGGAACGTATGAGTATTTCTTGAATCAGAATTGCGAGTAATTGCTTCTAAGGATTATAGCATTTTGCACAACCGCTGTGCACATACAAAGAGAAAGGGCGCCAAGTTATTTGGCGCCCTTTCTCTTTATAAAGCGATTATCAAAATCAAATCAAGCCATCCAACTCAATTTCGTTGCGAATGAGATCTTCTAGCACCTCCCTTTTCCTAATCAAATGCGCCTGGCCATCCTTTACCAAAACCTCGGCAGGGCGCAAACGCGCATTATAATTGTTACTCATGCTAAATCCATAAGCTCCTGCGTTATGAATGCGTAAAACATCCCCTTCCCTCACCTCTTGCAATTTGCGATCGTAACCCAAAGTATCGGTTTCACAGATATATCCAACAACGCTGTACAGACGCGAAGCGCCGTCAGGATTGGAAATATTTTCGATGTGGTGGTAGGCGGCATAGAACATCGGACGGATCAAATGATTCTGCC
>DBCP01000144.1:2807-5774 GCA_002293105.1 Bacteroidetes bacterium UBA955 | reverse complement strand
GTTTCATCGGCAACTTAGCCAACAGCACCAGTGCAGGAATGATCAAAAATCCCCCGCCAGCGCCAACCAAACCAGTAACCACACCCACAATCGCACCCTCCGCCAAAATCAATGGATAGTTGAATTGAGGTTGCACATCCTCTGTGTTGCTCAACGTATCAGTACTGCTTTTTTTCGCAGGCTTAATCATGCTGTATGCCGCCATTACCATGATCACCGCAAACAACAAAAGCAATCCCACTGATTTGGTAATCACCAAGGCCGCGCCACCGCTAGGATCCTGTCCGAAAGTCATGATCGGATCCGGAATCCTCGGCACCAAATAACTGCGCGTCAAAAACACACTGATAATACTTGGAATACCAAAAACGATGGCAGTACGCCAATGAACATTGCCCAACCGCACGTGACTCACAGAACCCACCAAAGAGGTCAAACCCACAATAAACAGCGAATAAGCCGTTGCCAACACCGCGTCCACCTGAAACAAATACACCAAAATGGGCACTGTTAAAATAGAACCTCCACCGCCGATGAGCCCCAAAGAAAGACCCATTACCACCGCACCGATATAACCCAATATTTCCATGTTTTTATAACCTAATGATACAAAGATGTAACAACCAAACTGCTTTTACTGTGACAAAAATCACGCACCCTTACACAAAGTCGTAATCGTATCCTTCGAGCTGTGACAACAAATCGATGGGTTTGTCCGTACATTGAATTCGGCCCTCCACCTTCGGCGAAACAGGAGAGAACTTCTTCAAATACTCCCGCATAATATCGTGAAGATTGATGCCCAACAACTTCGGATTTTGCACTTTTTCAATCCGGCACAACGTATCAACCGGATCTCCTTCGCGGTCGCACGCAATCACCGAATACAACTTCTCAGCCTCCATCTTTTTGCCTTTGATTTTGATCCAGTTCACCCGTTCGCCCTTCGGCTTATCGGCCGTAAAATTCACCTCCATGCCCTTGAATCGAACCACCCAGCCCCCAAAACGCTTGGTAGGATCCTTGGCAAACACATTTTCAAGCTCCTTTTCTAGCCACTGCTTCAATTGCGCACCCGTCACCTGCGCCCATTTCGCTTCCGAATTCACCGGCAGCATACTCCACAAATAATCGTTGGTAATGGTTGCCATACCCGTTTTAGGATCTGGGACCAGGGGCGGACAAAATCTAAAGCCATTCGACAGCGCGATGTCTGGCTTCAACTTCCACATCAACGCATCGGTGATGAGGTTATCCATGGGCGTTTCCATCACATAATAACGCACCAAAGTGGTCTTTGTACTGCCAATCACCGTCTCCAATTCCTTGCGATAAGGCGCTTTGGCCGCTTCCACCAACGAAAGCATTTCAGCATCGGGCTTATACATCTCCGGGTCTACATCCATCAAATTATAATGGTGTTCCTTCACGATGCCATTTTCTACCACGATATCCAATTTGGCTACAAAAGAACCAAATGCACCTGGCTCCGTTACCTTGGAATATTTCCCTTCGATAGGCTTGCGCACGCGCTCGTGGGTATCCGCTCCCAAAATATAATCAACCCCTTCCACGTATGGCTTATTCGCCAAATCCACTTGCTGAGCCAACCCCATATGGGTCACCATAAACACCATCGCGCACTGTTCGTAATCGCGCAGAATCCTCACATATTTCGCCGCATTTACCGATGGATCCGTAAATTGAATACCGCTGCTGTAGGCCGGACTCTGTCGTTTCGGCGTCAATGGGTCATTATACCCGATAAACCCAATTTTGATACCCGCCACGTGGGTAGTCCAATAGGGCGGAAAAATCAAATCCCCCTTGTTCTGATCCGATGTATCATGAAACATATTGGCGCAAATTTTGGCTCCGTCATAGGCGCCCAAATCCCGCATCATCATTTCTTTGCCATACACCACCTCCCAGTTGCCCGGGAGCATAAGATCATACCCAATGTTATTCATCAACGGCACAATGGCTTTCCCTTGCGATAGCGCAGCCACACCGCCACCTTGAAAACAATCTCCCCCATCAATCACCAATGTATTCACTGGATTTTCTGCTTTGAGGGTTTGTATCATTGTTTTGAGCGATGCCATACCCCCTCGTTTTTTGTAAACGGGCTTACCGTTTTCCAAGAAGAACTCATCATGAACATCCAGCTGTGCATGAATATCAGAGGTATGCAGGATGGTAAAATGTTGTGCTTTCCCTGATTGTACCGTTTGCGATTTTTTAATATCGTGGAGGGCAGAAGCATCTTGGGTAACCCCTGAGGCCACCTTGGTGCCGAAGGCCAAGCCGAGGCCAAGGGCCGAGGCTTGTTTGAGAAATGATCGTCGGTCGCCCGATTTTTCTGATTGATCACAACCGCAACTGCAGTTCTTTACGTGGTATATTTTGTCCATAGGCCAACCCTGAGGTTAAAAATGATAATTCAATATTAAGTTGAAATGAGAAAGATTCACTTTGTTAATTTCATATTTGGGCAAATCATAAGTGGTTTTAATTGCATCCTTGAAAACCGCCAAGAATTGCAAGTCCAACCCTTGAAAAAAACCACCAAAAGTATATCGCACATCTACATTTGCCTGTTGATAGGCCGGAAAACCATATTTGTTCAAATTAAAATCCTTGACATCCGGCAGGTAAAACCGGCCGTAACTCACATCCACCGCTAACCCTTTCACCGACGAGAACTTCTTGCTCAACACGGCGGTGGCAGCATGCACATTGCCATAACCCTCGTTGCGTTCGCGTGGCATGAAAGTATAAAACGGGTCCCGACCCCATTCTCTGGGCATCAGATAACGCCCTTCCGCTGTAATGCGGGTATAATTCAACAAAAACTTCCAGCCGCCATTCCATTGTGCGCCCATTCTGGCACCAAACACATTGGAGCGCCCCCCCTTTTCAAAATAGGTTTTTTGCGGATCCGCATTTCCACCGTCTGCCAATGCC
>DBCP01000144.1:0-2800 GCA_002293105.1 Bacteroidetes bacterium UBA955 | reverse complement strand
TTTGACCAATCCATTGTAATCCATAAACAAACGCATTGGAACCGTTCACATGCGCAGCATGGTCACTTGGCATTCCACCACCTGCACCATGGTCTTTTGGAGATTTCACCACCGCTTGATTTGCCGGATTAAACGCAATTCGACCGTCCCACTGCAACAAATGCGTTTCAAACACATCCGTAACCACCTGATCCCACAATTTCAACTTCCCTCGTTTCCAATCCTTTTCGATGCCTGCAAAAACAACCACAGACTCTGGCATATTGCCCTTGTAATTTGATTTCGTTCCATCCGGATTCACTCCTACGCCATACAAACCCATCGATTCACCTACGCCATACCAATGCACTGTGCTTCGGGGCGATATTTGATTCACCACGCCCAAATTAACCATCCAATCCGGTCTCATTTGGTAATCCACCAACAATCCTTCCACCAAGGTTGGGCGCATCCTGCCATCCTGAGGATTGATAAACGGCGAGCGAATGTGCTGTTTTCCCAGTTTCATCGATAAGCGGTTATCACTGTATTTTAGATACAAATCCTCCAATCGGTCCAGTTCATTTTTGTTGGAAGGGTCTTCCACATCGAACAACCCCAGTTCATAGCGATTGGGTTGGTTCGATAAGGGATCGATATCGGATAGATTGCTCGAGGCCAAATGATAAATGGCATAGCCACTAATACCCAATTGAAACCCTTGCCATTTGCCGGTTTCGTAGCCAATGCCAACACCTACCGCATTTGCTTGATAATCAGTCAATCCCTCACTGTTGTCTGTTAACATGGAAAACAATCTTGTGTGACCAAAAAACCTTCCATTCCTCAGAAACGACTGTAAATCTTTGGCTGCCACCACCGCAGATGTATCGTGTTTCCCACGTTCGGTGTGATGCACAAACGGTTGATCTTGGGCCTGCAACGCAAGTACCACCCCTGTCACTAATAGCAGCAATATTCTTTTCGCTACATCCGAAATCACCCCACGACAAACACCATTGAACCTTTGCAAACCAAAAGTGAGTGCGCGACGATGAAAAATTTGCATGCGACAAATTTCTCGAATCAGAATTGGCTATTGAGTGACAAAAGTCACAGCCCAAACAATTGCTCCGCGTTGGCCGTGGTAATGTCTGCAATATCTCTCAAAGAAACCCCTTTCACATCGGCCAATTTCTCTGCAACCAAACGGGTGTAAGCGGGTTCATTTCGCTTACCGCGGTGAGGCACCGGAGGCAAATACGGGCTGTCGGTCTCTAAAATGATGTGCTGTAAATCAATTTGCTGCATAACCTCAGGCAATCCCGCATTTTTATAGGTTAGCACACCACCAATACCCAAAAGAAATCCGTCCAATTTCAGAATTTCTTGGGCCAGCTCCAAACTCTCCGAAAAACAATGAAACACGCCACGCAATCCCTTGCCTTTGTAGTTTTTCAACATTTCAATGATTCTGTGGGTAGCATTTCTGGAATGGATGGCGATGGGCAATCCCTTCTCTAAAGCAAAATCCACTTGCATCAAAAAGGCTTTCTCTTGTATATCCTGGGTGGTTTTATCCCAGTATAAATCAATCCCAATCTCACCTACCGCGCAGTATGTATGTGTATCGAAGAACGAGAACAGCTGGGCGATTTCGGTTTCGTAATCGGGTTTTACATCGCAAGGGTGCAATCCCATCATCGGATAACAAACTCCGGGATGATTCGCCACCAATTCGTGCATTCCTGCCACGGTTTGCAGATCCACATTGGGCAGCAATATACGATCTACACCCATGCGCTTGGCGTTGGCAATCACCTGCTCTCTATCTGTATCAAACTGCTCACTGTAAAGGTGGCAATGTGTATCAATCAATCTCATCACTTCGTTCAATTACCACGTTTAATCAACGCCACTTTAGGGGCTGTTTGTTCAAAAATGCGTCGATGCCTTTCCTACAATCCTCGCTTCCTCTTGCTTGTGCATTTTGTTTCGCCGCATAATCCAATGCTTTATCTCTGCTCATGGCAGGGATCGCACGCATCATTTCCTTCACTTTTGCTAGGGCTTGCGAAGAGGTAGTATCGCAAATCTGATTGGCGTGATTTTGAACAAATTGTGCAATTTCTTCGGCCGGCACAACCTGCTGCACCAATTGCAGTGATTTGGCTTCATCAGCCCCGAATACACGGCCAGAAAGGAGAATATCAGACATCACCGCGCCGCTCACTTTTTCCCGTAAATACACCATCACCAAGGCAGGGACAAATCCAATTTTAACTTCTGTGTAGCCAAATGTGGCATCGGGGGTAGCCACGCAGCAATCCGCAAGTGTAGCCAACCCACAACCGCCCGCTAAGGCAGGACCTTCCACCTGTGAAATAATGTATTTGGGGGATAAATAAATCGCATCAAACAACTGCCTCAATCGCTGTGAATCGGCCTCGTTCTCTTCCAATGTATTTGACCGAAGTTGTGTCAGATAGCCCAAATCAGCACCCGCACAAAAGGGCTTTTCGGCAGAGCGAATCACCACTACCCGCAGAGAATCATTGGCATTCAACGACAACATGGCTTGGTACATATGCTCGACCAATTCGGCGCTCAACGCATTGCGTTTTTCAGGTCGATTGAGAATCAAATGAGCCACAGGGCCATCCATCTCGATTCGCAACATTTCACTCATAGTACAAAGGTAATCGGTTTATCCATATCACATGCGCCACCCCATTGCGCACGGCATACTTTTGCAATTTATGCCAAGCGCGAATTTTCATTTGGGAATTCCGCCAATCGCCTTTGATCTGCAATCTTGATT
>DBCP01000090.1 GCA_002293105.1 Bacteroidetes bacterium UBA955 | reverse complement strand
TGCGGCCTTCGGCCGCAGCCTCAGGGTTGAACGCACTTTTGCGGGCAGCCTGCGCGACATTCAACGACAGTTGAAAGCGCAGCTGCCCGCACCGAAAAACAAAAAAAACCTACCCCAACTCAATGTCACCGCACGCAATTGCGGCATCACCACCGATGCAGTGAAAAAAATATTACAGGTCAGCGATGGTGGATCGAAATATTTATTCATTGCCAAGAGCGACAATCAATTCATCGCTTGGCTAGGAGAAATTGTACGGTAATTTATTTGCCGTTCACCCGAGAAGTGTACTCCTCTAACGCAGCCAACATGCTCGGAATACCCGGTGCTGGCGCCGCGATATCTAAAATCAAATTGTGCTCTGCAATGGCCTGCTGCGTGCTACTTCCAAACCCCGCAATGCGCGTGTGGTTCTGAACAAAACCAGGGAAGTTGTCATACAAACTCTTGATATCGGCCGGTGAAAAGAACACCAAAATATCGTAAAACACATCCGCCAAATCGCTCAAATCACTGCTCACCGTATTGTAAATGATGCACTCAGAAAAGTTGTATCCCAACTTCGCAAAATGATCCGGAATGCTGGGTTTGCGAATGTCTGAACAAGGAAATAAAAACTTCTCGGTGCTGTGATTCTTGTTAAACAACGTCAGAAAATCGGCCTCAGTGCCCTTGCCAAAAAACATCTTTCGCTTGCGCGGCACGATGTACTTCTGCACATAGTTCGACACCCCCTCGTTGATTGAAAAATATTTGGTATCGGCAGGCATTTCTACCTTCATCTCATTGGCCAAGGAAAAGAAATAATCTACCGCGTTGCGCGAGTTGAAAATGATGGCCGTGTAATCCAAAAAATTGATTTTCTGCTTGCGAATATCCCTCGGCGCCATCGGATCGATATGAATAAACGAACGAAAATCCATCTTCAACTTATACTTCTTCACGAAGTCTTCGTAGATGTTTTTTCCCGCCTCCGGTGGTGGCTGGGTAATCAAAATACTTTTTACTTTGAGTTCGCGTTCTGTTGAAGACATTTTACTTAGGATCTAGATAATATGGCAAACAATACCGAGTAGGGTAAGATTTCCAAAGTGCAAAAATACAAAAATGCGAGAAAAGTCAACTGCCTATCTTGCAATAATCCCACGAAGGCATAAATACTGCGAATGACTACCCACAACACCAACAAGAATGATATCCAATGAGATAGATCCACTCCGTGGTATTTGTATCCATTGTAATAAAACACCAAAAAGAGGGGAAAGTAAATCAACGACAACACAAAATTCACATTGTATTGTCGCTGCGTTTGCCTTCGCACCAGCTCTTCAATGTTCACGCTATTGGCAAACAAGAACTGAATGGTCTGCTGTAACATCACTGCGCCCAACACCGCTAAATACAGGAAAACAAACACGAAAAAGTTGTTCAGTTGCAAGTATCCACCAAAAATCAAGTTCAACAAAATGCCAGCCGCAAACACCGCCTGCGCGATCACAAACACCACACCCGAGCCACCACCAAATTGGGTAATGGTGCGATCGTTCATCAATTCATTGTAGTAATAAGGATTCAAGACACCCCTCACGCGCAACTCGAATTGCTTGGGAAACGCCGCCCGGTAATACATGAACACCAACAACAAACACATCCCCAAGCCAAAATACCAAAACTTTCCCTGTCCCCGGCGGTAGTATGTAGGGTTTTTATAAGGGTCGTAAGGATTGCTGTAATTGAAGGTTACTTTCTTGCCATGATCGATCGTTTGCATCGCCAAAATCGCAGAATCAAACCGACCTGATTTCAACGAATCCGCAAAATGCACGCCTCTGGTAAAACGCAATATCCCCATAGAATCAGGCACATTTTGCAAACTATCGGGCTCGAAAATCACCCCATTGATCGGACGTTTGAGTCGGGTGCGATATGAATTCCGCGCGACCTTTTCGGCTTTCTCACGCTCTCGCTCTGCTTCATTGTCGTCTTGGGCGAACAACCCTCCGGCCAACAGCAACATCACCAAGACCATTCCCAATCGCTTGAGAAAAAATGGAAACATTGGCCAACAAAGCATGCCGCAAAAATACACCAAAAGGCTGACCTTTGCTTCGTGTTAGGCTTGTATGTCCATATCCCTTTTTGTAGGCACGCCTGCCATTATTGCAATTTCCATTTCAGCACGCAGCTGCAACACAGCGATGCCATGGTCACGGCCATCGTTGCAGAACTCGATCAATCACAGTTAAACCACCCCACCCTGTTTGCCAATGGCATTCAGCAACCCAAACTTCAAACGGTGTACTTCGGCGGGGGCAGTCCTTCTGTGCTTACCCCCCAAGAACTTCATCGCATTTTCGAGGCAATTCATCGCAATTTCAACCTCGAAGACACCCTAGAAATCACCTTAGAAGCGAATCCGGAAGACCTGAATGCCCTCAATTTGGCAAGCTGGAAATCGGTCGGAATCAACCGCCTGAGCATCGGCATACAGAGTTTGAACGATGTAGAACTTCAGTGGATGAACCGCAAACACAGCGCGGAGCAATCGCGGGAAGCCGTGGCCTTAGCAGCAACGTTTGGCTTTCACAACGTTAGCATCGACCTCATCTACGGTTCAGAGAAAAAATCGCTGCAACAATGGAAAGAAGAATTGGCCTGGGCCGCCGATTGTGGAGCCACGCATTTGAGCTGTTACGCCCTCACAATTGAGGAGAAAACCACGTTTGGACATCGCGCAGAAAAAGGATTGATGCAAGCACCGCCCGACGAGCATGCTGCGGCGCATTTTCAGTACTTGAGCGACTGGGCAGCTGAGCAACAATGGGAACATTACGAGATCAGCAACTTGAGCAAACCCGGACATCGAGCGGTACACAACAGTCATTACTGGGAAGGGCATCCGTACATTGGAGTAGGTCCTAGCGCCCACTCATTCAACGGCACACACAGACGGTGGAACATCGCCCAAAACCATGTTTATATGGAAAAATTGGTTCGGGGCGAAAGCGTTTTTGAGGAAGAGGCACTATCAGCTGCAGACCAACTGAACGAGCGGCTCATGACGGGATTGCGGCTGATAAACGGTGTTGATTTGCTCGATTTGGAGGCGATTTGGCCGGGTTATGGCGATGAAAAAATGGCAACCATCGAAAAACTCATTGCCAAAGAATGGCTCTTCAATGATTCCTTTCGGTTGGCAATACCCGTAAAATCGCGGTTTCTGTGTGATGCAATCACCGTGGAATTGATGGTAGACTAATCGCTGTGGGTCAGACAATTGCCAAAAATGACGGGCATCATGGTTTGGGGCCGTATTCTGTTGTAATTTTGTAAAAAATTACCGGTCATGAATCGCAAAACAAACAACAACATTTTGGTACCCACCGATTTTTCGGATGTGGCAGACAACGCATTAACCCACGCCATTACCGTAGCCAAAGCCTATAACAACGAAATCACCCTGTTGTACATCTTGGAAGATGGAATTTTGGGCGGTTTGTTTTCCGGCGGACAGTCGGATGTGATGCGTGATGCCATCAAAGCAAAATTGGAGGCCAAGGCCAAAGAGATTGCGGAGAACAGCGGGGTAAAAGTTCATGCCCGTGTAGAAAGCGGCAAGGTGTACAAAACGGTTTCTAAGATTGCCAACGAAGATCAATTTGATTCGATCATCATGGGAAGCAATGGCGCCAGCGGCTTGGAACAAATTGTTGGTTCAAACGCTTCTCGCACCATTCAGTACGCTGAAGTGCCTGTGGTTGTGGTTAAGCAGAATACCGCCAAAGCACATGGCTACAAGAAGATTGTAATGCCCATCGATTTAACCATCGAAAGCCGTCAGAAAGTAGAATGGGCCATCCATTTGGGCAAGAAATTCAACTCTGAAGTGAATGTGGTTTATTCAAAATCATCGGATGAATACTTGCAGCGCAAAATTGCTTTGAACATCAATTTGGTCAACCATCAATTGAAGGACAGCGGATTGGAGCACAAGGTTTTCGCGATGGAAGATGGTTTGCTGGATAATTTCGCCAATGAGATCATGAATTATGCGAATACAGTGAGTGCAGACTTGATTTTGGTGATGACACACACTGAAAAAGGCATTTCTGAGATGATCATTGGTACATTGACCCAGCAGTTGGTAAACCGCAGCCAGAACATCCCTGTAATGTGTATTCACCCGCACGAAACCGGCTTTACTTACGATTATTGATCCATTGTGATAGTGGTTGGGTAAACACATTTTGTCCAACCGCCCCATAATGCAAAGAGGA
>DBCP01000037.1 GCA_002293105.1 Bacteroidetes bacterium UBA955 | reverse complement strand
GGCCAATGGCCGCCCCCGTTTTGTTTATACACTTCCGAAATCCCGGAAATTATTTTGCTGGTGGTGGGATATAATCCAATGGAGGCTCGTTGCTTGGCTTCTTGCCAGGAACAACACTCAACATCTCAACCTCTATGACGGTAACACCATACATATCGTCGAAACTACCTGCCATTCTAGCCAAATTTGGGAACTCCACGTTCGACAAATAGATAGCAAAAGATCCACCCGCCGATGTCTTCTGGAATGCCTCTTCAAGTGGCGCCAAATTCAAACTGGCAACATTACCAATGGCTGGCTTACCCTCCTTGCTGTTGTCCTGAATCACCTTTCCCTTCGCATTTTTGAACTTAAAGAAGAAAGAAACCGTATCGTAGATGCCTGGAATCGCTCCGTTGCCTTTTTTCAGCTCTTTGTAATAGCCCTTACTAGCCAAAGGACTCACACCCGCTTCTTTGCTTACTTTGGCCATGAAATCATTGGTCTCTTTTTGCAACACCTTGATTTTCTTGTCCTGAACACCCTGAACATACCCTTGGTACACTTTGCCCATGACATCCTGCTTGATTGCATAGCCACTGTCTTTCGCCATTCCGTCCTTCACACCGCGAAGGAAGCTACCAAAATCAATGCCATCGATACCTTGCTGCTTCATGCGCTGCGCGGTTTCGTAGCCGTAAACGTAACTGAATGAATCTTCTGAAGTCTTCAATTCCTTGCTCGTGTCGATTGATTCGCCACATCCGGCCAACAAGCCCAAGGCCATAACCGGTAAGTATATGATTTGCTTTTTCATTGTTTTCTGTTCGATTTTAAACGCCGTAAAGTTCTGCTTTTCTCTCTTTAATCTGCGCATCCTCCGCAAATTCTTCATACGACATATACTTGTCGATGATGCCATTGGGTGTAATTTCGATGATGCGATTGGCGATAGAGTTGATAAACTCTTGGTCATGTGAGTGGAACATTACCACACCCGCATAATCCACCAACCCGTTGTTCAAGGCCTGAATACTCTCCAAATCCAAGTGGTTCGTGGGTTCATCCAACAGCAACACATTGGGGTTTTCCAACATCAATTTGCTCAACATACAACGAACTTTTTCACCCCCGCTCAACACCGTACACATCTTTTGGGTTTCCTCTCCACTGAACAACATTCTGCCCAAAAAGCCACGCACGTAGGTCTCATCCTTTTCAGTTGAATACTGACGTAACCAATCTACCAAGTTGATTTTATCCGTGAAATAATGCGCATTCTCGTTCGGCAAATTGCTCATGGTCACCGTTACACCCCAGTTAAAATTGCCTGTGGCTGGTTTCACTTCGCCCCACAACGTTTTAAAGAATTGGTTCAACGCCAATGTGTTACGCGATATGAAAGCAATTTTATCGCCCTTGCTCACCGTGAAATTCATGTTGCTGAACAGCACATCTCCCGATTCTGCCTTGGCACTCAAATTCTCAACAGTCAATATCTGGTCTCCCACTTCCCGGCCCTGCTTCACAATGATGCCAGGGTACTTTCTTGTGCTCGGCTGAATCTCCTCGATGTTCAACTTCTCCAACATCTTCTTCCGCGATGTCGCCTGCTTGCTCTTGGCCACGTTGGCACTGAAACGAGCGATGAACTCCTGCAATTCTTTCTTCTTCTCCTCTGCCTTCTTGTTTTGGTCCGAACGCTGACGCAACGCCAACTGCGAACTCTGGTACCAAAACGTATAGTTTCCACTAAAAATCTGAATCTTACCAAAATCAATGTCGCACACATGCGTACAAACATTGTCCAAAAAGTGACGGTCATGGCTCACAACCAAAACGGTATTGTCGAAATTGGCCAAAAACATCTCCAGCCAACGAATGGTATCTACATCCAAATCGTTGGTAGGTTCATCCATCAACAAGACATCGGGATTGCCAAACAATGCCTGCGCCAACAACACCCGAACCTTTTGGTTACCGTTCAAATCCTTCACCAAATATTCATGGTACTGCTCTGTAATACCCAAGCTGCTTAACAAGGTAGCCGCATCGCTCTCCGCATTCCAACCATCCATCTCCGCAAACTCACCCTCCAACTCACTCGCACGCATCCCATCGTCCTCAGAAAAATCCTCTTTTGCATACAATGCATCCTTCTCTTCCATGATCTCCCACAACTTTTGATGCCCGCGAATCACCGTTTGCAATACCGGAAAATCATCGAACGCAAAGTGGTTCTGACTCAATACCGCCATCCGTTTGCCGGGATCAATGTCCACCGAGCCCGTGTTGGGTTCGATTTCACCCGACAAAATTTTCAAAAATGTTGATTTACCCGCGCCATTGGCACCAATGATACCATAGCAATTGCCATTGGTGAATTTAAGGTTGACCTCTTCAAAAAGGACGCGTTTACCGAAACGCAAAGAAAGATTGGAAACTGATAGCATGTCTGCGAAAAATGAGCCGCAAAGTTACGGCATATCAACGAATTTCGGGACCCCCTTAGCTAAACATGGTGAAAGAACCTTCCATTTTCAGGTTCACAAACCCCAAACCGCCGTTTTCTACCAAATTGCGGTTGAAAACATAGTAACGTGCAGGCTTATTACTCACTCCATGTTGCTTCTCCGGCAAGGCTGTAATAACCCCTGAATTGAGCATTTTTCTTCTAAAATTGCGCTTGTCCAAATCACGCTCCAAAATGGTCTCGTACAATGTCTGCAAATCGCTCATGGTGAACTTTTCTGGCAACAATTCAAAAGCGATGGGCTGAATTTGTACCTTTTCACGCAACGCCATCAATGCACCCTCAGAAATATCATTGTGGTCAAACCCCAATTCCGGAACCTCCGAAATAGGCAACCAAACCGCCTCCTTACTAAAACTACCCGGCTCAATCTGCACTTTATTGCTATCGATCAACGCCATGTACGCCACCGTGATTACCCGCGCATCCGGATCTTGTCTCACCCCCTGTAACCAAGCCCTGTCTTTTGCTTTTGTGATACGCATTGGATCGCCAAAGGCCTGAAATTGCTGTAAAAAAATGCCCGACAACCCTGTTAATTCTTTCAATACGCGCGCCGCAGCCTCATCCAAATTTTCATTGTCGCGAACCAAATCACCTGGCAAAGCATAGTAACTATCATCCAGTTCGGTCAATGAATTGGGCACGGTACGCTTGATCAAAAGCAAGCGCAAGGTCTCTTTGCTAAAACCAAAAATAACACAATCAACCGATACGTGGGGGTTTAAGGATGGACTAACCGACATTCTACAAAGGGTATTGTCAGCAAAATAACCCAATTAAACAATAATAAACAAACATTGTTTTTTAAGTGTGTAATTGACACTAAGTGTTTTTTTATTATCTTGCACCCACTTTACATTATGATCTTAGTAGCAGACAGCGGTAGCACCAAGTGCGATTGGGTATTTACAGACGGCGATTCACAGCGTCTTTCCTTCCATACGATGGGTTTCAACCCTTTCTTTCATCCCACAGATTTGATTGAAAGTGAGATTAGAAAAAACACAGAACTCTGTGCGGTAGCACCGATGGTTGAGCATGTATTTTTCTACGGTGCCGGTGCTAGTCACCCCGCCCGAAATATCATTGTTGAAAATGCCTTGCGCGCAGTCTTCACCAAAGCAAACGTAGTGGTTGATCACGATCTTACTGGTGCTGTTTATGCCACTTGCGGTGATGAACCCGGTATCTCTTGCATCTTAGGCACTGGATCGAACAGCTGTTACTTTGATGGCAAAGAAATCCACGAGGAGGTACCTGCTTTGGGTTACGTATTGGGCGATGAAGCTGGTGGAACCTTTTATGGCAAAGACTTACTGCGCATGTTCCTTTACCACGAACTCCCCGAAAAAATCCACAATGGCTTAATCGAGCGATTCAATCTCACCAAAGAGAGCATTTTTGAAGCGGTATACAACAAACCCAATCCCAACGTTTACCTCGCCTCTTTCATGCGTTTCCTGAGCGATAACCGCGATGAAAAATGGGTGCGCGATTTCATCTACAATGGTTTTAGCAAATTCATCAATATCCATATCTGGAAATACGAAAACCACAAAGAAGTACCCGTACACTTCGTGGGTTCCGTAGCCTACCATTTCAGCGACTTACTCAAAGAGGCGTGCAAAATTCACCGACTCCATGTAGGTGTCATCACCAGCGAACCTGTAGTGAACTTGGTTGAATATCACCTGAGAAAACTGCAAGTGTCGGCATGAAATCCGCCATCATCCTCGATCTCGACGGGGTAATTTGCGATACTGCCCATTTTCATTTTTTGGCTTGGCACCGTTTGGCTGCCGAGTATGGATACGAACTTACCCAGGCCGATAACGAACAACTCAAAGGCGTTAGCAGGGCTGATTCTCTCACCTTCATCTTGGGCCTGGCCAACAAAACCCTTAGCACAGAACAATTCAACGAGGACCTCCGTCGCAAAAACGAATGGTATCTTGATCTTGTGAAAGACATGGGACCGCTTGATGTATTGCCTGGTGTGCCTTCCTTCTTTGCAGAAGTGGCCGCCCGTAAAATCCCTTTGGCCCTCGGATCCGCCAGCAAAAATGCCAACATGGTGCTTACCCGCGTGGGCTTAATCCAAGCCTTCGATGCCATCGTAGATGCCTCACAAGTATCGCAGGGAAAGCCCCACCCCGAAACCTTTATCAAAGCCGCAGAATTATTGGGAATCGCCCCAGAAAACTGCCTCGTTTTTGAAGATAGTGCCGCAGGTGTTCAAGCCGCCATCTCAGGGGGCATGAAAGCAGTAGGCATTGGCAGCGCAGAAGATCTTCCAGGCGCAGCAATTCATCTGGCTAATCTCGGAGAATTCGATTTCACCAACTTTTCTTAATACCTTTCTGCTCCAACAAACGCAGCGAAACCAAAATAAACCATCGTACAATAGGCTTCATCCACAAAGCGCAACAATACCCAATACCATGATCGACTATTTCAAAGCCCACCCCTGGAAAGTCATTGAAGAAGGCTTCAACCCCGCCATGAACGAAATTGCAGAAAGCATATTTTCACTGGGAAATGGCATGATGGGACAGCGAGGCAATCTCGAAGAAACCTACAGCGGACACTCCCTCCAAGGAACCTACGTAGGTGGTGTGTACTACCCCGATAAAACCCGTGTGGGATGGTGGAAAAATGGCTACCCCGAATACTTTGCCAAAGTACTCAACGCCACCTATTGGAGCGGTCTTAGAATTTGGATAAACAACGAACTGCTCGATTTGGCTTCATGCAACGTAAAATCGTTTAACCGTGAACTCGACATGCATCAAGGTGTGCTCAACCGACATTGCGTAGTTACCTTGAACAACAGCATCGAACTAACCATTGATTCACATCGCTTTTACTCACTCATCAACAAAGAGTACAGCGCCCTACAATACAATATCACCGCAAACCGCGATTGCATCATCAAAGTAGAAAACTACCTCGATGGTGATGTGGTCAATAAAGATTCCAACTACGATGAAAAATTTTGGGATGAAGTAAAACAGGAAGTGCACAACCATGATCTGTTTGTCACAGTCAAAACCAAAAAATTGGGCTGGGTAGTCACCAATGCCCTCTCCTTCGAAATTTGGAAGAACGCGGTAAAACAAAATGAAATTGCCAAAGCCAACACCCGCAGTAAATACGCCAGCAACACCTATGAAATCTCCCTCGCTGCTGCCGAAAAACTCACGTTGGTAAAACATTGCATCACCGGCAGCAGCTTCCACCACGCCCCAGAAGCACTGGAACTGAACACCAAAAAAGCCCTCGACAAAATGAGCGCCTCCAGTTTTGAAGCCCACCTGCAAATGAGCGCAGCCGCTTGGGCCAAAAAATGGGAAACCACAGACGTTCGCATCGATGGCGATGTAAAAGCACAACAAGCCGTTCGCTTCAACATTTACCACCTCAACCAAACCTATTGTGGCGACGACGCCCGACTAAACATCGGCCCCAAAGGCTTCACCGGCGAAAAGTACGGTGGAAGCACCTATTGGGATACCGAAGCATATTGCCTGCCCTTCTTCTTGGTATCCGCCGATTCCGCCATCTCCCGCCAACTGCTGGTATATCGCTATAAACAACTCAACAAAGCCATTGAAAATGCGGCCAAACTTGGCTTCACCGGTGGTGCAGCGCTGTATCCAATGGTAACCATGAATGGCGAAGAATGTCACAATGAATGGGAAATCACCTTCGAAGAAATTCACCGCAACGGCGCCATTGCCTATGCCATCTACAACTACATTCAACATACCGGCGATCAGCAATACCTGCTCGAAGGTGGTTTTGAAGTGCTATTAGGCATCGCACGATTCTGGAAACAACGCGTTCACTGGAGCACCCACAAACAACGCTACGAAATGCACGGCGTTACAGGCCCCAACGAATACGAAAACAACGTCAACAACAACTGGTACACCAGCTATATCGCCAATTGGTGTATGCAGTACACCGCAGAATGCGCCCAGTGGATTTCGCAAAATCACCCCGTCGAATTCCAAGGCCTCTGCAACAAAACCCAATTCCAACATGAGCAAGAAATCGCTGCTTGGAACCACATTCATGAAAATCTGTACCTGCCTCAAGACCCTACCCACGGCGTATTTGTGCAGCACGATGGATTCCTAGAAAAAGAACTCATCCCCGTACAAGACCTATCGCCCGCCCAACGACCCATCAACCAAAAATGGAGTTGGGACCGCATCCTGCGCAGTGTTTACATCAAGCAAGCAGATGTATTGCAAGGGCTCTATTTCTTTGAAGACAACTTCGACTACGATACCCATGTGAAGAATTTCAAGTTCTACGAACAGTTCACCGTGCATGAGAGCTCACTGAGTCCCTGCGTTCACAGCATCCTCGCAGCGAAAATTGGCGAGACCGAGAAGGCCTACGAAATGTACCTCCGTACCGCGCGATTAGACCTCGACAATTATAACAATGATACCGAAGATGGGTTGCACATCACTTCCATGGCCGGCTCATACCTCAGCATTGTTCAAGGCTTTGGTGGTTTGCGCATCAAAAATCAAACCCTTCACCTCAATCCCCACTGTCCATCACAATGGGAAGGATACGGATTCCAAATCTTACTGAACAACGAACCGGTAAAAATCGAAGTGAATAAAGAAGGACATCTGATTTCTAACCTCGGTAATTGTGCGATTGCCATTGAATTGGGGAACACCACCCTACACCTGCAAGCGGGTGAAGAAAAATTCACTGCGAAAGCCAGCTAACTGCGAAAAAGTTGTTCATACTTCCTTAACGCAGACGACCAAAATCAATGCGTTTGAAGTATTTTTGCGCCACTTTGTCGGACAAAGACCCTAACATAACTCCCAATAGCCCTGTGTCGTCGTCCACGAAGTCCAATCCCATTTCTTCTGAAGACCTAAAAACACAAGGCGAATCTGCCAAGGTTGATACTTCACAAGGCAAATCCTCTCCTTGGTTAATTGTATGGGCCGGCTTGAGTATTTCATTGCCATTGCTATTGTTGTACATCTACAGTTGCAGTCCCCAAACCCTACAAATTGGACAATTCGAATTCAAACAGATTTTGGGCAACCAAGACATCGATGCCATGTTGGCATCATTGGACGAACCCGAACCGATACCCGCAATCATTACCAGCGACAGTATCCCAACCATTTCTTTAGATTCCAATGGCAATGCCATTGAGAGAGATACCACCATTCCATTCCTCTCAAAAAACTATAACAAGCCCTTCTCGTTACCCGCCTACGAATTGCCCGTTTTTGCCGACACCACCAAACACCGCATTCTACTGATCGGCGATTCTGAAAGTGGTGGATTGCGTTATCCGTTGAACGATTACTGTCAGGCTAACGGACACAAACTCATTTTATCATTGGAGTGGTATTCGGCCACGACGTTTAATTTCGGCAGGTCAGACACTATTCAAAAAATCATCGCACGATACAAACCCACCTACATTTTTTTGGTTTTTGGCTTGAACGAGCTCTATGCGCGTGATTTGAAAGCACGCAAAATTGCCGCCAACCAATTGGCCAAAAAGCTTAGAGGCATTCCCTATGCTTGGATTGGTCCTGCCAATTGGGAAGAGGATCATGGCATCAACAAAGTGTTTCAATCCTCCGCGGATTCTGCAACCTTCTTCCTCACCAAAAAACTCACCCTCACCCGCGCCGGAGACGGCCGTCACCCCGATGTTCAAGGGTACAGGGTTTGGATGGACAGCATTGCCGGTTGGTTACAGACCTCGGCCCGATACAAAATGGCCATGAAGCCGCCGCGCAAGCGCGGCCGGCCTTTCCGTGCACCCATTATCACCATTAACGCAGCAAAATACCGTGGATACTAATTGGATCAATCAAATATTCGCCCCGCTGCGCGATCCCAAAACTTGGGAATCTGTTTTTGGTTACTCCACCAAAGAGCCTTGGTTTTTTACCGAGTTCTCCTTCCTCGCAGTCTTCGGCGTATTCCTCATCTTCTACGCCGCCCTCGTCCAAAAAAATACCTGGCGCAAAATCTACCTCATCACTTTCTCACTGTTCTTCTATTACAAATCCAGCGGACCTTTCCTGGGTCTCTTCGCCCTGATGATCGTTTCCGATTACCTCTTCGCGCTGGCAATAGAAAAAAGTAACGGCACCAAAAAGAAAGTCCTATTGTGGCTTTCCCTCAGTTATAGCCTGAGTTTCCTTCTATACTTTAAATACGCCAATTTCTTCATTCAAAATTGCAACCAACTCCTTCATACACACTTCACCGATCACGACCTTTTCCTTCCCATTGGCATATCCTTCTACACCTTCCAATCAATTAGTTATTTGATGGATGTGTACCGCAAGGAAATTCCCGCCACCACAAACGTGAGCGATTACGCGTTTTACATGACCTTCTTCCCCCACCTGGTTGCCGGTCCGATTGTTCGCGCCAAAGATTTCCTTCCCCAAATCTTTACACCCCAAATCATCAATGCAGCCTTATACAAGGAAAGCCTTTTCCGCATCCTTACAGGCCTCTTAAAAAAGCTCTTCATCGCCGATTACTTGGGCAAATACGTGGATATCGTTCACGAACTGCCCTCCAATTTCTCCGGCGCCGAAAACCTATTGGGCATGTATGCCTACAGCTTTCAGATTTACTTCGACTTCTCAGGTTACTCTGATATTGCCATTGGTATTGCGCTGATGCTTGGCTACCGCCTCAAAGAGAACTTCGATAATCCCTATGCAGCCAGTAACATCACCGTCTTTTGGCGCAAATGGCATATTTCACTCAGCAGCTGGCTCCGTGACTATATCTATATCCCCTTGGGTGGCAACCGAAAAGGCGAATTCAACACCTACCTGTTCCTTCTCATTACCATGCTCGTCGGTGGATTCTGGCACGGCGCAGATTGGCGATTTGTGTTCTGGGGATTGGCACACGGATTGGCCCTCGCATTTCACAAAGCCTGGTTACAACTCTTCCCGAGCAAATCAAACCCCTGGTATTCGCGCATTTTCAGCACAATCCTCACATTCCACTTCGTGGGTTTCTGTTGGATATTTTTCCGAGCATCCTCCTTTGGCTCAGCATTTGCTAGCATAGAACAAATTGCCTTTCATACGCAATGGAAAGACTTTGTAGGATTTTGGACTTCACGACAGGAAATGGGCATCATGATCATGACAGCCGCTTTCATCGCATTCTTTCCTCCCAACCTCAAAGAACGAATCTTCCAAAAAATCCAATGGCTTCCCACATTCACATGGATCCTTTGGGTGCTCATTTCATTGCAAATCATCATCCAATTCAAGGACGATGTGGTTCAGCCCTTCATCTACTTCCAGTTTTGATGAATCAGAACCAAAACGCCTCCACTATCAGCCAACCACTCAGCCTTTCACTTTCTTTAAAATGGCTGTGTATCGTCATTCTTTCTTTCACACAAATACTCGCAGCACAGCAAAACCCCAATCGCCCGAGTACAACAGCCACAACCCAATCCCTTACCAATAACCCATCCAACAACAACGCAACCGATCCTTCACACGAAGATAGTTCGATCATTTGTCTTACCTGTAACGAGTTGCAAGAATCGCCAAAGCTAAAAAACGCGTTGCAAAAATTGCATAATGTGCGGGTTAACAACCTCAATTACATTACGCAAGAATACCCAAACCAACCGGCCAACCAACCCACAAATGCTGCCAAAAGAGGTACCCTACCCCCGGTTCGTACCATACCGCAGAAACCCATCGCCAGCACATCCGCCGCTTCTACCAATCCCGCCGATACCCTCTTCACCATCATCCACATCGGCGATAGTCATATTCAAGGCGATTATTTCTCCGGTGAAATCCGCATGCAATTGCAATCCTATTTTGGCAATGCAGGTCGCGGAATCCTGTTTCCCTATGCCCTGGCCAAAAGCTTCGGTCCGAGAGGCGTCTCCGTGAAACCAATCGGCTTATGGACGGGATACAAAACACTCACCGGCAGCCTTACAGAACCCCTAGGCGTTTCAGGATATGGCGCAGGGACACGCAGTGCCACATCAAGTATTCAATTGACGCTGAGCGAAAAATACAATGAAGTCAATGCGCTGGGAACGTTCAGCAACGCCAACATGCAAAAGATCAACATCTGGCATTCGGCCGATAACAACTCCTTTACTACACAGCTCAATCCCGAGTTCCAATGGACAGGCAGTCAGTTCTATCCCTCCGGATGGGGTGTGAGTTCCTACCAAGCTACTGCACCACAAACTGGCTTCACCCTTACGCTTTCAGCAACTGCACCCACCCAAAATCACTACAACTTTTATGGCTTTGAAATCGTTCCATTGCAGCAGCGTGGCGTTGTTTACCACCATTGCGGGGTTGTGGGCGCTCAGTTCACCCACCTCATCAACAAAGCACCCTATACAGTGGAGCAAATCGCCCACATCAAGCCCGATATCCTCATTTTCTCCTTTGGCACCAACGAAGCCTATAACGGAAAACTCGATAGCCAAGCATACACGCCAGCAGTGATGAAATTCCTGTCCGATATCGCCGCAGCAAGTCCAACCACGGCAATCATCCTTACCACCGCCCCCGATACCCGCAGTCGCGACCGCATCCCCCCGCAACAGGTGAATGTCAACAACCAACTGCGCAAGATGGCCAAAGCGCAAAAAGCCACCCTCTATGATCTCAATGAGGCGATGGGCGGATGGGGATCGCTTCATGTTTGGTATCACAACAAACTCACACTCAGCGATAAGCTCCATTTCAACGCAGCGGGATATGCCCTTCAAGGACAGTTATTTACCCTTTCGCTGTTGCAGGCCTACAACAAAGTGAACGCCAAAGACACCATCAGCATTCATTCACTAAAAAGTACCGTTCATGGCAGCATGAAATCATTGGTTAGAAATTTTTCTGCCGTGGCGCTGGGCGATTCAATGGCTCAAGACAGCAGCCATATAAATCACAAAGTGGATAGTACAGGACTCACCGCGATGGCCATTCACAACAATACAGATAGTATAAAAAATCATGTTGTGACGCCAATCAGAAATACAACAAACAGAAATACGACGAGTTCAAGCAATAACCACAGTCCGAGAATGCAACGGGGCGAGGTTACGCATACGGTTAAATCAGGTGAGAACCTTTATCGCATTGCCCAACGCTACCATGTTACCCATGAGGCCATCGCGAGGCGAAACAACTTGACCAATCCCCGGAGTTTGAGACCCGGACAACGCTTGGTGATTCCGGCTCATTAAACCCACAAAAATCGCTTTACTCAGTCTCGAAAAATAAACGGGGGCTTGCGCTGCGCGCAAGCCCCCGTTCAAAAATCGGCCCCGGGAAACCAATCCCCCAGAA
>DBCP01000130.1:16023-18201 GCA_002293105.1 Bacteroidetes bacterium UBA955 | reverse complement strand
TGGTTTATGCGATTTTACAGGGGAATTACGATCTGGGCAAAACGGTCAATTTGGATTTGAGCGAATTGGTCAAGGTGTGGTCTGAACTCCGTGATTCTTTATTGCCGACGGATGTTGTAGGAAAAGTTGTGAGGGGTTGTAGGGCTCAGTTGTTGGGTTATTCGGTGAAAGAGGAAAAATTGTCGGTAATGGGCGAGCAGACGTTGACATTGCCCAAGGATGTGGAGTATAAAGTGAGAAAAATAGAATCTATGGGGCCGCGGGGCAGTAAGATTATCAGGCCGGAATCATACCGCGACATGCCGCCGGCATTGGTGTGGAAATTGCGTTTTGAATCGTTTTGAAAAGGCAGAGCACTACCGTTCTCAACCACATAAAACAAAAAAGGCCTCGTCCGAGACGAGGCCTTTTTCTAGAATGAAGAAGTTTTGATTATCCTGCGTTACTTACGTTTACTGCATTTAAACCTTTCTTACCGTCTTTCAGTTCGAAATTAACGGTATCGCCTTCGCGAATCTCGTCTCTCAAACCGGTTACGTGTACGAAATACTCTTGACCGTCTTCGTTGTCGATGATGAAACCATAGCCTTTGCTGTGGTTGAAGAATTTAACAGAACCTGTTTTCATTAATTGGTATTTAAAATTTATAAAATAATTGAGTGGGCAAGATAAGTACGTTTTTTAGATAAACAACCTTTTTTGGTAATTTATTGGATAAAACTATTGGTTTTTTGCGATTAAGCGGCTTCGCCGAGTGATTTCATGTAACGAACGTGAGAACCCACTGCGTAACTGAAGGTAGGCATCTCGTTATATTTTACATTGTATTTTTCACACAAGGGAACCAAAATCTTGTTTAAGGCAGGGTAATGTACATGGCTTATGCTTGGAAACAGGTGATGCTCGGTTTGGAAATTCAATCCGCCCATGAACCAAGTAGCAAAAGGTGATTTTGTTGCGAAGTTGTTGGTTGTCATTACCTGGTGGATAGCCCATTCGTTTGGAAGTCGCTCGCCATTTGTGTCGTATTTTACGCCATCTTCAAAATGCAAATCTTCTACGGCGTGAGCCAATTGGAATACCAAACTCAACACAATACCCATAGAGATCTGCATCGCCATGTAGCAAGCAAAGCCCCAACCAATTCCCAAGAAATACAGTGGTGCAACCACATAGAATAATGTGTAGCAAACTTTGGCTGTCCAGAAAATCAAATGCTCCGTGAAGGACATTTTGGGCATGGGCTGCTCGTTTACGGCTTTATTGAAGTACTTCATGAAGTCGTTGGCATACATCCAAAAAATGATGGAGATACCGTACAAAAAGAACATATACAAATGTTGGTTTTTGTGGTAGGGTTTGAAGGGTTGTGATTCACAGTGGCGCAAAATGGGTGCTTTGGCGATATCGTCGTCCAGGCCATCCACGTTGGTCCAAGTATGGTGCAAGGTGTTGTGTTTGAATTTCCAGATGAATGCATGGCTACCCATCAAACTCAAGGAGTTGCCGAACAATTTGTTCACCCATCCTTTTGAAGAGAATGCTCCGTGACAAGCGTCGTGCATTACATTGAACCCAGTGAAGGTGTGCATTTGTCCTATTAGAACGAACAACAAAATGCTTCCCCAGATCGGCATAGGAATGCCCACTGCTGGGATATTTAATGCCAGAATCAACAAAATAGGCGTTACGATGATCGCAAATGCGGTTTTGCTCCACAATAGCCAGTTGCCATTTTTTGAAATTTTGTTGGTGGTGAAATAGGCATCAACTTGCGATCTCAGTTCGTTGAAGAAATCGTTTCCGTTGTTGGTGAATTGAAGTGGTTTGGTTGCCATAATACTTTAACAAAGTAAGTTCATAAATGTCAACAAAAGCGCAATTTTGTCTGAATTAGTGTAAAAATAACACGTTTTATATGGCAATTCCTACACGAATTCCCGGATTGGCAAACAACTTGAGGCCTTGATTTTTTCCCATGGGTACAGAGCGCTGGTCCGTGATGTTTCCGTTGCTCTTCACCGTTACGTCGCTATTGCCAAAGTTTTGATAGATAAAACCATACCCCACTTCCGCGCCAATGAAGAGCTGTTTTCCCAAATAGAAATCAGCACCAATGATCATGTTCGCACCCAATGATATGGACTTTTTGGTGGTCGTGTTGAATGTGCCTCCTTG
>DBCP01000130.1:9578-15990 GCA_002293105.1 Bacteroidetes bacterium UBA955 | reverse complement strand
GAATTGGTCAAATTGTATTCGTAAAATGATTTTCCCACCACCAACTCTGTACCCCAATAGGGCGATAATCGGTTTGTGCCTGGCAGGTGTTTTTCAAAACCTGGGGCGATGAAGATGCTCCCTTCCTTGATGCTCCTTTCCATGTTGCCCATGTTTCCAACGATGACGGTGGTTTCGTTGTTTTGGGTGGCCAACATCCGAAGTCGGTGTGCCATGCGATCGCTGCTAAATCTGCGAATCTTGATATCGTTCAGCCCAAACCGCAATGCATTGCTGCCTGTTTGTGCGTAAAAGGTGGCTTCTGTGCTCCAGTTGCCAGCAAGAGGCTTGAATGTTGGTTCAGTTTGGGCTGCCAAAGCAGTGGTAGAAAATGCCATCAAGGCGGAAATCAACAGCTTCATGCTTCGAATATCTTGGGTTTGTGGCGAATTATTGATAAGACAGGGGAGAAAGTTGTGGACAGGCATCGCCCAGAAAGCGGCAAATTTGTATCGTGAAAGCAAAAACTTGGACATTAACCATGATGTTGGGCTTGGTGCCTGTTTTTGCGATGGCTCAAACCGAAGATACAGAAGCGATAAGTCCCAATCCTGTTGATACAGTGGCTTGGAACCTAAAAGACAGCATACGCATGGCTTTGGCATCGGTGCCCTCCTACAGCATGTGGCTTGATTCCCGCAATTCCTTCATCTCTGCGGATCCTGTGAATGTTTTTGGATTGCGTTATGGGTTGAGTTGGGGCAAGATTTCCGCTTACACGGGTTATTATTTCACTTCTTACAATCAAGGGATAGCCGGCGATTCCATTCAATATAAGTTCAACTACATAAGTAGTACTTACGAATACCGATTGTACAAAACCCATCGATTTTCCCTTACGGGGTTTGCCCAGTTGGGCGGCGGGATTCGTACAGTCAATCACTTAACCAATGAAAACATCGCCAATAAGCAACAGTTTTTCATGCCCATCGAATTTGGGGCCTATGGCTCAGTGCGATTTCTTCGCTACTTTGGCGTGGGCGGTGGTTTGGGTACACGCATTGCCTTGTTTCCCGGTGGACGGAATTTTTCAGGACCGATTTACTATTTGGGTTTTACCGCGTTCCCATGGACCTTTTACGAGGATGTTCGAAAGAAAGCGAACAAGCACGGCATGAATTTGCCTTAACGCAAGACGGTATCCTGCAGTCAATCGCTCGTTATTACTTTTTCTCAGCAGCGGCCTTTTGGGCGCGTTCTTCGTCGAGGTGTTTCAAGAACTCTACCATTTTGTCTACATCGATGCGGTTGGCCACGATTTTGCGGTCGGCATCCAATACATAAATGGTGGGAGAGGCCACAACGTAGTAACTATACAACGCATCGGCGTATTTCTGGCTTTGAACTTCCCCTCGAATGAGGTGAGTGAGGGCTTGGGTCTCAGGGTGTGAGTTGTAATACTCTTCCCATTCTTTCTTCTTGTCGCCGCTAGAAAGCGCAATGACTTTCCAACCTTTGTCTTTGTTTTCTTGGTAGATTTTGGCCAATTTCGGCATCACTTCTTTGCAATGTCCGCAGGTTGGGTCCCAAAAAATCATCACTACATAGGGACCGCGGATCTTTTGGGTGTTTACCCAGTTGCCTTTGATGTCTTTGAGTTCGAGCTCAGGGGCGGTTTCACCAATGAGCGTGTGGGCTCTTCGGAAGGCATTTTCACACATTTTTGTGATGGTTGCACTGTCAACCCACCAGCTCTTACCTTGGCAGTAGGTGCTCATCGCCATGCGAACAAAAGCGCGATCCAGACCCATAATATTGGAACTTTCGAAGCGATTGGTGAGGTACCAAATGAGGTATTTCTCCATTTCGATGGTGTTCTTACATTGGTTTAGCAGCTTGTCGGCCACCATCATACAGGTGTCGGCATCTGGCACGATGATTTTATCGAAATAGAAGTCAAGGCGTTGTTTAACGATGTTTACGGGCATTCTAAGCAAGCCGTCATCGCCAAAATCCATGTGGTCGAGGTAGTGATTTTTGTACCAACGAAGGGGGAAGGTGCTGTCTTTGGTTCCATCGGGCAGTACTGGGAAAACTTCGGGGTAGGGCACATTGATCATGGCTACCAAAAATTTGGAAAGCAAATGACCGGGGTATTTGAGAATGTAGGCAGAATCGTAGTTGCCTTTTTCGTTCAGATAGCGATCACGGAGGTTATTCAGGGAATCTTTGGTGTTTTGGGGTGCCATTGAATCGGCTTCGATGACTTGGTCAATGGCCATGAGTTTTTCAATGACGGCCACCTTGCCTTTTTGGTATTCCAAGAAGGCAGCATTTTCAACAGAGCCACTTACCGACATGCTCTTATAGTAATCACGGGTACTCCAAGCAGTATCAAAATCGATTTGGAAATCGAGGTCGTCGTCGATAATGAATTCGAAGTAGTCGCGCTTTTTGGGGAACACGAACAAATACATACCGCGTTGTAATTTCTTGGTACCGATGAAATTGGCAACACCATTTTTATCGATGACGGCGGTATCGCGGAGATATTTTCCACCAATGTTGTGGTCGGCCAGATACACGGTATCGCCGGCGTAGATGTTGGTGATTTTGGGTGTGGCTTTGGGTGGGGTGATGGTTTTGAAGCGGAAGCGGATGCTATAGTTTCCGGGTTCACGACCGTCCCATGCGGGGGCACTTTTGATATTGGGGTAATTGCCGAACACGTTGGGTTTTACGGGTGCGGTTCGGGTGTAGGGGATGAATTTGAGTTTGGATTGTAACTGTTGATTGAGTGCTTCTTCAGTAACGGCACCATTTTGGGGCAATGCTTGCAAGCTATTTGGCGATTGGATGCTTTTGGTATCTACGAGCACTGATTCAGTGGGTGCTGATTCAGTGGGCACTGCAATGGTTTGTTCTTTGCCTTTTTGCTTATTTTTCCCTTTTTGTGCATTCAGGGGAAGCGAGCCGCCGCAGGCGGCGAGCAGGATGGCGAAGCAGGAAATACGGATAATCGACCAGTTGCGCGTAAAATTCATTTTCATAGTTGTTGCAATCGAGTCCAAAATAGACAAATTTTGTTCCAATTTTGTTGTTTGGCGATGAATGGCAATTCTTTTTACGAAAAGGTCTACGAAGTGGTTCGTTTGGTGCCGTCTGGTAGGGTTACCTCCTATGGTGCCATCGCCAAGTATTTGGGCGCTGCACGCAGCAGCCGATTGGTGGGATGGGCCATGAATGTATCGCACCAAGTTCAACCGCCTGTGCCTGCGCATCGCGTAGTGAATCGCGTGGGATTGCTCAGCGGCAAAGCCCATTTTGAAGACAGCAATGCCATGGAGGAAAAACTCAAGTCGGAGGGAATTGAGGTTCTGAACGACCAAATACAGCGTTTTCAGGACGTGTTTTGGGATCCGGAAAAAGAGTTAGACTTTATTTAAACAAATCCCACCACCATGTGCCTTTGGGGTGCGGTGCAGTCACAGAAATCGATGGTTGAGTCGACACCACATGGGGTGTAATCAACGTTCTGCTGTGCAATCCAATGGAGCGATCGGGCAGGGGCTCGGTGGCGCCGTATTTTAAATCGCCCAGTATTGGACAGCCCATTTTGGACAATTGTGCACGGATTTGGTGGAAGCGACCGGTCTCTAGGGTGATTTCATAGAGCGACCGACCGGCAAAATTCTTGAGCAATTTGTAGTGTAACACGCCGGGTTTGGTGCCGGGTTTGTGTGAATTGTAAGCGTGTGCACGCTTGGTTTCGCTGTTCTTTAACAAATGGTGCGTGAGGGTGCCTTCCTCGCCAGGCAGGGCTTTGGTGGTGATAGCATGATAGATTTTGGTGTTTTTCTTGTCGCGGAAAATCTCATTCATCCGCGTAAGTGCTTTTGATGTTTTGGCCATAATCACCACGCCGCTCACCGGACGGTCGAGTCGGTGTACCAAACCCACATAGGCCTTCCCCGGCTTGTTGTACTTTTCAGCGATGTATCGCTCAGCCAAATCCAACAAGTGAATATCGCCCGTTAAATCGCCCTGAACCGCCAATCCGGCAGGTTTGTTAATCACCAACAGGTGATTGTCTTCCCATAATACGTCTACCACAACGCAAAGTTAATACGAAACCCCGCCCCGCTCGTCGTTTTGGTTTCCATTTGCCCTATTTTTGCATCTTTCGTCCATGCAAAATCCCTTTTCCGTCTATAAAGTCCAAATTGCAGAAACCCTGAAGTTGGCTTATCCCATCATTTTGGGTCAATTGGGCATTATTTTGATGGGTGTTGCCGACACGTTGATGGTAGGTCCGCTCGGATCCGAGGTATTGGCCAGCGCGAACCAAGCAAACAACCTGTTTTTTATGGTGAGTGGTCTTACGTTTGGCGTGTTGTTTTCGATCAGTACATTGGTGAGTATCAAGGTTGGGCAGAAGCGTTCTGCCGATGGATTTATCACGTATCGTGCAGGTTTGGCGGTGGCAGGTATACTGTTCGTGTTTCAATATCTGGTATTGCAGGTGTTTGTGTATAATTTCCATTGGTTGGGACAGGATGCGGCAGTCACCCGTATGGCGCCCGGGCTACTGAATATTTTAAGTTGGAGTATTTTGCCGTTGCTGATTAACGTGGTTACTCGTCAATTTACCGATGGGTTGGGCCATACAAAAATCGCGATGCTCATTACTTTGGGCGGGTTGGGATTGAATGTGTTGTTGTGTTGGATTTTCATTTACGGACATTGGGGCTTTGAGCCGATGGGTTTAGAAGGGGCTGGATATGCTACGTTGGTCGCGCGCATTGCGATGGCTTTGGTGGGATTGTGGTATGTGCGATATTCTGCGTTCATGCGCAAGTATGTGCCATCGATCATGCCAAATTGGGATAAAATCAAGGAAGAAATGCCACATATCTGGAAATTGGGCTTGCCGGTGGCTCTTCAAACGTTCGCGGAGTGGGCATGCTTTGGTCTTTCCGGGGTGATGGTAGGTTGGTATGGCTCCAAGCAATTGGCGGCGCATGCAGTGGCATTGAACGTAGCCTCGGTAACATACATGGTGGTGAGTGGTATCGCGATGGCCGGAGCGATCATTGTGGGCAATTATTATGGAGAGAAAAATCGAAAGCAGATTCGACATGCGGCGCACGCGGTGTTGTTGGTGATAGGTGTGTTTGAGGTGGTGAATGCGTTGGCGTTTGTGTTTGGCAACCAGGCCATTGCTTCGTTGTATGATGTAAAAGAGGATGTAATGCCTACCATATTGCCGTTGTTTATTTTGGCTGCGGTATTCCAATTGGCCGATGGCATCCAGGCCGGTGCGATGAACATGTTGCGCGGCATCAAGGATGTGAATTGGTCTTCCGGTTTGAGTATTCTCTCTTACTGGGTGATATCATTGCCATTGAGTTATGCATTGGGCGTTTGGCAGAATTGGCAGGTCTATGGCATATGGATTGGGTTTACGGTAGGGTTGTTTGTGGCAGCGGGCTTGGGGGTTTGGCGATTCTATTCCCACCTAAAAGTGCTCAATTTTGAAGAAGAATCTAGCGTTTCATGAAACAGATAAAACAGTTTTTGATGTTGGGGGTGATGGTGTGCGTAGCCGCTGTTGATGCCCAAGTTAGCGAGAAAAAGTGGGGCAGTGTATTTACGATATCGGCGACCCCCGCGTGGTCAACAGGATGGATTACGGCCTATCAGCCAGATTTGCGTGGTGGTTACACAGAGGAACAACTTCGCGATTCATTTTCCCAAGCTGATCGCTCACTGCAAACCGTAAACTTGAATTTGGCCTATTCGCGCAAGTTGAATGGCTTTACCAATTTTGTGTTCGGATTGAGTGTTGTGAACACCGGATTTACCCGTGTGAAAGATGGTGAGATGTTTAAATATGTGATTCACCCAGACGTGGGTATTTACCCAAATTTGGTACAGGCTGGTTTGATGGAAGTACACTACGAGTTCCGTTCACAATACGCGGGTGCCTTGTTTGCCATTGAAAAGCGTTTGGATGGGGCTCGTTTTCAGATGCAATCGGCCAGTATGTGGTATCAGTTGGGTGTGATGCCGGCATTATTGATGCGACAGGATCTACAAATTCATACAGTAGGATTTACCATGCCTCAAGGCAATGATTTTGCTGTGCCGGACTACGTTGCCAGCACCGTAGATACAGGTGTTGTCCTCACCCGTTCTTCTGCCGTTCGTGCGAATGCTTTCCTCACAGCTTCGATGCGTTTGGAATATAATTTGGATCCAGGGGTGCACATTTTTGCCTCTCCGAGGGTCATGTTGCCCATCTTGCCCAGTAACAGAGGGGTGCAAACGTATTGGTCGCCCCAGATTGGTGTGGAATTGGGATTGCGCATTCCGCTCGACTAATATCCTTGTCCTTTTCTTGGTAATAGCGATAAAAATGAGGGGGCGGCCA
>DBCP01000130.1:0-9563 GCA_002293105.1 Bacteroidetes bacterium UBA955 | reverse complement strand
TGGCCGCCCCCTCATTTTTATCATCTTGCTATGAGTCGAATTTATTTGCCGTTCATTTTTGCCGAGATGTATTCGCGGTTCAAATTGGCAATTACACTCAATGGAATTTGCTTTGGACATTCCGCCGCACATGCACCGGTGTTCGTACAAGCACCGAAGCCCTCAGCATCCATTTGGTTCACCATGGCAACCACGCGGCTTTCGCGCTCTGGCTTACCTTGAGGCAACTTCGACAATTGGGTTACTTTCGCACCCACAAACAACATCGCGGAGGCATTCTTGCAAGCGCTCACACACGCACCGCAACCAATACAAGTAGCCGCTTCAAACGCTTCGTCGGCCACCTCTTTTGGAATCAATACCGAGTTGGCATCCACCGCGTTACCTGCGTTTGTAGAAATAAATCCACCTGAAGCAATGATGCGGTCAAACGCACTGCGGTTTACTGTCAAATCCTTGATTACAGGGAATCCATTGGCTCTCCAAGGTTCAACGGTGATGGTGTCACCGTCACTGAAGCTACGCATGTGTAACTGACAGGTGGTAACGCCTTGCTTCGGTCCGTGAGGACGGCCATCGATGACCATTGAACACATACCGCAAATACCCTCTCTGCAGTCGTGATCAAAAGCTACGGGCTCTTTCCCTGTTTCAATGAGTTGCTCGTTCAAGACATCGAACATTTCCAAAAAGCTCATATCAGGACTAGCATCCACTTTATATTCTTCAAAGTTACCGGCGCTGTTGGTGTTTTTTTGGCGCCATACTTTTAGGTTTAATTTCATTAACTTGCTCATAACCTTTTTGTTATTGGATTATTTGTAACTGCGTTGTTGGATTTTGATGTTTTCGTATTTCAACTCGTCTTTGTGAAGTTCCCATGACGCGCCTTTGTTTTCCCAAGCGGCAACATACATGAATTTTTCATCGTCGCGCAAGGCTTCACCTTCCTCGGTTTGATATTCTTCGCGGAAGTGACCTCCACAGCTTTCGTTGCGGTCTAGTGCATCAACACACATCAATTCGCCCAATTCAAGGAAGTCGGCAACGCGACCTGCCTTGTCTAATTCGGGGTTGAATTCGTTGATTGATCCAGGGATACGAACGTTTTTGTAGAAATCTGCACGGAGGGCTTGAATTTCGGCAATGGCCTCTTTCAATCCTTTTTCGCTGCGGGCCATACCACACTTGTTCCACATGATCAATCCCAATTCACGGTGGTAGCTTTCTACACTACGGGTCCCTTGAATGTTCATCAACTGTTGGATGCGGTCGTGAGCCGCTTTTTCGGCAGCCACAAATGCTTCGTGGTCGGTAGAGATGGGCTTGGTATGAATTTCTTTGCTCAAGTAGTTACCAATGGTGATAGGAATCACAAAATAACCATCGGCCAAACCTTGCATCAAAGCAGAAGCTCCCAAGCGGTTGGCACCGTGGTCTGAGAAGTTGGCTTCTCCCAAGGCGTACATGCCTGGTACGTTGGTCATCAAATCATAGTCTACCCACAAACCACCCATGGTATAGTGCACTGCAGGGTAAATACGCATTGGCACTTCATATGGATCTTCATCGGTGATCTGCTTGTACATATCGAACAAGTTTCCGTACTTTTCTTTGACAACTTCTTTACCTAGACGCATCAAGGTTTCGTCGTCTGGGTTGGCGATATTCAATTTGCTGGCTTCGGTTCTGCCATATTTCTGCATCATGTTGTATTTGAAATCCAAATACACGGCCATTTTGCTTTGGCCTACGCCATAGCCGGCATCGCAACGTTCTTTGGCTGCACGCGAAGCAATATCGCGTGGTACCAAATTTCCGAAGGCAGGGTAGCGACGCTCGAGGTAGTAATCGCGTTCGTCTTCTGGAATATTGTTGGGGTGACGGTCGTCGTTTTGTTTTTTAGGAACCCAAATTCGTCCATCGTTACGCAGCGATTCACTCATCAATGTCAATTTGGATTGATAGTGTCCTGAAACGGGAATACAAGTTGGGTGGATTTGGGTGAAGCAGGGGTTGGCAAAATACGCACCCGCTTTATGGGCTTTCCAAGCAGCGGTTACGTTGCTACCCATCGCGTTGGTTGACAAGTAGAATACGTTGCCATATCCGCCGGTACACAATAACACCGCATGGCCGAAATGTCGTTCTAGTTCTCCGGTTACGAGGTTCCTTGCGATAATTCCACGGGCTTTGCCATCAATTTTTACCACTTCGATCATTTCGTGGCGCGCATACATTTTTACATTGCCCAATCCAACTTGACGCTCTAAGCCGCTGTAGGCACCCAACAACAACTGTTGTCCTGTTTGTCCGGCCGCGTAGAAAGTGCGTTGAACTTGTGTACCACCGAAAGAACGGTTTGAAAGGGTTCCGCCATATTCACGGGCAAAGGGAACACCTTGGGCTACACATTGGTCAATGATCGAGGTAGAACATTCAGCCAAGCGATGCACATTGGCTTCGCGAGATCTGTAATCGCCTCCTTTGATGGTATCGTAGAACAAACGGTACACTGAGTCACCGTCGTTTTGGTAGTTTTTGGCGGCATTGATACCCCCTTGGGCAGCAATAGAGTGCGCGCGGCGGGGGCTATCTTGGAAGCAGAAGGCTTTAACTTTATAGCCCATTTCTGCTAGGGTAGCGGCTGCGCTGGCACCGGCCAAACCGGTACCCACCACGATGATTTCCAACTGTCTTTTATTGGCGGGGTTTACCAAAGGAACCGTGCTTTTGTACTGGGTCCATTTGGTGGCTATGTCGCCGGCTGGGATTTTTGATTCGAGTGTCATGGTATTTTGATAAACGATGGGTTATTGAATCCAGCCCAAGTGCATGGCAATGGGCATGGCCGCAAATACGAGTGGAACAAGGATTGAAAAGCCAACACCAATGCTTTGGATGATGGGGCTGTAGGCGGGGTGGTTAATGCCCAACGATTGGAAAGCACTTTGGAAGCCGTGCAACAAGTGGTAGGCCAAGCTGATGCAACCAATTACGTAAACAAACACAGGAAGGGGATCTTTAAACACGACCACCATTTCATCGAATAGGGTAGAACCTGCAGTTTCTTGAATGGCATCGGTGAAACGAGAAACAACCCAGAAGTGTTTGAGGTGCATCACCAAGAAAATAAGGAGAAGACTTCCCAAAATACCCATTGAGCGAGAGTACCATTTGCTGTTGGCATTGCCGGCGCTCGCACCGTATTTGCTGTTTCGCTTTTGGTTGTTCGAAGCTGTAAGGCTGAGGCCTTGTACGATGTGAATCAGCAGACCAAGGAACAAACCAATTTCCGCACTGCGGATAAGCCAGTTGTGTGCCATGAATTCTGCAGCATGGTTAAATGTTTCGCCACCGTCGTTAAAGAAAATACAGGCGTTGATACCAGCGTGTACCAACAAAAAAGCCACCAAGGATAAACCGGTGACTGCCATAAGTACTTTCCGACCGATACTTGAAGTAAATAGGAAGGAGAGAAGTTTCATAAATTGCTAATTGCTATTTCTTGGATATTTGCAAAGATACGGAGAATTTTTTCAAGTATTTCCCTAGGATATCGAACTCTAAGTTAACAGCATCGCCCGTTTTGAGTTTGGAGAGGTTTGTGTGTTCCCAAGTGTAAGGAATGATGGCTACGCTAAAGGCGTCGGGAAAGCTGTCTACAACGGTCAAACTTATACCATTTACGCAAATGGATCCTTTATTCACGGTGATTCCAGCATCTTGGGGATGGGCGATGAAAATCATCCAACTTCCATCCAAGTCATGGATTTCATCTACAGTTCCTACACAATCTACATGACCTTGAACAATGTGTCCGTCGAATCTGCCGTGTGCTGGCATGCATCGCTCCACATTGACCAAGTCGTTGACATGCCAATGGTTGAGGTTGGTGCGTTGAAGTGTTTCATCGATCGCGGTTACCCAGTATCCGTTGTTATCAATTTTGGTAACGGTCAAACATACCCCATTGTGGGCCACGCTTTGGTCTACTTTTAACTCGTTTTGGAAAAGTGATGAAAGGCGAAAGTGCACATTGGATTGGTCTTTCACAATCTCCTCAACCTTCGCTTGCTGTTCGATAATACCCGTAAACATTTCCTCGCTCCTTATGACAAAGAAACGACATTCGGGTGAAAAGGTTCATATGACAATATGACATTTTAGCATTTGTGGCAATAAAATTGAGTTTGGAGAGAGGCTATGTCAAAGAACAAAGTGAAATCAGAAGCAGAAGAACCAATGGATGGCGTGGAAAACACCGTTGAACAAACCACAGAGGATACCCAGAACGAGGCTACGAGTGCCGAAGAAGCAACCGCGGCGGATACCGATTTACAAGGACAATTGCAGCAGGAGCGCGACAAGTATCTTCGCTTGTACAGTGAGTTTGAGAATTTCCGCAGAAGAACCACCAAAGACCGTTTGGATTGGATGCAAACCGCTTCAAAGGATGTATTGGTAAACATGCTGCCCGTGGTAGATGACTTTGAGCGTGCATTGAAAGCCGCTGAAAACCTGTCAGAGACTGAAAAAAAGGCAGTAGAAGGGTTTGATTTGATTCATAAAAAATTGGTGGGAATTTTTACCAAAGTGGGATTGAAGCCCATGGAGTCTATAGGTCAAGTTTTTGACGCCGAAATCCATGAGGCCATTACACAATTCGCAGCGCCCACGGAGGACATGAAAGGCAAGGTGATCGACGAGGTTGAAAAGGGGTATTATTTGAACGATAAAGTCATTCGATTCGCGAAAGTGGTCGTAGGAAATTAATGCAATATGAGCAAGAGAGATTATTATGACGTGCTAGGGGTTTCGCGGAGTTCATCGGCCGAGGAGATCAAAAAAGCATACCGGAAATTGGCGATCAAATTCCACCCTGATAAGAATCCGGGCGACAAAGAAGCTGAGGAGAATTTCAAGGAGGCGGCTGAGGCCTATGATGTGTTGAGTAACCCAGATAAAAAGCAGCGCTACGATCAATTTGGTCATGCGGGTATGGGTGCTGGCGGCGGTGGCGGGGCTCATGGATTTAGCATGGACGATATTTTCTCTCAATTTGGGGATGTTTTTGGGGATGACGGCGTGTTTGGCTCTTTCTTCGGTGGGGGTGGCGGCGGTCGCTCAAGGCGTTCAGTAGGATCTAACATCCGCATCAAAATCAAATTGACGTTGCCCGAGATGAAGTCTGGGGTTGAGAAAACGGTGAAGTACCGCAGGATGGTTCAAGCCGAGGGTGTGAAATACGCCACGTGTAAGCAATGTAATGGATCGGGTGCTGTGCGCCGTGTTCAGAATACTTTCTTGGGTCAGATGGCCACCAATAGTCCCTGTCCGGTTTGTTCTGGTATGGGTAAGATGATTGAAAGCAAACCCAAAGATGCCAATGAGCAGGGATTGATTTCGCAGGAGATTGAGACGAGCATTCGCATCCCTGGTGGTGTGGCTGAGGGAATGCAGTTGAGCATGAATGGCAAGGGCAACTACGGTGCCGGCGGCGGAGCCGCCGGGGACCTGATCGTTTTGGTGGAAGGCATTCCCCACGATGAATTAACCCGTGAAGACAACAATGTCATCTTTCATTTGTGGTTGAGCTTCACCCAAGCCACCCTCGGTGATAGTGTAGAAGTGCCAACCCTCGATGGCAAAGTAAGAATCAAAATAGACGCCGGTACACAGCCAGGGAAAATGCTGCGCCTGAAAGGCAAAGGGTTCCCCGATTTGAATGGCTACGGCACCGGTGATCAATTGGTGGTGCTCAATGTTTACGTACCAACCAAGGTGAGCTCAGAAGAAAAAACCATGTTGGAAAAATTGAATGAATCTGACAATTTTAAACCATCGGCAAAAGAGAAATCGTTCTTCGACAAATTGAAAGATTTGTTCTAAATCGGTCTGCTTGACGTCAGTGTTGCGTCATAAATAACCATAAATCATCTAAACGCTTGGGGGACGCTATAAACGGCATCCCCCATTTTTATTTAGTGATTTGTTGTGCGGAAAATTGGATTATTTTGCGGGCATGTTGAGAAACTGGACAAAGTGGGCTTGGAATAGCGCATTCTGGGTAGGTGTATTGGGTCTGTCGGCGCTACCATTGCGCGCTCAAACAGGTCAACCGAAGGTTGATTTCGACCGTTATTCGGGACTCATGTGCGAAGGTGAATTGCCCTCGGATTTCAAAGAAACCCCCGTCGAAAAAGCCCGCAAAGCAGAGTCACAGGTTTGGAACAAAGAACTCGAACGCGACGAGAGGTTGCAAGAAAAAGAGCATGCCGTTCGCTCAGTTTTCGGTGTAGACGAGATTCTAATGTCGGGCAGAGTCCTCTACGGAGACCCCCTCTCAACCTTCGTTGAGTCGGTGGCCGAGAAATTACTCAAAGCCAACGATCGCGAAGATTTGCTGAATGAGCTTCGGTTCTATGTATTGAAATCGCAAGAGGTAAATGCCTATGCAACCAGCAATGGGGTGGTGATGGTTACGGTTGGACTATTGAGCAGGATTGAGAACGAGAGTCAGTTGGCGTTCATCTTGGCCCACGAGATTCAACATTACACCCAAAAACATTCCTTGCAACAGTACAAACAGCGCTTCGAACAGAACAAACAGAAGGGAAAGCGCGATGAAGATGAAGCAATTAAGGCGTTTTATAAGTTTTCCAAGGATCATGAAATGGAGGCCGATGAAAAGGGCTTTCAAATGATGTTGCGTTCGGGCTACGATTTGGTGGAGGGTGTTTTTGTGTTCGACATGTTGAAATACGGCGATTTTCCATTTCTGGAAATGAAATTGTCGCTTGACTCCTTTGAACATCATGCGTATGTGTTTCCGAAAACCTTGAAAGATGTCGTAGCGCAAAAAGTGGAAGCTGCGGAAATTGAGGATCAAAAGTTTTTGGTTTCACTGGGCGATGATGCCAATACAACCCACCCTAGTTTGGATCGGCGTGTGGTGCGCTTGCGCGATATGATTGATGGTGAGCCGAAAAAGACGAGGGCATTCTTTTTGGTTGGCGAGGATCGGTTCAAGTCAATGCAGAAGGTGGCACGTCACGAGTTGTTGTTGATTTACACCCGTCGAGCTGATTTTGGACAATTGTTCTACCTAACCCATGTGATGCGGAAATTGTATGGGGAATCGGTGTTTTTTGATCGGATGGAGGCGATGTCACTTTACGGGTTATTGCTCCACAAGTCCAAGGAGCATGAGTTGAATCGATATGGGTGCAATTTGACAGAGACACGGGGCGATTGGCGTCCGTTAATTGCGGGTTTGCGAGAATTGGATTTGCGCGGGTTGGGCGCTTTTGTGGCGATGCGAATGTGGGTGATTGCGTCTAGGGAAGGTGCCGATGATAACATGGTGAATCGTTTGGGTAAGGCGGGGTTCGAATTGGTGCAAGGTGCATGTAATTTTAGGCTACAAGATTTTGTAGACTATTTACCGGCTGAAGAGGCTGCGAAGTTGGATAGTACCTTGGTGAAGACGGAGGGCGGTGAGGCAGGATTGCGGAATCCGCGGTCCAGGGTTGCGCGAAGCAGGGCCGCGAACGTAGTGAGCGGCGATTATTTCATGGCCATCTATTATGGACTGCTGAACAGAGATTCACTGCAAGCCTATTTGGGTCAAATGCGCGTGTTCTCTGCGAGTGTCTCATCGAATACCACCATATCGTCAAGAAAAAAAAATAGTTTCAAAGGGCTACAGAAATTTCATCACTTGGTGCTGTTGGAACCCAATGTAAACCGCTCAGTGGGCAATGAAGATAAGTCTGACAGAGATCCATTTGAAGAAGCCATGTTGCGAGAGCAGCTGACAGGGTATTGGAAGAAATTTGGCAAAGAATTGGATGTGGTTGTGGATGTTTTGCCTGCCACACCGGGTTCCCAAGGCCTCAATACAGAATTGGTGAATCGACAGATGATTGTCAACGATTGGATGATGGAGCGAATCAACAACGACACCCAATCGATGATATTGTATGGGTCTCAAAGTATTGCCGGGGCGATGGGCGGTGTAGAAAATCGTTATTTGGCGTGGACCGCAGTCGAGTCAACGAAGTATCGAAGGCGTTTCAATCCCTTGAATTTGGTCATTTCCATGGTTTTGTATCCAGCACTGCCCTATTATCTGTATTGGCAGTTGTCTTCGGAACGAACTTTTGAGGAGTTTTTGTTGGTGTATGATGTGAGTGATGGAAAATTGATTCATGTAAAAGAGCGTGAATTTGCGCACCATTGGCGGAGTGATTTTGTGAAGTCGAGGGTATATAACAATGTGTATTACTTAATCCATGGGGGGAAATAATATGAGAAAAATATTTTTATTGGTGTTGGGCTGTTTGGGTTTCTCGTCGTTGGTAACGGCGGATGTGACTGCGAACGGGGGAACTACACCTCCTTTCAATCCGGGTTACCTGGGCCGGAGGCAGGCACTTACGGTGCAAACGGTGACCAATTTTGCGGGTCTCTTCAGGACGCCAACGCGGTATCAAAACAATTTCGCGTTCATGTATGAGATTTCATTGAATTCCTCACTTTCGTATCAGTTTGGATATAAGGGTTACAACAGAAGCGTGGGAGACGGTGATTGGGAAGATTATGATATTCATGTTGTGGAACCAGGAACAATTTGGAGTAACGACAAGGTGTATCAAGCCTCGGGAGAGATGGATTTTAACTACAAAGAATTTACGGTTGGAGTGAAAAACTACTTGGGTTCTACAGGTGCAACTGCACCCTATGGCGGATACGTATTGGCCAATGTGAATTATGGCTTGGTCAATTGTGAGTCGAACAATTTGCATTGGAGGAAGCTGTATTCCTCTTCCTCTTGGGATACTTTGGCGCCCGTTGGTAATTCTGGTGTGTCTTCGAGCATCGTGTCCATTTCCTATGGATTTGGTACACGCAACATGATTACGGATCAATTGGGCGTGGTATTTGAGGCAACATCGGGATTAACGTTGCTCAATTCAGCGGGTTTGAATTTGTATGTCATTGACACATATAGTAGTGGTTATGATCGAACAACGCAACAAGAGGTAATGACGAGTGTGATGTTGCGTGAGATTCACAAATCGCAGTGGATTCAGTTGAAGTTGGGTTTGAGTTATTTGTTTTAAATAAGCATCGTGTTCTGCAGTAATATGGTTTTGATGCCTTGAAGGTCAAACGAATGTCTATGATAAAAGAGAGGGCCTCGTTTCAAACGAGGCCCTCTCTTTTTGGAGCTAGCTCCTATATACTGGTAATCTGGTTGACAGCCCCGGCCCTGCCGAGACTGTTTCCCCTTTAGCGCTGTTGGATTATGCCAAACGCGCTTTTAGTTCGCTATTCAGTGCTTCCAAGAAATCCTCGGTGTACAGGTACTGATCCTCAGATACTTTGTTACCATAGATACAAACCGCCAAATCTTTGGTCATTTTGCCACTTTCTACAACATCCACGCAAACTTGTTCGAGGGTTTGACAGAAATTGATGAGGGCTTCGTTGCCATCGAGACGACCTCTGTGCTCCAAACCACGTGTCCAAGCAAAAATGCTCGCAATGGGGTTGGT
>DBCP01000160.1:8418-8760 GCA_002293105.1 Bacteroidetes bacterium UBA955 | reverse complement strand
CAAGCACATTGAGGTGATCGTTCGTCAGATGATGCAGAAAATGGAAATCGTGGATCCAGGAGATACACGTTTCTTGGAAGGTGAAATCGCTGATCGTTTTACTTTGCGTTTGGAGAATGACAATATTTACGACAAGAAGTTTGTAACCAACGCGGGTGATTCAACGAGCATGCATGCTGGTCAGATTGTGAGTTTGAAAGACTTGCGTCAAGAGAACAGCACTTTGCGTCGTCAGGATATGGCGTTGGTTGAATACCGTGATGCAGTGGCAGCAACAGCTACACCTGTATTGCAAGGTATTACCAGAGCATCTTTGGGTACACAGAGCTTCATGAGTGCTGC
>DBCP01000160.1:8187-8378 GCA_002293105.1 Bacteroidetes bacterium UBA955 | reverse complement strand
CCAGGAAACCACCAAGGTTTTGAATGAAGCCGCTATCTCAGGTAAGATCGACGAACTGAAAGGTTTGAAAGAAAACGTAATTGTAGGTCATTTGATTCCTGCTGGTACTGGATTGAGAAGATTCCAGGAAGTCATCACAGGTTCGAAAGAAGAATACGAGCGTTTATTGGCAACCAAATACGAAGAAGAGG
>DBCP01000160.1:0-8050 GCA_002293105.1 Bacteroidetes bacterium UBA955 | reverse complement strand
ACATTACACTGCGCCTTGGACAAAAGCACAGATGTGACAATCAAAAAAAAAACGGAATTAATCCCTAATCTGGGTTTCGTAAAGATGGGCGTAATGGCCTCCGGCCGACATCAACTGTTGGTGATTTCCGCGTTCAATGACCGTGCCTTTATCCAAGACCAAAATCTCATCGGCTTTGGCAATGGTGCTCAAACGGTGGGCGATTACAATCGCTGTACGCCCCTCTAACAATCGGTCGATCGCTTTTTGAATTAACTGCTCGGTCTCGGTGTCAATGGAACTTGTGGCCTCGTCCAACAAAATAATCCTTGGATCAAAAGCAAGCGCACGGATAAAACTGATGAGCTGACGTTGACCCAATGATAAGGTCATCCCGCGTTCCATCACATTGTAATCAAATCCACCGGGTAACTTTTCGATGAATTCATATGCCCCAATGGAACGAGCCGCGTTAATCATTTTTTCAATGTCGATTTCTGGATGGTGTAAACGAATATTGTCCTTCACACTGCCGCTGAATAAAAATACGTCCTGTAATACGAGTGCAATCTGCTGTCGTACCGATGTGATATTTAAGTCCTTGATATTCAACCCGTCAAGTAATATATCGCCTTGCTGGTGTTGATACAGTTGGTTGACCAACGCGGCAATGGTTGTTTTGCCTGACCCTGTAGCTCCGACTATGGCCATCGTTTTACCTTGACTCAAATCGAAAGAAATGCCTTTTAGTACCCAATCATTTTGCTGATAGGCGAACCAAACATCGTTGAATGTAACGCCCCCTTGAAGCACGGGTGCCAAATTTTCAGATGTGGCTTCAATGTTGTCGGTGTCGTCGATGAGTTTGAATATTCGGTCTGCCGCAACAATGCCCATTTGTATGTTATTGAATCGGTCTGCAATCGCTCGAACAGGTCTGAAGAATAAGTTGATGAACATGATGAATGCGGTGAGTTCACCAAATTCAATGCTCCCCTGCACCAATGCACCACTGCCATACCAGACAATCAAGGCAAAACTACAAGCTACCAAAACCTCTACAATGGGAAAGAAAATGGCATAATAGTATATGCTGCGGATGTTGGCGTCGCGGTGTGCTTGGTTGATCTGGTCGAACCGACGCATTTCTTCTTTTTCGCGGTTAAACAATTGCACCATTTGCATCCCAGTGATTCGCTCTTGCAAGAAGGCATTTAGTTTTGCTACCTGATTTCTAACGTCTTGAAACGTATCTCTAATCCCTTTTCTGAAGCGATTGGCCGCAAACAAAAGCAATGGAACCACAGTTAGGGTGATTAGTGTAAGTTTTACGTCCATATAGAACATGCAGCCCAAAATCACCACGATTTGGATGAGATCGCCGGCAATTGTAATGACACCCGAGGAAAATAAATCGGTAATGGTTTGAATATCAGAAATCGAGCGCGTTACAGCCGTTCCCACGGGCGTCTTGTCATAGAACGACAATTTCAATCGGGTCAGGTGGTCGTAAACATATTGTCTGAGTTTGAGAATGACCGATTGGGCGATGCTTTCAGAAAGATATGAGTTTGCAAAACCCAGGGCGGCTTGGAGTAATAACCAACCCAGTAGGATTAGGGCCCATTTTTCAAGCAAATGAAATTGCTTTGGGATGATCACCGAGTCGATGACCATTTTATACAGATAGGGCTGAAAAGCGGTGATTACGCTCTGGAAGATGGTCATGAAGATGGCCAAAATCATCCAATGTTGCTGGAACTTCGCCAACGACAAGATGCGTTTAAAGAGTGTCCATTGGGATGCAGATTTTTCAGCTTTGTTCGACTTCATGCAGAGGTGCGCAAAATTACGGTGAAACCGCCACGCTTGGGCATATATGACAATGATTTGATGGGTTTTTTATACAGCGGTTTGTAGTAAGGTGGTGCCCTTGGAATTGTGTAAAACTTTTGTTCGTTAATGATTTGTAAACCCTTGGTAGTGGTTCGTAATATTGCAGTATGGCTAAGCACATTGCGGTTGCAGGAAATATCGGAGCAGGAAAGACAACCCTGACGAATTTGCTGTCAAAACACTACGGTTGGGAGATGCAATTAGAGGACATGGACGACAATCCATATATCTCTGATTTCTATGAGGATATGCAGCGCTGGAGCTTCAACTTGCAGGTGTATTTTTTAACCACGCGTTGGAAGCACGTGCAAACCATCCGCGGAGGAAAGAATACGGTTATTCAGGATCGAACCATCTACGAGGATGCGCACATCTTTGCTCCGAACCTCCATGCGATGGGTTTGATGAGTACCCGCGATTTTGAAAATTACAAGCAATTGTTCGACGCCATCAGCAATCAGGTAGAACCCCCTGATTTGTTAATCTATTTGCGTGCTGGAATTCCGAAGTTGGTACACCAGATTCAAATGCGCGGTAGGGATTATGAAGATGCCATTCGCCTTGATTATCTCAAAAGACTGAATGAGCGATATGAAGCATGGATTAGTAATTACAAAGGGAAGTTGTTGATTTTTAATGTGGATGACATTGATTTTCAAGAACGACCTGAGGATGCTGCCGAAATCATCCAAAAAGTAGAAAGCACGTTGAACGGATTGTTCTAATGCACTTTCAACAGCCAAATATGCTTTGGGGATTGTTGTTGCTAGCAATTCCGCTGTTGATTCACCTTTTTCAATTTCACCGAACCAAAACGATTTACTTTCCAGGGGTATTTCGCCTCACGCAGCGTTTGCAGCAAGCACGGCAACAAAAGCGTTTGCAACATTGGCTTGTTCTTGTATCTCGCATGTTGGGAATCGCCTGCATGGTGTTTGCGTTTGCTATGCCAAGCTGCAATGATCAACAAGCAGGCAATAAGGGGTATTCTCACGTAGTATTGCTCATGGATAATGGCTTTTCACTATCGGTGGAAAGTTCGGAGGGACAGATGTTGGAGCAAGCGAAGTCTCAGGCCTATGCCATTCTGCGGGATTTGCCCCCCGAAACCCAAGTAAAATTCATTTCTCAAACCCTTCAAACGGATGTTTGGATGTCGCCCAGTCAACTTTCAACGCTGTTGGATACACTCTCTGTTGGATCCCAACGATTTACAATGGCAGATTGGATTGACCGCGTGTTGATCATACAGCAAGAATCTGGCGTACGCAGTCTTGCCGCAATTTTGTTTAGCGATGTGCAAGCTGGATTTGTTCGCGGGTTGAGAAAGGTTCAATCTAACCCGAACATTGATTGGCGATTTGTGCAGTTTGACTTGAATGCCGCTGAAATTAAGGGTGGGAATTTGAGTTTGGATACGGCTTGGGTCGTTTCTCAATTTTCTGCTGATAATCAATCGGAAGGGTTATTGTTGAAGGCCAAAGTATCGCACAGAGGTGGAGATGTCAAAGAGGCCCAATTGCAATTGCTGGTGGATGGGAAAACCTTGTTCGCCCAAACGAAAGCCTTGGGTGCTGACGAAACCATAGAGTTTGAGGGTGCCGTAAGTGCTGTAGACATTGCAAAGCCGTTGGAATTGCGTTTGGGTGCCGACGGATTTGTGTACGATAACAACCTATTCCTACATCCAATCAAAACATGGCAAACCTCAGTGGGTGTTTTCGGGAGCGATAGGGCGCTGGATGCCTTGTTCTCGGCACAGCCGCTGCTGAAGAAGCGTGTAGTTTCGGTGGGCGATTTTACTGCGAAAGGAAATCCTTTAGATGGATTGGATGCATTGGTTTCAATAGGTGCAATCAAATTGCCTGTAAATGCCACCATCCAATTGAAACAAAAAGTGGAAGAGGGTCTCACGGTGTTACAGTTTGTTCCCGCTGCATCAGGGCTGCCCTGGGATATTATCGCACAGCGCGGATTGTCAGGAGCTTGGAAGAAAGCCGACCATCGTATGGCATTGGCAGGGTTGAATCATCCTGTTTTTCAGGGGGCTTTCGCCGAGCGTTTATCAGATAAAATACAACTACCCAATATTCAGTCGGCTTTTGATATTGAAGCCGCTGCTGATTTCGAAACCATTATTCAATTGGAAGGGGGACAGCCCCTATTGGTTTCACGCAACATCGAAAACGGTACCCAATGGTTGTGGCTCTCCGATCTGCAAAAAGGGAGTCAGCAGTTTTTAAACTCTAGTTGGTATTTGCCCGTTGTTACGCAGTTGCTTGCCAGTAAATCGATCCAGGATAAGCCGCTATACGGGGTGTTGTTTTCCAAACAGTTGGTCTCGTTGCCAGCGCCCATGAAAACCGATGAGCGTGCAGCGCAATTGATAGGACAAGGCAGGACTTCGGTGGTGGAGTTACAGACGAATTCGGAGCGACATACTTCCATGTATGTGGGTGCTGAGCCCAGTATGCCCGGACATTATCAGTTAAAATCACCGTTAGAGAAAAATGCAGTTGGGATGTCGTTCAATTGGCCTCGTTCAGAGTCTAATTTGCAATCGGATCCCGATTGGAAAGCGAAGTTTGACCAGGTGGGTCTCTCATGGACTAGTAGCATGGGCGATGGAAAGTCACCTATTTTACAGAATGAACCCTTAAAGGTGCTTTGGCGCTTGTTTATATGGGGGGCTGCCTTTTTCTTCGCGGTAGAGGTGTTGCTTTTGTTCATGCAATCAAGAAAAAAATCAAAGGAAAATCAATAATATGAATCATACCACCCTGCTCCAAAACGTCAGATTATTCGATCCTCACAGCGATTTGCACAATCAGCGCGTGGAGATTTTGATCAAAGATGGAAAGATTGAAGCCATGGGCGAAGGATTGGGCATGGCGGCCACTGAATTGGTTGATGGTGAGGATGCTTATGTTTCAGTGGGATGGTTGGACGCTTTTGGACATTGTCCTGATCCCGGGGAACCCTGGAAAGAATCACTTACCTCTTATGCTGCGGCTGCGCAGCAAGGTGGATATACGCAGGCAGTGGCTTTGTGTGGAACATCGCCAAAGTCAGACAATGAATCTGTCATCGCCCAGGTGAAACAAGTAGGTACTGCTTTGCGGGCCGAGTTGTTGCCTTGGGGTTTGGGTAGCGTTCAGGGCGATGGAAAAGAAATGGCTGAGGTGTACGAAATGCATTTGGCGGGGGCTGTGGCCTTCACCGATGGAATTCATGGAAGTCCTTCTTTGGGTTTGCGCAGCAAATTGATGCAATATTGCCAATCATTGGGGTTGACTTATGCGCATTTCCCGTTTCAGAAAACGTTGGCACCCGATGGGAAGATGCACGAAGGTATGATTAATGCAACCCTGGGTTTTAAAGGAATACCTGCGGTCAGCGAAACAGTGGAACTGCTTGGAGACATTGAATTGGCCAAGCATTTGAATTGTGGGCTTACGATTTTGGGTGTGAGCGCTGCCGAAAGTGTAGAAATTATCCGTCAGGCCAAAGCCGATGGAGTGAAAATAGTTGCAAGTGTGCCTGTCATGAACCTGCTCTACACAGATGGCGCTTTGTCTGATTTTGATGAGAATTTAAAGGTTCTGCCACCATTGCGGAGTGAGGCCGATCGCAGGGCATTGTTATTGGGATTGTTGGATGGTACGCTTACGGCAGTCATAAGCAATCATCATCCGGAGGATATCGAATCGAAAAAAGTGGAGTTTGATTACGCGGCTTGGGGTGCTGCAACCTTGGGCTCAACCTTCAAGATGATGTGTAAGGCGTTTGAAAATGAAAGACCTGAGAATTGGGTGCCTTTGTTGTACGGGGGAAGTCGTTCGTTTTTGGGTATGCCTTCAGAAAGAATCGAAGTGGGTGCCTCGGCCGATTTGACATTGTTCTATTTAGACGGGTCGATTGCTTTGGGCGACGAAAAACAGCAAACTCGGGCTTACAATGTGCCCCGGGTTGATATACCTTTGAAGGGAAGTGTTTTTGCGACGATACGCAAAGGTTGCTTAATGAAAAATCATGGTTGATCGAGTTAAATTGTTGTTGAATAGGGCCTCAGTATTTCATGGGCTCTTAGCGGGTGTGTTTATTTTTATGGCTAAGATTGTTGTGTATGTTACACAACATTGGGAGTATCGCTTTTTGCCGGCGTTTACCATATTGTCGTTTTTGATTGTTTTGGCTGCCATGATTTTGGGCGGTTTGGGCGATAAACGTCAATTGGAAGGCAATCATTATACCTACAAAAGGGCCTTGATGAGCTGTTTTCGCGCCGTAATTTTTGCGGTGGTGATTGGCAGTTTGGCCGATAACGTGTTATATGGATTGATTGATGTTTCACTTGTGGAGCAGACAAAATCAATATTAATTGAGCAAATGCAAAGTGGATTGGGCCAAACCAAATGGGTATCGAACGAAGACATGGACAAATTGGTGAAGCAAATCCGAGAATCTGAAATGGGTACGATTTGGTCCTATCTTGGAGGTTTGCCCTCACTGGTACTGGGGAATATGTTGTTTGGGTTGATCGTTGCTCGGTTCTTGCGCGTGAACAAAACGCAAGATTGGTTAAACGATTCTGAAGTGGTTTAATCGCCGATAAAATTTCAATGATGATTAAGGCCATAACCTCTGCGCAAAATCCTTGGTTAAAGGATGTGGTGTTGTTGCAAGAGAAGTCGAGATTTCGCAAACAAATGGGCCGGTTTACAGTGGAGGGATTGAATGAAATCCGCCTTGCATTGAAATCGGGCTTGCGGTTGATGGAGATTGCGATCAATCCCAAGAGGATGGACTGGGAATCGTTGAACGATGTATTGGCATTGACGGTGCTTCCTGTCGGGGTGCATCAATTGGAATTAAACGATGTGGCGTGGTCGAAGGTTGTGGTAAAGGAGAGCGGTCAAAATGCGCTAGCGGTGTTTGAATTGCCTAAGGAAATGCCTGCGTGGGATCCCAAGGAGGGAGAGTTTTATTTGATGGTGGAGTCGGTGGAAAAGCCGGGTAATTTGGGTGCGTTGCTTCGTTCTGCGGATGCTGCGGGTGCCAATGGGGTTGTTTTGTGTGACGAAAGAATTGACGGGTTTCATCCCCAAGTGATTCGCAATAGCGTAGGCACAACATTTACTGTTCCCTTGTTTGTAATGACTTCCGCTCAGGCATGGGATAAGATTCAGCACAATAAGGTTCGTTTGTATACAACTTTCATGGAGTCTTCTGTGAGTGTTTGGCAGTCGGATTTGACGGGTTGTGTGGCGATGCTTGTAGGGACGGAGCATCAGGGGGTTTCGGAATTTTGGCGCGACAAAGGGGAGAATATCAATATTCCCATGTTTGGATCTGTAGATAGTTTGAATGTGTCAGTGGCTGCATCTTTGTTGTTATACGAGGCGAAGCGACAGCGGGAAAGGCTGGGTTTGTGATGCGAAGCATACAAAAGATAGGGGTGTTGGGTGCAGGGAGAAGCGCTGGTTATCTCATTGAATATTTGGCTTCGTATTGCGCGGCGAGCAACCGCAGTTTACAGGTGTATGATTTACAGTTTGATCGCTTGAAGGCTTCTTTTCGGGTGTTGGATTCGGTAGCCTTGACGGTGGCAGAGTTGGGCGATGTAGCCGTGCTCGACGGGATTGTTGCTGAATTGGATTTGGTGGTGAGTGTATTGCCGCCGACGATGCACATGGCGGTAGCTAAGGCCTGTTTGCAGCATGGTTGTCATTTGTTCACCGCTTCTTACACATCTGATGAGATGCGTGCATTGGGCGAGGCGGCGGCAGCAAAGGGATTGTTGTTCATGAATGAATTGGGTTTGGATCCTGGCATTGACCATTTGAGTGCGAGTAGGTTGTTGGATGAAGCAAAGGATCAGGGATTGCGTGTGGATGGGTTTGAAAGTCACTGCGGGGGTTTGGTTGCGTTGGAGGATTGTGGCGACAACCCCTGGCAATATAAATTCACTTGGAATCCTACCAATGTGGTGTTGGCCGGTCAAGGGGGTACCTGTGTTTGGAAGGAGGATGGGGTAGAGCAACACTTGGAAGGAAGTGCAGTGTTTGCAAATGCAAGAAGTATAGAAGTACCCGGTTTGGGGCTCTTTGATGTATATCCCAATCGGAACAGTTTGACGTATGAGACATTGTATGGCCTTGAATCATCGCGCACA
>DBCP01000014.1:15123-16989 GCA_002293105.1 Bacteroidetes bacterium UBA955 | reverse complement strand
GGCTTGCCGGGAAATCGGGTACTCGCATACCGCGCCGGAATGATGATGCCAAATGATGTGCCGCTCATGGCTGCAAGTTATTTCTTTTTGTCGGGTTGCTCAAGCAAAGCTTTGATTTTGTAAAATACTTGGGTATTCTGATAGGAACCACCAAAGGCTTCAGCGCCCGGACCGTAAGCAAATACTGGTACCGGAATACCAGTGTGCTCATGGGTAGAGAAATGCATGGCGGGTTGTTTGGCTTTTTTATCCCATCCCACCAAACTCAAGCCCCCGGTTTCGTGGTCGGCCGTGATCACAATCAATGTTTCCTTGTTGTCCTTCGCCATCGCCAACACGCGCTGAATCGTTACATCCAAATCAGCCAACTCGGCCAACAAGTAGGCGCTGTCGTTTTCATGTCCCGCCCAATCCACTTGCGATCCCTCAATCATGGTGAAACTGCCCAAGGGATTTTCAAACATCGTTTTCAGTATGCTTTCGCTGGCATCGGCCAAAAAGGGTCCCTGACTGTTTCTGCCTTCGTGGGCCTTTGGGGGGTAAGCGCTGTCGTTATAAAATATCACCCGTCGGTTTTGGTTTTGCAACTGTTTCATCGAACCATATCCGCACCCTACGCTGTAACCGCGCTGCACCAGGGCCTGGGTATCGAAGTACATTTTTCCACCGCCGATGGCCACATCAATACTGCCATCTTGGGTTTTCATCATGTTGATTCCCCCCGATTGTTCTCCATATTGCAACACCCCAAACGGATTGTATTTCATGCCATTGAGAAAATCATCGCCAATTTCTTTCATCATTTTACGCGATGTTTGATGGGCGAAAAAAGCGCCAGGTGTGGCGTGGGTCAACTCACAAGTGACCGCAATACCGGTAGATTTTCCCCGCAAATGGGCGATTTCCGACAGCGACAGCGGCTTAGAACTATCCGCGGCCATGCCCACCATGTAATTGTTTGATTTTTGTCCGGTCGATAATGCCGTTCCGCCAGCACCACTGTCGGTGATGAATTTGTTGGCACTCGATGTGAAACTCATCCCAAAAATTGGAAAGTCGCGGAATACAGAGGCCGCACTGTCCATGCTGTTTTTGCCCTGTGTTTTCTTGGCGTTGTAAGCGCTCCATTGAGCCAGTCCGGTGCCATCGCCGATGATCAGAACGATGTGTTTTGGGGCTTTGGGCTGCTTGGGTTTTGCAAGAACTAGGGTGGGGGCCGTTGAATAAACAAAGGCCAAGGCAATAAAAAGGAGGCGTTTCACAACACAAATTTACATCGCAATAATGAGCCGTTTGTCAATTAACGAAACCTTAATCACGCAAAAGACGATAAATAGGTCGTATTTTTGCAGTAATTATTACCATGAACGGAACATTTCACATCCCCCAAGCCATCAACGAACCCATCTATGAGTATGCATCAGGAAGCAACGAACGCAAATCTTTGCAGGCTGCTCTGAAAGACGCACGCAGCAAAGTAGAAGACATTCCCATGTACATCGGTGCAGAAGAAGTGAGAACGGGAGATGTTCATGATTTGTTTCCGCCCCATGATCGCCACCATAAAATCGGACAGTACCACAGAGGTAACGGCAGCCACGTGCAACAAGCCATCGATGCCGCCCTCGCCGCCAAGCCCATGTGGGAATCTATGCCTTGGGAACAACGCGCCGCGATATTCTTGAAAGCCGCCGAATTGATGGCCACCAAATACCGCTATGTGCTCAACGCATCAACCATGTTGGCCCAAAGCAAGAATGCATTCCAGTCTGAGATCGATTCGATTTGCGAAATGGTCGATTTCTTGCGCTTCAACGTGCAATACATGGCCGAAATCTACAATGAGCAGCCACCTGCGAACGCCAA
>DBCP01000014.1:4574-15082 GCA_002293105.1 Bacteroidetes bacterium UBA955 | reverse complement strand
GGCATTTGGAATCGCTTGGAATACCGTCCGCTCGAAGGATTTATCTTCGCCTTAACCCCCTTTAACTTTACCGCAATCGCGGGGAACTTGCCTACAGCACCTGCCATGATGGGCAACGTGATTGTTTGGAAACCCGCCGATTCACAGATTTATAGCGCCAACGTGTTGATGCGCATCTTCAAAGAAGCCGGATTGCCCGATGGCGTTGTGAATTTGGTGTATGCAGATGGACCAGAAACTGGCGATGTGATTTTCAATCACAAAGATTTTTCAGGGATCCACTTTACAGGAAGCACCGGTGTGTTTAGACACATTTGGCAAACCATCGGAACCAACATCGCCAAGTACCGCAGCTATCCCCGCATCGTAGGAGAAACTGGCGGTAAGGATTTTATATTGGCTCACAGCAGCGCCCATGTGGATGTTTTGGTGACCGCCATCATCCGTGGTTCTTTTGAGTTTCAAGGACAAAAATGCTCTGCTGCCAGTCGCGTTTACATCCCTCAGAGTTTGTGGCCAGCGGTTAAAGCAAAATTGTTGACAGAAATGCCGACCATCAAAGTAGGACCTACAGAAGACTTTACAAACTTCGTGAATGCGGTGATTGATGAGCGCGCCTTCAATAAAATCAAGGGCTACATCGACCAAGCCAAAGCGGATGGGGTAGAAGTGTTGTGGGGTGGAAATTGCGACATGAGTCAGGGTTATTTCATCGATCCCACCATTTTGATTGCTCCATCGGCGCATTATCGCACCATGTGTGAGGAGATTTTTGGTCCAGTAGTAACGATTTGGGTCTATGCCGATGCCGAATGGAACGATATGTTTGACGTGGTTGACAAGACCAGTGAATACGCGTTAACAGGGGCTGTGTTGGCGCAAGACCGTCAGGCCATCACCGATGCCACTTGGGCTTTGAGAAACAGTGCGGGCAACTTCTATATCAACGATAAGCCAACAGGCGCGGTGGTAGGTCAGCAACCTTTTGGTGGTGGAAGAGGCAGTGGAACGAACGACAAAGCGGGTGCGAAGGTGAATTTGCTTCGTTGGGTGAGTCAGCGTACCATTAAGGAGACGTTTGTGCCACCAACCGACTATCGCTATCCTTTCTTGCAGGCGGATTGATTTCCATCTGCTCATTGATGAACGCTTACCGAATGTTTTCCGCCAAATATGGGCTATAGCCCTTTGGTTAGTTGGTCGTAAATGACTTTGGCAACCGCATTTTTCAGTACTTTGCCTTGGAAATTGCCAACCCATCGAATGCCGCGGGTGGCGGAGGTTGTAAAAATCTCTTCCGCTGAAGTTAAATCGATTTCCGATAGGGGGCGTTCCTGCACGCTGTATCCATAAGCATCTGCCAGGTGAATGATCACTTTGCGCATGACACCATCGATGCAATATTCTGAGATGGGTGGGGTGAGAATGAATTCGCCTTTCACTACAAACAGATTCGAGGCCACCGTTTCGCAGGGTCTGCCGTAGTCGTTGAAAATGACCACATCATCTAGTCCATGTTCCTTGGCATACAATCCAGCTAAGGTGTAGGTTAGCGCTGAGCAGGTTTTTAGGGTAGAGGTGAAGTTGTTGTTTTTGGACAATTCCTTGTAGGTGCCCAACGTGAGGCCTTGTTCGTTCCATGGATAAGCGGAATTGTTTTGGGTTTGCTGAATCTCCGTAACCACTGTTGCTTCCATTTGGTCAGGGGTATACAAACCAGCAGATTCGCGAAAAAAAGTGAGTCTTATGCGTGCCGATTTCCATCCAGCCTCACTGCAGGCTTTCAGCACCGATGTTTCCCAAGAGATTTCATCCCACCAACTTGGAAGGTTAATTTTTAATAAAAGGGCTGATTTCTTGATTCGATCAACATGCAAGGGCAATTGCAATATTCTACCTTGCCACATCGCGCAACTCTCAAAAAAACCATCGCCATAGCGGTAGCCGCGACTATTGGGAGTAAAATGGGGGGTGTCTTCAGAGACAATATTGTTGTTAATCAAATAAATAGGCATCAGTATGGTAATTGTTTGAGTGATAAGTGAACCTAGGGGTGGTGTTTATTTACTTCGCGAATAGCGAAAATAGGTATTCCCTTCCTGTATCACCAATGAATCCCCTGAAAAATGTTGAATCCTGAATTTACGAATGGGCTCTGGGGTTGTGGATCCTTGGTCGTAGTAGAGTGCCAATTGGTGTCCGGTTCTGCAAAAGGGTAGGTCACAAACTTCCACTCGGGCACGTCCCCAAGCTTTTTTGTTGATTGCGTGTATTGAGTAGAAAAACGGACCATTTTCAGCAATTCGCATTGTGTCGCTTGATGCAAGAGCTAAGGGTACCATTTGCCCACTGATAATTTTGCCTGCGGTATAAATCCCGCCGGGTCTATTGCCCAATCCCTGATGAAAAGTGTCGATGCTGCGGTAAATCCAAGTTCCCGACAATTGCTGTCGTGTGATGATGGGTAAGGTATCAGCAGAAGTGATTGAATTTAAAACTAGATGGTGATTGATTTTGCATCCGTCGCGGTTTTTGTCGGGCGAGCCCAACGATTCGCTACTAGATCCGGCAATGAATAGGGTAAGTACTCCTAGGGCAACCACCAATGTCCAAACTGATTTTTGCTTCGGAAACTTCATGATACAGGTTTATCCGTTTCTGCGCTTGATTTCATCCCGAATTTTTGCTGCCTTGCCATAGTCTTCATCGTTGATGGCGTCTTCGAGCATTTGCTCCAACTCTTCCATTGGGAATTTGGAAAATCCGGTGTTGGAGGCCACATTGGCAGTGGGTTCGATTAAATCGTCAACCAACTGACCTGGGGTTTCTTCATCATCAAATTCATCGCTTCGTTCGTCGTTGTAAGAGGCTTCGTCAAGGATTTTCTCTACACAAAAAATCGGACATCTGAATTTGATGCCCATGGCGATGGCGTCGCTGGTGCGCGCGTCCAATACCACTAATTTGGAAGTGGTATCATTTACACACAAGCAGGTAATTCCGGCGTAATAGATGCCTTCATCGAGCTGTTGAATGTTGATTTCGGTAACGGTGATATCGAATTCCCTCAAGGCGTTTGAAAATAAATCGTGTGTCATGGGCCTTGTAGGTTTCATGCCTTCCAATTCCATGGCGATGGCTTGCGCTTCAAACCCTCCGATGATGATGGGGAGGATGCGATTGCCGTTGAGTTCCTTGAGGTACAGGGTATAAGCACCGTGAGAATGCGCAGGAACGATGTTCCTAATAACCATTTCTACGCGATTACTCATGGATTTTATTTCGGTTTTTGTTTAATTAACTTTTTGCTGCCGCAATCAGTTGTGGCATGATTTCGAAGGCGTCGCCAACAATGCCATAATCCGCAGCCTTGAAAAAGGGTGCTTCTGGATCTTTGTTGATGGCCACAATTACTTTGCTTGAACTAACCCCTGCCAAGTGCTGGATCGCTCCAGAAATACCTACGGCAATGTACAAATTGGGCTTGATAGTGATTCCGGTTTGTCCAACGTGCTCACTATGCGGACGCCAATCCATATCGCTTACGGGTTTAGAGCAAGCAGTAGCGGCTCCCAATGCAGTAGCCAAATCTTCGATCAAATGCCAGTTCTCTGGTCCTTTCAAACCACGACCACCACTGATCACAACTTCAGCTTCTGTCAAAGGAATTTTACCGGTAACTTTATTGACGGCATCGATGTTGATGCTGCTAGATCCAACAGAGACGCTACTGTTTTCAATGGCAGCGGTTTCTCCGAAGGTTTTAATTTCAAACGAGTTTGGTGTGATGGCCAACACTTTACTGTTGCGACTCAAGTTTACATAAGCAAAAGCTTTTCCAGAGAATACACCGCGCTTCACAGAGAAACCATTGCTGGTGTCTGGCAAGCTAACGACATTGGTTGCCAATGAGGCATTCATCAATTGGGCCACGCGTGGGGCCAATGATTTTCCTGTGTAGGTATTGCTAATGATGACAACGGTAGCGCTCACTTCGTTCGCGATGGCATTGACCGCCGCCGCATACGCGTCGGCTGTAAAAGCTTCGCCCACAGAAATAGACTTTACAGTATGAGCACCATAATTGCCCAACTCACCCGCATCTGCACCCTGGCCCATCGCCAAAGCAACTACCTTGCTGCCAATCAGGTCTGCAACCTGACGACCGTATGAAACAGCTTCGTAAGAAGCTTTCTTGAATTTTCCGTCGCTGATTTCAGCAAAAACTAATACTGACATATTAAATGACTTTGGCTTCGTTTCTTAAAATATCGATGAGCTTTCCAGCCTCGCTGGGATCAATCAATTTTACACCAGACTTTGCAGCTGGTAGTTCAAAGGTGTCGTAATGACTGTATCCACCGGCAGTTTGCGATGGCAACACCTGCAATGGTTTGGTACGGGCAGCCATAATTCCACGCATGTTGGGGATTCTAGGCTCACACAATTCTTTTTGCGCACTCGCAACACAAGGCCCTGCAACAGTCACCGTTTCACGACCACCATCAATGTCGCGATCAAAAGTGAACTTTCCACCGGCGTAATCAATGCGTGTTACAACATTCACCGATGGCAATCCCAAAATGGCTCCCAACAATCCACAAACAGCACCGCCATTGTAGTCGATACTTTCGCGACCCGTCAAAATCAAATCATACCCTTCGGCAATCTTTGAAATCTCCTCGGCAACATGTTGTGCATCCATGGCTTCCGCATCAATGCGAATCGCCTCGTTTGCTCCCATGCTCAACGCTTTGCGAATGACAGGTTCGGCATCGGCCTTGCCCACGTGTACAATGGTCAAAGTGCCGCCATTGGCCTCCGCAATCTCCAAACCGCGAGTCACCGCCAATTCGTCGTATGGATTCAAGATGTACTGAACACCCGCAGTATTGAACTGGGTGTTGTTTTCGGTAAATGTGATTTTTGTAGTGGTATCCGGAACCACACTGATGCAAGCAAGGATTTTCATTCCGGTCTTATAATATTTTACAAAAATAGCAAATTTTCCCCGGCTTTGTTTGATTCCCAATCGCCAAGTTGGTAGTTTCGTTCTTCAAACACATGAATTATCATTTTATTGCGATCGGTGGGGCCGTCATGCACAACTTGGCCCTCGAACTTCAACACAACCAGCATGTCATCACCGGGAGCGACGATGAAATTTTTGAGCCCGCAAAATCGAGACTGGCCAACGCGGGTATTTTGCCATCCGCCCACGGGTGGTTCTCAGAAAAAATCACAGAATCCTTAGACGGGGTAATTGTAGGGATGCATGCCAAGCAAGACAATCCCGAATTACAACGCGCCCTTGAATTGGGCATTCCTACTTATAGCTTTCCCGAGTTTATTTACCACCATAGCCGAAACAAAACCCGTTTGGTAATGGCCGGCAGCCACGGAAAAACCACTTGTACCGGCATGTTGATGCACATCCTGAAATCGTACCGTGATTTCGATTACCTGGTGGGTTCACAGCTGCCCGGTTTTGAGCGAATGGTGCGATTGTCTGATGCCCCCCTCATCGTGATTGAAGGGGATGAATACCTCACATCGCCCCTCGACCACCGTCCAAAATTTGTTCATTACAAAGCCCATGCGGCCATGATTACAGGCATCGCTTGGGACCACGTAAACGTTTTTCCTACCGAAGAAATTTATCATAGTCAGTTCTCGTTGCTGATTGATACGTTGGAGCCGGGCGGACATCTGTTCTATTTCAATGGGGATGAAGCCCTGAAAAACATCGCAGAAAAAAGTGGATTTCCTCAACAAAAAAGTTACGATGCACCAGAATACGAAAATGTGAAAGGCGGTACCCAAGTAACGGTGAGTAACCGCGTGTACACATTGCCCTTTTATGGCCGACACAATCTGCAGAATGCAGCTGGTGTAGTGGAAATGGCCTCAACCATCGGGATCACCGAAGAAGAAGCCTGGTCTGCCTTGGAAACCTTTCCTGGCACGGCCAAACGCCTGGAGCCCATCCTGGAAACGGAAAATTTGACTGTGATTCGGGATTTCGCCCACGCACCGTCCAAAGTGGAAGCCTCAGTGTTTGCTGTGCGCGAGCAATTCCCCAATCACAAATTCATCGCAGTATTTGAAGTGCATACCTACAGCAGCCTTAACCCCGATTTCATGCAACGATACCAAGGCACACTCAATCCTGCTGATGCTGTATGCGTCTTGTACGACCCCCATGTATTCGAACTCAAACGCATGGAAGTACCATCGAAAGAAACCATCGAACAGCGTTTTGGAAAAGGACAAGCAATGAGTGATTTACCCTCGCTACAAAATTGGCTCAGCGATGCCATGGAAACCCATCAGCCAATGGTTGTGCTGCTTATGAGTAGTGGGAATTTGTGCGGACTCTCGGTTGATTATTTCACCAACTCCAAACGCTCGTAAACAGCTTGTAACAGCTGTCCCCTGAATCCCTGTTGCGATATTTTCTTGTTCCATTCGCTGGGATAGGTTCTGTTTGATAAAAAGACGAAGGTGATTCCGTTGGCTGGATCGCACCAAGCCCAAGTGCCTGTGTAGCCACTATGTCCAAACAAAGTAACCGGTGCATCTTCAAATACATTGGCCTTGTTACCTTCTTTTCCGTTGGGTTTGTCGAATCCCAAACCGCGGTATCCTTTTTTTGTTGGCCCCATGTGAATTTTGGAGAACAAATCAACCGTGGTCGGCTTCAATACGAAACTTCCCATTTTATTGGAATGACCTCGTTCCTGAAACATATACATGAGTTTGGCCAAGTCCATGGCTGTTGAGAAAAGACCGGCATTGCCCGCAACCCCACCCAACATCATCGCACTTGGATCATGCACGATGCCGCGCACCTCGCCTCGAGGCCACAAAGAATCTATCAATGTAGGTGCAATTCTATTGGCTGAAATACCATTCTCCAAGGGTTTGAAACGGGTGTTTGTCATCCCAATGGATTGATAAAAATCGCCATTAACGATCCCCTGCCAAAGCGAAGGATTTCTTTGCTCAATCCATTTGGCCAACAAAATCATATTTATATCGCTGTAAACATAGGATTTGTCGTTCGATGGTTGGGTAGATAATATCCAATTCCAGGCCGAATCCGACCATCGCTTTTCCAAACACTGTCCCATAGAAATTTCGAATTGGGTATTGGGATTGTCGTTTTCTCCAGCTACAAGCGAGGGTGTGGTTGTTTTTGCCTCATGCAGTTGACATCCAACGGATTTTGCACCCATTTTGATGGCTCTTTGTTGCATCGGCAGGAAAGGGGGTAAGCCACTTTGATGGGTCAGTAATTCACGGAAAGTAATGGCCGATAGTGATTTGTTTTGTGACGCCAGTTCGGGCCAAGTTTTGCCAATGGGTGCATCAAGGTTAAATCCCTTGGTGGTCTCATATTGCTTCATGAAAGCCAACGTGGTTGCCGCAATTTTTGTGATTGAAGCTACATCATACACGTGATCCTGGGTCGTTGGGATGTCGTTCCCGTTCAAATCCTTCACAGAGCCGACATTAATATTCGCCGCAATCTGGCCGTCCTTTAGAACAACCAATTGAGCCGATGGAAACAGATCCTTCGCCAAGCCTTCTCGCATCATCGAATCCAAAACGGCATGTAAATCCGGATCGTAACCATGAATATTGCCATGCGCATAGTCGATATCGTCTACAGTTGAGTTTTGACCGCCGCTCCAGTTTTCCTGTAAATGAGCCAGCCCAATGTTGTTTGTACCATAATGATGCGACTTCCCAAAAACCATCCGTAAAGCACTGTTTACGGTGTACTGATTGTATTCATGCGCAATAACGATATTGCAGTTGTTGTGCAGGTTTAATAAGGGTTGTAAGGCATATTGATGTCCAAAATGAATATAGAAATCGCTTTGTTTTTTCGCCAAGATGTGAATCCAAGGTGCAGGAATCGCGCGCGATTTCAATTTCCATGTGGGCCAGTCCAATCCAACAAACAGTTGGGTGGTATTCGCCAGTTTTGCCAATGTTGTATCGATGCGCGTGCTGTCTGAGTTCCAAGGTAACAAAGTGGTTTGAATGCTACCAATTCGGAATTGCTGCAATTGAATCGGAAGTCTGAAAGGAATGCTATCGCCAATTACGATGAGTTGCAGGGTATCTTTTGGTGAGCCACATGTCAAAAATGTAGGTTTGAAGGGGCTGTGTTTCACATCGCAATCAATGTTTGAATGCCGACAATAAATCATTGACTCATCGGCCACTTCTTGGCCATATAAATTGTTGAATTTTGATTTGATTTGCTCCAAATCACTGAGAAGATTATTTGGGTTTACAAAACGATTATCGAAAAGACCTAAATCGTATTTGGTTGCAAGTAAGCGGATTACGCGCGAGGCAATCTCCGCACTGTCAATCTCACCTTTGGCTTTCGCCTTAACCGCTGAGTCCAAAAATCCATTGACATCTTCTGGGAACAAAATGATGTCGTTACCAGCTTTGAGTGCCAACAAAGCGACATCGGCTGGACTACCCATTTTCGCCACGCCCTTCATATTGAGTGCATCGGTGATAATTAATCCTTGAAAACCCAGTTCTCGTCGAAGCCATTTTTTGACAAAATACGGTGAAATGGAGCAGGGTAATTTTGATGTGTCTATGCTGGGAATCCTAAGGTGGGCAACCATCACAGACGCTACGCCTTGACTGATTTGCTTGGTAAAAGGAGGTAGATCAACTTGTTCAATCTCTGATTTACTTTTCAATACAACGGGTAAATCCAAATGAGAATCTGTTTTGGTGTCGCCGTGTCCTGGAAAGTGTTTTGCGGATGCGAGCACCCCCCCGCTTTGAAGGCCTTGAGTTAGTCCGCTGGCCATGTTAGATACTTCTTCTGCGTTTGATCCAAAGCTTCGAAATCCGATAATTGGGTTATTCAGTTCGGTATTGACATCCACGGAAGGGGTGAAATTAATGTGAATGCCCAATCGTTTGCATTGCGCTGCCATCGAAAGCCCCATTTGATAGGCTAGCTGACGGTTTCGCGTGGCGCCAAGTGTTAGCTGAAAAGGGAACTTCTCCATGCCCGTTAATCGCATCGAAGGACCCCATTCGCCATCGATGCCGATCAACAATGGTATGGCAGATTCCTGTTGATAATAATTTGTTTGGTATAATTCGTTCAGTGGATTGCCTTGGAAGAAAATAATGCCCCCAATGCCCAACGCTCTAATTTGATACAACAGTGATTTTTGAAACTTGGCAGAATCAAGGGGCTCATCAATCAGCGCCTCTCTAGACCAGGCCGGAACCATGAGGGTCTGAGCCAATTGTTGCTTAAATGTGAGTGATGCCGTAAGTTTTTCAGCGTAAGCAAGTCCATCGGCACTATGGTAAAATCCGTTTTGGAAATCTATTTTTGATTGAGCATGAATTTCAATTGGTTTCAATCCAGCGAAACAAAGCAATGCCATCAACCAATTCCTTACCATTTTACAAATCAACGAAATTGAATCCACTACGGAGAATTAATTTCTCCCTAAAACATGTGGAAAACGATTCATTACTTCCCGATATTGCACCCCATAAAAAAAATGCAGATGTCAAGCCACGAATTGACAAGATTGTTTGTCTAACAACGGCAGCAGGCAATGTAACATGTGTTTAACGAATTCGAATGACGGAACAAGAACTGGTAGAAGGATGTATTCGCGAGGATCGGATTTGCCAGCGCGAGTTGTGGAATCGATATTCAAAAAAGATCATGTCGCTTTGCTTGCGATACTGCAACAGTCAAGAAGAAGCTGAAGACGCGCTCATGGAAGCCTACGTGAAGATATACGATAACCTTGCTAAATTCCGATTCCAAAGTTCTTTGGAAACTTGGATGCGTAGGGTGGCCGTGAATCTTTGTATCAATAAAATTCGTGCGCGTAAACACATTTGGACATCCATCACAGACGACGAATATCGCCTTGGATACGCCGATGATGCTTTTGAAGATTTGCAAGTAAACCAGATCATGAAGATGGTTGAAGCTTTACCTGTGGGCTATCGCACTGTATTCAATATGTATGCGATTGAAGGGTATTCGCACAAAGAAATCGCCGAGATGTTGGGAATAGACGAAGGCACCAGTCGCTCTCAATTTGCAAAAGCACGCAAGGTGTTGCAACAACAAATTCAAAAATCCGAAGGAGGGTCATTGGCCTCATAACATGGACAATCAACGATTGAACAGCGAGTTGCGTGATAAACTGCATGATTTGGAATCGCCTTTTAACGAGCGCGTTTCCTTTGAAGCCGTGATGAAAAAACGCGAACGCAAAAAACGTCGCGCCATTTTGTGGATCCCTTCGATGGTGGTTGTAGCAGGTTTGTTTGTGGTAGGTGGATTGGGAATGTTGTGGGTTCAGATTGATCAGCAGCCCGAAAAAGCACCACAAGTTGCCATTGCTAAATCGATTGTAAGGCCATCTATCGCCAAGAAATCAGCCGCCAAATCTGCTGAAGAATTCACAGTAGGTGGTAAGCAA